>CAYRZU010000001.1:0-65326 GCA_964428895.1 uncultured Planctomycetaceae bacterium
ATCCGTGACTTAGTTCAACGCCCACGGATTACCATTGTCGCTGACGACGTACACGAGTTTCCGGATCCGCAGGTGACTAAACGGACCGGGACGGACGATTTGCCGGCGGAAGCGCCGGTTGGTTTTACGGCGCCGTTGGCGCGTTGTGACGGTCCGGATGTGTCCGGAACGGTCCACAACGGGCAGAACGGCGACGCCAAACCAAAAAGAAAGGCCCGAAAATCGGGCCTTTCAATCGGGGCGGTGGGATTTGAACCCACGACCTCTTGACCCCCAGTCAAGCACGCTATCCAAGCTGCGCCACGCCCCGAGGATCGACTGGGTATTATACGGAGACGACGAGGCATCACAAGCGCTTCGTTTGGGGAAGGGGCAATCTCTGGGCTCGGGCGGCATTGCCGATTGAATCGGCATGGGTTCTAATGCCGGCATGTCCACTTCGAAGCCCAATGCGAGTTCGGATCAGATACTCGGGTCTCTCAATGACGGGGTGTACGCGGTCAACCTGGAGCGGGAGATATTCTACTGGAGTGGGTCGGCGGAGCGGATTACGGGGTGGTCGGCGGAGGATGTCGTGGGCAAGCATTGCCACGACGCCATTCTGTGTCACATCGACAAAGACGGACATCCGTTATGCGGGCAGGAGCATTGCCCACTGCACCGGGCGATGGTGACGGATCAGTCGTCGACCACGCCGATCATTGTGTTCGCCCAGAGCAAGGACGGGCCGCGGATTCCGATGCGGGTCAGCGTGGCGCCGATCCGGGATGAGGCCGGCGAGGTCATCGGCGGGGTGGAGACATTCCGCGACCTGACGGCCGAGTTCAGCGACATCCAACGGGCGGGGCGCATTCAGTCGCTGGCGATTCAAGATTCGCTGCCGGAGGACGTCCGCATTTCGTTCGCGACGCATTACATTCCCGCGGACATCATCGGCGGGGACTTCTATTCGATCGTCCAGTTGGAGGACGATTGCTACGGCTTCCTACTGGCGGATGTGTCGGGCCACGGCGTGCCGGCGGCGCTGTACACGATGATGCTCAGCTCCCTGTGCGAGGTCCATCAGGACCTGATGCCGGTGCCGGCGGCATTCCTGGAGGCGGTCAATCGAGACCTGTGTCATCAGATCAAGGAAGTGGGGCCCTTCGCAACGGCGATCTGCGGGACGATTGACTTGCAGCACAAGCTGATGCGCTTCGTCAGCGCCGGCGGCCCACCGCCGCTGGTGTGCAATGCCGACGGGAAGCACACGCCCGCCGAAGCGGCTGGCTTGCCGCTGGGGGTGCTGGAAGAGGCCATGTACGACGAGCAGAGCGAGAATCTCGAAGCCGGTGATAGTGTGCTGTTCTTTACGGATGGGGCCATCGAAATCAGTCGGCCGGACGGAGAGTTCCTGGACGTCGAGGGCCTGGTGGGGATCCTCAAGATGCTGGGCTATCCCAAGGCCACCGTGGGGTTCAAGGAGATTGAGGAACGTCTGCTCAAGTCGTCGGACCGCATCCGGTTCGATGACGACATCACGTTTATCGAGTGTCGTCTTCGCTGATCGCCGGGACCGGGGGCGGAGTGTCGGTCCAGTTCCCGTGAACGAGCCATCGGATCACGCGGCGGATATCGTTTCCGATTAGGTACATACTGGGCACCGCCACCAGGGTCAGGAGCGTGGCGAAACTCAGGCCGAACGCGATCGAGACGACCATGGGTTTGAGGAACTGGGCCTGGAAGCTCCGTTCGAACAACAACGGGCTCATGCCGATGACGGTGGTCACGGTGGTCAGCAGGATCGGTCGGAAGCGGTCGCGCGAGCCGGTCTCGGCTGCGGTGAAGACATCGTCCCCGGCGCGGACGCGCTGGTTGACCAGGTCGATCAGGACCAGCGAGTCGTTGACCACAATGCCCGTCAGGGCCACCATGCCGAACATGCTCAGCAGCGTTAACTCATAGCCCATCAGCCAGTGGCCGATGACGGCCCCGACCAAGCCGAACGGAATGGCCAGCATGATGATGAAGGGCTGGGTGTAGCTACGAAAGATGGCGGCCAGCACCGTGAAGATGCCCAACAGGGCGATGGGATACCAGACCTTCAGGGCGTTAAGGGAGTCGAACAACTGTTGGCGTTGGCCGGTCAGGTCGACCTCGACCTGGGGGAACTTACGGCGAAGTTGGTCGAAGGCGCCTCCGGGCTTGGACATGTCCTGGAGGATTGTCTCGGCATTGGCGCCGGCGGCCTTGTCAATGTCAGCCGAGACGGTGACCACGCTGTCTTGGTCGACTCGCCGCAGCGTGGTGTAGCCGCGGTCGAGTTGGACTTCCGCGACTTCGTAGAAGGGGATTTCGTCGCCGGCAGGGGTCCGGACGCGCATTTGTTCGACGTCGGAGAGGCTCTTCCGCTGTCGCTCCGGGTAGCGGACCATGACTTTGATTTCATCACGCCCGCGCTGAATGCTGTAGGCCTCTTTGCCGTAGAAGGCGCTTCGCAGTTGCTGAGCCAACATGCGGAGGGTGATGCCCAGCGAACTGGCGCCGCGTTTGAGCTTGACGTGCATTTCCTTGTTGCCGGGCAAGGCGTCGTCCTGGATATCCGAGACGCCGGGGTAGGACGCGAAGGCCTCCTGGAGGAATTCGGCGGCGGGCTTGATGGCGTCGGTATTGGGGCCGAACAGACGGACCTCCAAGGGCAGGCCGCCCGGGCCACCACGGAAGGCCTCGAAGGTGAGGCTCTGGGCGTCGGAAATGCGGCCGACGTTCTTGCGCCACTGGGCCACGAGATCGTGGGGCCGGAGCTGCTCGCCGCGCTCTTCGACGGGGAGCAACTCGACGATGACTTCGGCCAGATGTGAGCCGGATTCGGGGACGCCGGTGGCGGCTTGTTGGCCGAGGAGGGCGTAGGCTTTCTGCACCACGGGCTGCCCGGTCTTGGTGGTGAACTGTTCGTTCAGTTGGGTGGCAGCCAGGGAGATTCGTTCGGCCACGTCGCCGGTTCGGGCGATGCCGGTACCGGTCGGCAGCATCAGCGCCGCCCGGAGTGTGTCGCCTTCGATCTGGGGGAAGCCTTCGATCTTGACACGCCCGCCGACGACGGCGCCGACCATCAGGATTAGCACCGCCATGAAGCCCGCCACTGTCAGGTAGCGATAGTGGGCCGTGGCGCGAAACATCGGTGTGAAGATGTTCTGGAGGAACCACGCCAGCCCGCGGTCGAAGCGGTCTCGGTTCTGCCGGGCGAAGCGTGAAAGCGAGTTGCTCGCCTGGAGCTTCGCCCGTCCCAGCCCGTGGGCCAAGTGGGGGGGGAGGATAACGATGCACTCCAGGAGGGAGAACCCCAGGGCGGGGATGATGGTGAACGGCAGGATGCGGATGAACTTGCCCATCACGTCGGGCACGGTCAGCAAGGGCACAAAGGCCAGCCAGGTGGTGACCACCGCGCCGATCACGGGCCAGATCACGGCGCGCGTACCGAGCGTGGCGGCGTCGTCGGGGTCACGCCCTTTCTGAAGCTCGGAGTAGACGTTCTCGCCGACGACGATGGCGTCATCGACGATCAGACCCAAAGCCATGATGAGCGCGAACATGCTCATCATGTTCATGGTCTGTCCGCCCATGTCGAGGACGAGGATGGCCCCGGCGAAGGACACCGGAATGCCCAAGGCCACCCAGATCGACAGTCGCATCCCCAAGAACAGCCACAGGGTCAGGAATACCAGGATCAGGCCCTGCAGGCCGTTGCGGACCAGCAAGTCCAGGCGATCCTGGATGAGCTTGGACATGTCGGCCCAGGTGTCGATGTCGATGCCGGCGGGCAACTCGGTTCGCTTGGTCTCGACGTAGCGCCGGACAGCTTTGACGATCTTGATGGTGTCTTCATCGGGCGTCTTGAAGATGCTAACCAGCGCGGCGGGCTTGCCGTTGAATTGGCCGCCGATGTCGAGGTCTTCAAAGCTCTCGCGGACCACCGCCAGATCGCCCAGGCGAATAATCGTGCCATCCGGCTTGGACAGGACCGGAATGCGGCGGAACTCCTCGGCGGTGTAGTACTGGCCGACCACGCGAAGCGTCAGGTCGCCGGTGACGGTCTTGACGGCTCCGGCGGGCAAGTCGAAGCTGCCTTCGGCGATAGCCTGCGAGACCCGCTCCATGGTCAACTGGTGCTTGCGAAGGCTCTCCTCGGAGACCTCGACGCTGATCTCGTAATCACGCACCCCCCAGACGCTGACCTGCGACATCTCCGGCAGTTCGGCCAGGTCCTCGCGGATGTCCTCGGCGATTTCCTTGAGGGTGCGTTCGCGGTCGTCGGGCGAGACGTCTTCGTCGTCTACGTCCCACACCACGGCTACGTGGATGACGTGGCTCTTCCAGGTGACCTCCGTGACCAGAGGATCTTCGGCGTCGAGGGGGAACTCGACGTTATCGACACGGGTCTTGACGTCGTCGACGGCCTTCCGAATATCGGCGCCGCTCTGGAGTTTGACGGTGACGGTGGCCAGGCCCTCGCGACTGACGGAGGTGACCTCGTCGATGTTCTCCAGGCCGGACAGTTCTTCTTCGATTTCCTTGCAGATGCTCTGCTCGATATCGGCCGGACTGGCCTGGGGATAAACGACGGAGATGGCGACCATCTCGATGCTGAACTCGGGGAACAGCTCCCGCGGCAGGTGGGTGGCGGTGAACCATCCGGCCCCGAGGATCAACAGCATGAGCATGTTGGCCGCGACCGGATTCTGAACGGCTTTTCGAATGATGCTCATCGATTAGTCTCGTTCATCCGGCGTGGGGGCCTTGGTGGCGGTGGGGGGAGCGGCTGCGGGCGCCACCTTGACCTCCATGCCCAGTACGGGCTTGGCGATGTAGCCGACCACCACACGGTCACCGGCGGCCAGACCGTTACCCTCCAGGATTAGCGCGTCACCATCGGTATACCGGGCGACGGTCACGCGGCCGCGAGCGAGGCGCCCGATGAGCGTGTCATCGTCGGGGTCCTCGCTGGGGCGGACATCGGTGACCAGGTACACGTTGGCCGTTCGCATGTCGGTGACGGTTTCACCTGCGACGGGCTGCACAGCGTTTCGCGGAATCATGAAGGCTTTGGGCATGGTCTTGCCGTAGATGGTCACGCGGCAGAACATGTTGATGTCCAGCAAGGCCTCGGGGCCGTCGGGCGTGGGGTTGAAGACTTTCACGATAGCGGTGGCGGTTCGGGTCTCGGCGGCCAGGCCCGCTTCGATGCGGGCCACCGAGCCGTACCAGCGGATGGGTTCATCGCTGGGGCCGGCCTGCCAGACGACCTTGGCGACGATCAGTTCCTTATCGTCGGTGGGCTTGCCGGTCAGGGAGTCGACGCCGGTGGCGTCGTCGGCCCCGGAGAGACGATTCCGGTCGATCCAGACCATGTCCGAAGCGGGCAAGGATACGGGCACGCCCATGACGCGCGTGGCGTAGATCGTGCCGCACTGCTGGCCGGCCTGGACGCGCTCGCCGACCTCCAACGGGCAGCTAATGACGCGGCCGTCGAAGGGGCTGCGATAGACGGCCCGCTCCAGGTCCTTTTCCGCCTGGCGATTCTGGACCGTCGAGACGCTTCGCTGGGCTTCCAGCTCAATGCGTTGGGGCGGAATCTCCTCCAGTTGCTTTTCCAGCAGGCTGACCTGGAGTTGGCGGGCCAGCACCGATTCCCGCGTGCGGTCCAGTTCGGTTTGCGTTGCGGCCCCACGGGGGATGAGTTCTTCGGTGCGCTGAAGGTCGCGGTTGGCCAGCTCCAGGCGATCCTGTTCAATCTTGAGGAGGTCCTTCAGCTTGCTCTCGGTAACGGCGAGGCCCCGCAGCTTGGCGTCGAGGAGATCGATCTCATTCTTGGTGCGGTCCCGGGCCAGTTCGTAGTCGATGGGGTCGATCCGGAACAGGGTCTGGCCCTTCTTGATGAATTCACCGGCGAAGAACTGGGGGTGCTTGTCGATGACCTCGCCGCCGACTTGGGGGGTCACGTCGACCATATACTTCGGCAGGGCCGAGCCGAACCCCACGATGTGCACCTGATAATCGATCAACGGTTCAAGGGGTGGAGCGTCGACCTCGGGGATGATGACGGTCGGCGGCCGCTGGGGGACTTCGGGCTTGGTCTTGATCAGCACGCCGGCCAGCAGCATGGCGATCAGAATCACTACCACAGCCAGGACGCCGTTGACGAACCACCGGAGCATCTGCATGATCACCTCGTGGTTGCTGCGCGGAACACCATTCTACGAACAACGCCATCCCAAAGGGGCTATTTCCATGCTGTCGGGCTATTGGCCCAGATTGCGGATCGCGCGATGTAACGCAGGGATGGTGGCCCGGTGGTTGCCGCGGATGTAGAAGCTTCGCCCGCCGTCGGCCACGGTGCGGACCAGCAGCGTCTTATAGGGGCGGAAGTAATACTCGGACGTGTCCTTGGGAGCCTCGGCGTTAACGTCGTCGGGCAGGGGCATCAGGTCGAACACGGCCGTGGTGAAGTCGGTGATCGATCGCCCATCCTGGGCGGCGACGTTGCGGGCCATCGCCAAGGCCTTGAGGAACACCTCCGGCGCCATGACGGCCGAGCCGAGCGAGAGCACCACGCCGCCTTCGAGGCGATCGAGCAGGTGCGTGAGGATCAGGAAGTCGCGATAGCTGGCGGCCCCGGTGGCAGCCGCGTCGAAGTTGGGGTGCTCGTGGGTAATGTCGTAGCCCAGACCGACGTGAACGGTGGCCGGCACGCTAGCCTCGTAGGCGGCCCCGAAGATCGAGATATCCTTGTGCGGCAGGTCGCCCTGACTGATGGCCTGACCAACAGCTTCACCCAGGCCGAGCCCATCGGCGTTGCCGGCGGCGACGATATCGTTCAGGTCGCCGGTCTCGGTCCACAAGCCGAACTGCCCTTCGGAGATGTACCGGGCGACGGACTCAGTGGAGGCTCCGATGCGGGCGAGCTCGTAGTCGTGGATGGTGCAGGCCCCGTTGGTGGCCAGGGCCGAAACGAATCCGCCTTGGATCAGGTCGATGATCTGTCGGCTGAGCCCCTGCTTGATCACGTGGGCGCCCATAAGAAGGATGATGGCCGACCCACGCCGCTTGGCGTTGAGGATGGCTTCGGCCAGGACGGGCAGGGCGGGGTGGTCGAAGGGGTCAGGGGCCTGGCCGAGCTGCAGGAGAGCGGCGAGGTCCATTTCATGCCGGCGCTCTGCTAGCGGCAGCAATTTCAGGCGGTTACGGTCGAATTGTGGGTATTTGCTCGGCATATGGGGCCTTCTAGAGTGTGGCTACGAAGATAGCGAGTTGGCCCGGCGGCGTCCAGTCGCTCCCCGAGATCGAAAAACATGAAGTTATGGCAATACGCATGTCGATGAAGCGTTTCTGGAGTCAGTAACCGTCAGACGACATCGGCCAACGAGGCCGGCCACAATCGAGAATGGCACAACGCACACGATTCACACAGGAGACGTCACAATGAAGAGCATCAGAACAATCACGGCTTTGGTCGTGGTGCTGGCGGTGTTCGCGGCAGCGGCGACCGCATTGGCTGAAGACGGCCACAAGGGCCACAAGGGCCACCATGGCGGGCGAATGAAGCATATGGCCAAGGCGCTGGAGTTGACCGAGGACCAGCAAGCTCAGGTCAAGGCCATCATGGACCAGGCCAAGGCCGACGCCGAAGCCGCCGAGACCAAAGAAGCCAAGATGGAAATCTTCAAGGCCGCCCATGAGAAGGTCCAGGCCGAGGTCCTGACCGAAGAGCAGAAGGCCAAACAGGCCGAGCTTCGCGAAAAGATGGGCGAGCATCACAGCAAGATGCGTGGGCGCCGGCATGGCAGAATGGCCGAAGCTCTGGGAATGACCGAGGAGCAGAAGACCCAGGCCAAGGCCATTATGGACCAAGCCAAGACCGACGCCGAAGGCGTTGAGACCAAGGAAGAGAAAAAGCCGATCTTCAAGGCCGCTCACGAGAAGATCCAGGCCGAGGTGCTCACCGATGAGCAACAGGCCAAAGTGGATGAGTGGAAGGCCAAGCGCGAGGCGCTAAAGCTGACCGACGAGCAGAAGGCCCAGGCCAAGGCCATCATGGACCAGGCCAAGACCGACGCCGAAGGCGTTGAGACCAAGGAAGAGAAGAGGGCGATCTTCAAGGCCGCCCATGAGAAGATTCGATCCGACGTGCTCACCGAGGCCCAGGCCGAAGCCTTCAAGGGCCGGGGCCGGATGGGACGTCGATGCGGCAAGGGCTCCGGTTTCCGAGGCGGCGGATGCAAGAAGTCCGACGCCAAAGCCGACGAGGGTGACGGCCTAGAGGTCGAGCCCACTGAATAGGATCTGTTTGCCTGCTGGACGAAGCGCAACAAGCCCCTGGACCGATTGGTTCAGGGGCTCGTTTGTTTTTGCGCCTGCTCGGGGCAGGGCCGATTGCCGGAGGTGGGAATCGAACCCACACCAGGGGTGAACCTGACAGGATTTTGAATCCTGCGCGTCTGCCAATTCCGCCACTCCGGCGAGCAGCTTGGTTAGTTTACGTCATGCCTCTCCAGAAGCAACGGTCGCCTACAGATCCAGCGGGGAGACGTAGTCGCCCTTGGCCGCTTGCAGGGCCTGGAGGCGTTCGCGTTGGGTGGCGAGGGTGTCGAATACAATCTGGGGGATGTCCGTCAGGTCGCCGTAGACCTTCTCGATCCGATCCAGCTTGGCCAGGTTCTCGGGCACGCGGATGGTGAACTGCTGGACGTAGTCTTCCTGCGAGTAGTCGGCCTTTAGGTACTCGGCGAAGAGTCGCTTCAGATCTTCATACATCGGCAGGCGGCCGGTGGGGGCTTCGATGGCCTCGACTTCACCGTGGCTGCACAATTCCATCCACTTCAGCCAGACGCTCTTGTCGAGCTTGCCGTTGAGGTAGTCGCCGTCGCCGCCCTTGAGGAAGTAGTTCGTGCCGAACACAAGGGGCACGGCCTTGAGGCCGTCGGCGAAGTCCAGGTTGTTCTGAATGTACTTGCCCAGCGGGATGGCCAGGAAGTCCAGGTTGCTCATCAGGTTGAAGGTTCGCACGCCTTCGGCGCCAAGCGTGGCGGCGGTGGTCTCGCTCTCCAACGAGGCGCCCATGGTGATGATGCCGTGGACCCAGTCGAAGCTCTGCTGAACGGGCACGCAGGTGTCGCTGTCGCGCCCGCCGTAGATGAGGCCGCCGACGGTCACGCCTTCCGAGGCGTCGGCCATTTCGTCACGATTGGCCAGCGCGCTGATACGGATGGTGTAGCGGGCGTTCTTGTGAGAGGGCGTAATCTCATTGCCCTTGGCGTCGGTGGCGCCTTCGGCCCACTGGCCGGAGTGGTTGAAACCGTCGGCGGGGATCTCTTCGTCCATGCCCAGCCAGTAGGGCACGCCGTCGGTGATGAGAATGTTGGAGAAAATCACCTCGCCGGGGCTCTTAAGGACGTCGAAGATGACCGGGTCGTCCTTGGCGTTGATGTCGCGGATGATGCCGAAGATGCCGCTCTCGACGTTGACGGTCCGGGCCTCGCCGTCGATGGCTCGGAAGTAGGCCAGGTCGTCGCCAACGATGGTTTCGCCGGGGACCATGGCGGTGGAGGTTTTACCGCAGGCGCTGGGGAAGGCGCCGGCGAAGTAGGTGACTCGGTCTTTCGGGCCGTGCACGCCCATCACGAACATATGCTCCGCCAGCCAGCCTTCGCGGTCGGCCTTACGGATGGCCAGACGTAGCGAGAGCTTCTTGAGGCCCACGGTGTTACCCGCGTACTGCGTGTTGGCGGAATAGACCATTTCCTCGGCGATGTCGATGTAGACGCGACGCTTGTCGACGTCGACACTCGTGCCGTTCTCGGCGACCTTGCCGGCCGAGTGCATGAAGCGGAAGAAGCCGGGATCGTTGCCCAGCCGCTTGAATTGCTCGTAACCGGGGCGGTACAGCATGTCTTCGCTGTGGGCGACATAGCAGCTATCGGTCACCTGGGCGCAGGAGATGCTGAATGGCGAGTCGGTCGGGCCGAGGCAGTAGAAGCGGACGTACATCTGTCGTCCGGCCATGGCGCCGGCCAGGAGGCCGCGGACCTCGGCGAGGCCTTCGTCGCGAGGAGCCTGGTTGAGCGTCTTGTCCAGGTCCATGTCGGCCGGCACGAGGTACTTGGTGGCGGCTTTGTCGCGGGCCTGGTCGTTGTAGCCGTCGAAGTGAATCGAGTGACCTTCAGTGGCCAGGGGCTTTTCCTCGCCCAGTTCCAGGGATCGATTGCGGATATAGTCCTGGTCGGCTTGGCTGTCGTCGCAGACCTTGACGGAATCGGGCGTGAACAGCTCGATGGCGTCGGCCACGAACGCGTGCAGTTTGTCGTTTTCCAGGGCCGCCAGCTTGGCGAAACTGTCGGCGTCCAACTTGCCTTTCAGGGTGGCTTCAAATTTGGGATCCATGGGTTCCTCAGGGGTTCGGTGTCGTCAGTTGCCCCAGCCGGGCCGACCGGCCTCGCTGAGCCGTGGAGTTATACGCGAAGTCTTGTAGGCCGTCAAGCGCAGGGCTGGCGACGGCTTCCAACCGGTGAGGAATTGGCCTAGAGTATGCACACCATGGCCGACCGCGTGCTCTTGTTTGGTGGGACGTTCGATCCGGTGCACAACGCGCACTTGGTGATCTCGCGCGCTGCGGCTGAGCAGTTGGGCGTGCAGCAGATATGGCTGGTCCCGTCGGCGGCGCCGCCTCACAAGGAGTCGGCGGCAGCTTCGGTGGCCCATCGCCTGGCGATGCTGGAATTGGCCATCGAGAGGGACGAACTGTTCGGCATCTGCGACGTGGAGCTGACCCGGGGCGGCCAGAGCTACACGATTGATACGGTGACCGAGCTGCAGGAACGATTTGGTAAGGCGGAGCTGTTTTGGCTGATCGGGGCGGACATGCTGGCGTATCTGCCGAAGTGGTATCAGGCGGAGCGGTTGGTCAAGGTGGCCCGTTTCGTCACGGCCGCCCGGCCGCCGGTGGCCAATCTGGAGCCAGTGTTTGCCGATCTGGCTGAGCACTTCGATGCCGACGTGATGACGCAGCTTCGCGCCGATGTGGTCGAGGCGCCGCTGATCAATCTGTCGTCCACCGACATCCGCGAACGCGTCGCCACCGGCGAGCCGATCGCCGACGTTGTTCCGCCGGCCGTGGCTGACTACATCGTGGCGAACGGCCTGTACCGGTGACGGCTATTCGATGATCAGCAGCCAGCCGCGGTTGGGCTCGATAGAGATTGCGTCCGTGGGGGCGAAGGTGGCGGCTACCTGGAAATCTTCGACGGCTGGGGCGGTGATCATGGCGCAGGCCGGGTCGATGCCGATCGCGTCCCAATCGATCTCGAAACGCACGTCGACCTTCTCAGCCGCCCAGCTCGCCACCGATACCAACGTTCGCCCCTCACGGACATAGGCGGTGGCTCGGACGTCCGGGTGGTCGGGGCGGACGGGACAGTTGGGGGTCCAGTAGCCGATCATGTCGGCCTGGTCGATGCCGAAATTGTCCCACACCTGCCAGATCGGCCGCGGCGTGCCTCCCCAACCCAGCCGACGCGTCATGCCGTAGACCATACCTCGCCAGGCGTTGCCGCCATCTTGGAGCATCTCGCCGAACAGGCCGAACGGGATGCCGGAGACTTCTGTCAGCCAGTAGTCGGGTGAGGTGCTCTCGTAGTCGTACCCTTCGCCGAACCAGATGCTGTCGACGTAGGGCATGTGCTCGGCGTACTTGCAGGCGGCGGGCACCTTGCCGAAGTGCGAGTTGTATTCGTCGCCGGAGTGGAAGTCGATCAGGCTGCCCGGCCGCGACCGCTGCAACACCTTGCGGACGCGTTTGAAGACTTCGCGGTCGTAGCCGATACCGTCGAGGTAGAGACCATCGATGTGACAGTGCGTGGCCAGCCACTGGAGGCCTTCAATGTAATGGTTGTGCCATCGCGAGAGGCCCACAGTTTCGATGGCCGCATCGCGCACGCCGGGGGTCAGTGGTGAGTGCCAGGCCGCCGTGTAGCCCGTGAACAAGTGCTCGCACAGCCACGCGCAGCCGGTGTGGTCTCGGTATTCGGGCAGTTTGGCCAGGGCCTCGGGGTCGGCGGCGCCGGGGCCGTCGGTGAAGATCTCATGGTTCAGCGACCGCAGCGCCCACAGTTCGGCGACGTAGTTGGTCAGTTCGCGGCTGGTGTAGTAGATCTTGAACTTCAGGCCGGCCTCGTGGACTTGGTCGGCGAACTCGCGGATTTGATCGGTGGTGAAGAACGGATAGTTGATGTGCGGGTTGATGTTGGTGGCGTGGTGGATGTTGACGATTTCGGCGCCTTGGTCTTGGTAGTCCTTGGCGGGGCGGGGGTCGTCCGAACCGGCGTGGAAGTATCGCCAGTGCCAATGGTCCTTGTCCAGCACCTTCACGGGCGTGATCAGCAGGCCGAAGTTGAAGTGCAGCGTTTCGCCGGGGCGAATCGTCTTCGGGCCGGTGTAGGCGCGAACCAAGACGGCGCCGTCGTCGACCTCGCTCATGGCCACGCCGCCCAGGCCGTCGTTGGACCAATCGCGATAGAGGCCGGTCTCGTGCATGTGGCTGATGGCCCAGTCGTCTTCAACATGCTTGAGCTTGCAGGCCAGTCCCGCGTTGACCTCGCCCAGCCAGAACTGGTTGCCGAGGCTATCGGGGTGCCACGTCCATTGGGCCGAGCCCGGGCGGCGGCCGCCGCGGAGACCCATGCCCATCATGTAGGAGGCGGCTTCGGGGCGGAAAGGGATCTCGAAGGCGATGTCCTGGAGGTCGTGGGCGGCCCCGGCGGACAGTGACAGCCGGAAGTTGGTGTACCCGTCGCATTCCATTTTGGCCCAGACGGTCAGCGTGAGGTCGTCGGCGCGGGCCTCGGCCTGCCAGGTAATGGCGCCGGAGCTGTGGTCGAGAACTGTCGGCGCCGGCGAAGCTGCCCGCCACCGGGCCGGGCCCGCGGAAGTTTCAACGTCAAACCGCATGGCCGAAGCGAGGATGTCGGTGGGCTCGGAGTCGATACGGTCGTTGGTGGGTGCGAAGGTAGTACGAATGGCGGCGGGCAAGCCGAGATCGTTGAACTGCAGCTCGCGGCCGAGAATGCGGACGGTCTGGCCGTCCAGTTCCACGGGGGTGTAGGGGGCGAAGACCTCGTCATCGATGGCGAGCGTGGAATTTAGCCACGCCAGACGGGATTGGTCACGCGGGTCGACGTCGCCGGCGTCTTCGAAAAGCTCGTCGGTGACGGTCAGGTTGATGGCGACGGATGTTGCCGGCGCATTGGCGGCGGAGATGGTCGCTGTAGCTGCGTAGCCGCCGGGGGCGGCGTCGGCTGGCACTTGCACGTAGCACCACAGGGCCTGGACCTTACCTTTGGCGACATCCACGTGCTTGGTGAAGGCGCGTCCGAGCCAATCCGTGCCGCCGAGGTTGATGCAGGTGAACTCGCCGAGCGATTCCGGGACGTTGGTGAAGTTCACCTTGACGTTTTCCAGATGGGCTTCGGATGCGTACAGGCCGATCTGGAATGCATAGCACTCGCCGCGGCGGGCCTGGCCGTTGAAGGTGGTGGACGGCCCGGCCTCGATCCAACGGGCCGGCAGTTCGTCCGTCATGCGGATTGGGTGCTCGCGATCTTCGGGGAAGAGCAGGTACGGGCGATCGGCGTGGCGGGCGAGCAGGGCCGACAGTTCGGCAGCGGCGGCGACGATCTCCATCGGGTCGAAGCGGTGGAAATCGTTGATCGCCTCGATGGCGACGACCTCGGCCTGCGGCAGGGAAGTCAGGTCGTTGGTGGCGTGGGCGGCCAGCCAATCGGAGTCGGCGGTTCCTTCCGGGGGGTTGTAGGCAAGGCCGGTGAAGAAGTCCTTCCGGAACTGAGTTTTTCCGACGAGCACCCAGGGCAGGTAGTAGACGCAATAATCGCCGGGCTCGGTCGCTTGGAAGACAAGATCGCCGAACTGGCGGTTGATGTTGACGCGGGCGACGTTGGCCACGCGATCTCCGGTGGCGGCGCAGATCACGACGATGTCGATGGCCTTGGGATTCGGATCGCGCCGGCGCCATTCGATATGCGCGCCGACCGCGTCGCCCGGTTCGTTGACCTTCAGTACGGCGCGGTGATTTCCGAGCGTGTCGCAATCCCATTGGCCTGTTCCATGGCGCATCAGTCGGTTCCTTGAGAATCATCGCTCTGCGGGGCGCGTCGCCAGGGCAAGGCCCGCATGGGCAGCAGCAGGCCGCCGATGACGGCGTTGGTGACGCCGACGCCCACTTGCCTGGCCGCATGGCGGACGGATTTCGAGCCAGGGTCGTGCATGCCGATTAAGAACAGTAGCGATAGCATTCGGAATAGCAGCGAGGCCGCGAATGCTATGTGCCAGTTGTTATACAGGAAGGGCCCGATCATGAGAGGGTTGTCCTGCATGAATCCCAGTGACTGG
Organism: uncultured Planctomycetaceae bacterium; assembly: GCA_964428895.1. GTDB lineage: Bacteria > Planctomycetota > Phycisphaerae > SM23-33 > SM23-33 > HyVt-337. The sequence continues at coordinate 14,437 of CAYRZU010000001.1, forward strand.
GTCAGCGCCCCGCCGACCAATCCGCCCAGGATGCCGCCGCTGGAGATGTAGAACCGCGATGCAGCCACGTAGCGACTCCGACCGGCGCCGTCGGCAAAGCTCAGCATCATGTTGTACTCGGCCTGCTGGACGGCGCCCCAGACGATGCCCCCGAGCAAGAACGGCAAGGCCGAAAGGATGTAGAACGCGATTGGCGGCATGCCCGGATAGATGAAGAACCACGGTGCGATCGAGAACAGTGTTCCCATGCCGCCCAACGCGAACACCGGCTTTCGACCCCACTGATCGATCGCTCGCCCTAGAGGCCGCGCGATGGTCACCCAGGCCAACGGCGGAGCTACCATCCACAGCATGGTCGCGTGCAGGGCGTTCATGTGGAGATTCTCGAAGATGTTCCACACGAAGTAGCCGGCCGCGACGGTCTGAGCGAACGTCAGCGTGGTGCGAAACAGCACGTACTTCCGGAAGTTGCGATTGGCCATGGGGTCCAAGGCCAACCAATGCAGCCCGCGCCACAGACGGGTCGCTTGATGGGTCAGCCATCGCCCGGTGCGTTGCGGCGGGGCGGGCAGCACGGTCCGCTCGGCGGGGACGACCTCAGGAATGCGGGCAAACAGGAGGATGTCAATGATGCCGCTGACGCCCCCGACGATCATCATTCCGGCCAGAAGATGGGCCAGGATCGGCTGGTCGGCTACGGTCATGGCCGCGTCGGTGTCCTCGGCCAGCCAGACCGCTAGCCCGACCAGGACGGCCACAGGCACATGCACCATGGTGGTCCAAACGCGTCGGTGGCCCATGTATCGGCCGCGGATGCGGGGGGGGATGAGGTACCCCATCCAGGTGATCCAGGCCGGATGGGCGAACCCGTCGGCAGCCCAACTGATCGAGATCATTACCAACACGCAGATGGCCGCCAACGGTGTTGGGGTGGGCAATACCAGTAGCGCCAGGCCTACCGGGATCCACAGCACGCGATGGAGAATGGCGAACCAGAAGAACTGGTACTTGGTCAGGCCGGTCCGTTCGATCAGCAGGCTGGCGATCAGTTGCAGGAACGCACCGGCATACATGGCCGACGCCAGCAACCCGCGGGTGAAGTCATCGAAGCCAATCATCCGCGTGAATTTGTCGCGGTGAGGGCCTTGGACCGCCACCAGCCACACCACGCCGAAACACCAAGCCAGCGTGACCTGGCGCAGCGCCCAGCGGAGGGCGGGCCCGCGGACAGCTAGGGCGGGCAGGGCGTTGTAGGACTGGCGGCGAAACGTCTTGATGGTGCAATCTCCGTTGGCGAGACTTCTTGCAGCGGGGGGGATTGTACCGTTCCTTGCCCCCGGGAGGACCGGTCAATCCGCTTTTTGGCCGCGGCCGCCTCGTAGCACGCAGGCGCCGGCGATTCGGGCGAGCATGGAGACTAGAAACACCATGTGCCAATTGTTCCAGACGATGGGCCCCAGCCGGATGGGGTGGGGCCGCATAAAGGCCAACACCCAGGTCAGCAGTGCCGCCAGCAATCCCCCGGCCATGCCGCCGACGCTGATGTAGAAGTTGAAGGCGGTGACATACCGGCTGGCGCCTTCGCGGTCGGCGAAGCGAAGCTGTACGTTGGCCCGCCCCATCATGAATGCCCCCCAGGCCGCACTACCGCAGATGAAGGTGAATACCAGCAGCGCCCACAGCCACAGGCGCGGCATGCCGGGCCAGGCGAACATGAACGGCAGGATGCCTAGTACCGTCGCGAAGGCGGCGACGGTCATGACCTTCCGGGGGCCCAGGCGGTCAAGGGCTCGTCCGAACGGCCGAGCGACCATCACGGTCGTTACCGGCGAGACCAAGAAGAACAGTAGGCCGATATCGAACGCGTCCAGGCCCAAGCTGAGCCGCATGGTCCGCAAGACGTACATGCCCGTGCACCCCATGGCGAACGTCATCAGCATGTCACAGAGGACGAAGCGGCGGAACTCGCTGTCCCGCAGGGGCTGGACCAGGATCCAGTGGAGCATGATCCAGATGGTGCGGCGCCCGGGGGTGTGGGCCGACCGGTCGAAGGTGGTGGTCGGGGCCAGTACCTCCGGAATGCGGCGGAACATCAGGATGTCCACGATGCCCAGAATACTGCCGATGGCCAGCAGGATCATCAGTCCGTGCAGCAGGTGCGGGTGGTCGGCGGCGGAGGGGTTGGTGACGCCCGACTGAAGCTGCGAGACCAGGTAGCCCAGGCCCAGCCCGGCGATGGTCTGCGTGATCGTGATGAACTGAGTGCGGCGGCCCCAGTAGCGTCCGCGAATGCGTGGCGGAATCAGCGCGCCCATCCACGTGAACCAGGCTGGGCGACACACGGCCTCGGCGCACCAACTGGCCAGGATCAACGCCAAGATGATCAGCATCGCCAGATTCGACGGAACCGGGACGACCAACGGCACGGCCGCCACAAGTAGCCACAGGACACGGTGAATCGTTCCGAAGACCAGGAATTGGTACTTGGTCAGGCCGGTCCGTTCGATCAGGATCGCCCCCAGGATCATGAAGGCGACCGCCACGTGCATGGTCGCCTGCAGCAGGCCCAGCCACCAGTCGTCGGGGCTGATCATGCCGACCAGGATTTCCCACCCGCTGGAACTAATGAACACGCCCCAGAACACGCCAACCATCCAGCCGGCCGTCACCCAGCGTAGGGAGTTCCGCAACGAGCGCCCGCGCACGGACAAGGCCGGTAGGGACTCATAGGATTTGCGGCGGAAGGGCACTGGAGGCTCCGATCGGCGGGGCAGGCCCCCGCGCCGCTATCGCTGGTTGCGATACTTGGCGACGTTGTCCAGAATCGCTTCAGGGACCATAGCCGAAACGTCTCCGCCGCCCAGCAGAATCTGGCGAACCAGGCCGGACGACAAGAACGCGTTGGCCGCCGCGGTCGGCAGGAAGACGGTTTCGACCCCGCCGGCGCAGCGGTTGATCTCCGCCATCTGGGCCTCGTTCTGCAGGTCCATGCTGTCGCGAATGCCCCGAAGGATAACGTCGACCCCCAGCTTCTTGACGAAGTTGATGGTCAGGCCGGTATAGGTTTCCACGCGGACGTTGGGCAGGTCGGCGGTGACCTCACGGATCATCTCCTCTCGCTCGGCCTGGGAGATCAGGCATTGCTTGTCGGGATTATCGCCGACGGCCACGATGACCTCATCCCAAAGACCCGCGGCGCGACGAATCACATCGAGATGCCCGTTGGTGACGGGGTCGAACATGCCCGGGAACACGGCGGTGCGCTTCTTGGATGGGGTCATGGTTGGCCTCTGACGGTACGCGGTTCATGGGCGCCGCGGGCGAACAAGCCCTACGCTCAGACCGCATTATATCGCCGTGTGCGGATCGCACAACGAAGCGGCGAGCGGCTAGGCGTCTGATTTCGTTCGGCGGGGCGCCGCTCGGGCAAAAGAAAGGGCCCTCGGCCGTGAAGGTCAAGGGCCCGGTTGGGTTGTGGGGTCTCCGGGCTAGTAGCCGACGCGTACCACGTAGGGCGTCAGCATGCTGGATCGGCCAAACAGCCAGGCGCGATCCCAGTCGTCCACCAGCATCCGCGTATTGAGGTTCTTGATATTGTCGTAGCGACGAGAACGTGTGGCGCTGTCATCGAGCAGGCCGTTCTTCATATTGGCCTCCAACAGGGAGCCCGATTCGTATTGTTCCTGAATCGCCAGGGCCCTCTGCTGGGCTGGCGTGAACTGTTGCTGGTCCATCTTGACGGACTGCTGATCCTCGCAGCCAACCAGGGAGGCGGCTACGGCAACAAATACCATCGTCATGACAAATCGTCTCATGGCGTTCACCTCGAAATTGCTATCGCGTTGCACGCGGGTTCATAACTGTCAGCCTAATGTATATCGGCCAGCATGCGGGCCGGACGGACAGCAAATCCGTGGGCAATCTTCGCTCAGACAGCCGGTTAGGCGTCCATGCCCGGGCTTGGGGGGAACAGGGCCTCGCCGGTAGTCGCCAGTGCGGTCGTTAGCTCTACGTAATGGTAGGCCAGGCCAGCCTGGGCGTGCAGCCGGAGAATGTCCTCATGCTTCGCTTGGTAAATCTCGGCGGCAGGTTCACGTAACGACTGGTTACAAAAGTAGATGCGGCATCCAAGGGGCCGGTTGGCCCGCGCCGTGCAACGTGGGCCGACCTGGTATGGGCATCGCCCTGGGCGGATGGGGCTCGGTGGGCTCCCGGCGAGGGTTAGCCAGGCCAGTTCGATGGTGGTCACGTAGAGCCGGTGGTCGGCAATATCGAACCGGCAGCACGCGCCACCGCCCCAACATCGGGCCGACAGCACGGATAGCTCCGCGTCGGTGGCGGCGTAGGTGGCGACCAGCGCCTCCAGGACATCCGGGCGGGCCAGGCACTGGGCGACGGCGTCGGCCAGGTTGCCGGTGGTCGGCTGGGCCGGCGATGACTCAGCGGGTGGCATTCTTTCGCTTCTCGATCTCGTCGAGGCGGTGAAGGTCGCCGCGGTTGATGCCCGGGCAGCGGATACCCGCCAGGGCCCAGGCCTTGGGGCCGACCAGATTACCGGGCCAGAAGGGCCAAGTCCGACACTGCGTGGGGCGGACCGGGTAGACCGAACAGCCGCGATTCCCGTCTTCATCGGCTTTGAGGAAGACGCAATCCTTGGTGTCCGGCTCTTCCTTGAGGCTGTAGCGCCGACCTTCCTTGCGGACGTAGGCTTTGCGGAAAGCCTGTTCATCCATCTTGAGGTGTTGGGCGATGGCGGCGATTTGCTCGGTCGTCACCCACACGTAGCCTTCGACCGGCCCGGCGCAGCACCGCCCGCAGCCGTTGCACTCGAAGGCCAGGCCGGCGGCGTACCAGGGAGGTTTGCGATTCAGCAGAGCCATAGACGCGCTATTATAGCTTGGTCGGCCGCGGCGACAAAGCGGTTGCGCCGAGTTAGCCCCCGTTGGCCAAGCGCGCGAGGCGGCGGTAGTATTCGGCCAGTTCGCGTCGGTAGGCGTCGGGGTAGGCGCCGTCGCCGGCGTCGTGGATATCCTCGGCGACGTGTTTGGGCAGCGCCGCGGACGGGTCGTCGACGATGTCGGCCTCACCGGCCAAGGCGGCCGAGGCGCCCTGGAGTGAACCCATGGTGACGTGCTTGCGGCGGAGGACATTACGATAACGGTAATGGCCCAGGTCATCGTGGACCTGGTTCATCAATGTAATGGACTCGAGCAGTCGCAGGCCGGCCAGGTCGCCAGGGGCCAGTTGGGCCGCGAGCCGTTCGGCCCGGTTGATCAGGGCCGCCTGCTGGCCGGCCAACCGCGCCATTTCCTTGGCCAGCGGCGGCGGGACGGGGCCCTCCAGTCCCTCGCCGCCGGCGCCGGATAACTTGCCGCCGCCGGTGGCGCCGCCGGGCGGATCGGTGGCGGAGTCATCGACTTGCCCTTCCTGGAACGCATCGCCCGTCAGGCGGGTGGGGGTGCGGCGCCCGCCCTTGCCGACTGCGTCGGCCTGGACGTGCTCGCCGCTGGCCTTGCCGGCCCGGCCCTCGCCCGATCGGCCGGAAATCTCGCTGCTGTTGGGCAACTGGTTGCCGGTTACGCCCTGGGCGCTCATGTTGGAGATCGGCCCGTCGGCGGCATCCCAGCCGGCCCCCAGATCAAGACTGTCGGCCCACTGGCTGGTGAGGTCCTCCATTTCCTCGAAGAGATCTTCTTCCTCTTCAAGCAAGTCGCCGACCAGGTCCTGCAGTTCGGTGGGCAATTCGCTCTGTTCGACCAGGACGTCGTCGGTGGGGTCTTCCATGGCCCACTTCTCACGATCCGGCACGTCGCGGAGCCATCGCTCCAGATTGCCCGTCAGCGTGTCGGCGTTTTCGATGCCCGCTTGCTCCAGGGCGACGGCCATTTCGACGGCCGACGCCGAGAGGGCGTCGACGACCATGGTGACGTCCATCTTGATCGACAGCAGTTCTTCCAGCATGGTCGGGGAGGCGAAGTCCTGTTGGGCCAGTTCCGATAGGTCGCTGAAGGCTTCGGCTAGGAACGTGTCCAGCTCATCCTGGGCGGCGATCAATTGATCGAGCTTGGCTTTGTCGGCGTCGGTGAAGTCGTCGACGTTCTTCTTGGCCAGGTCTGCTGCTTGGTCGACCAGCTTGGTCTGGGCGGCCTTGTATTGTTCGAGGGCGGCTTGGAGCTGTTCGAGCTGTTCGCGGGCGTGATCGGGCAGGTCTTCTCCGGCGGCGTGGGTTGCGGCAGAATCATCGACCTTCAGCGACGCCACCAGCGCCGCGAGCATGCGGAGCTTGCGAAGAATGGCATCCTGCGTACGGATCAGCGGGCCAGCCAGGTCGGCGCGTTCGGCCAGATCGGTCAGGGCACCCAGGGCGTCGGCTTGGGCGATGGCGGTCTGGGCTTCGTTGCCGGCCAGTTCGGCCAGGACCTGCTGGATGGCCTGGGTCTGCTGATCGAAGGGGAAGTTGACAGCCAGGTCCAGCATGTCGGTTCGGATGGCCCGTTGGGCGCGGGCGATCTCCGCGGCGGCGGCCTGGACAGCGTCGACGGTATCGTGCTGCGTGGCGGCGAGTTCGGCCTTGACGCGTTGGGCGGCCTGGAGCTTCAGCAGCGCCAGCAGCCGGTCGCGGAGACGGCCGTATCGGTCTGTTCGCTCGGCGGCGAGGGAGTCGGCGTTGCGGACGGTGACGGTGTACTCGGCCGTTCGCGCCACCTGCGGGCCCGGTTGGCCGGGCAGGTCGCGGTTGTCGGTGACCTCGGCGTAGTAGACCAGAACGTCGCCATCATCGAAGGAGCGGTCGAGTTGGTGCGTGTAGTCGATGGCGCCGCCGGGGCCGTCCGGCAGGGGGTATTCGTGAATCGGTTGGGCGGGCCGGCCTTGCTTGCCGCCGTAGAGCGTGACGCGGGTCAGGCCGTAGTCATCGTCCACGCGGATGCGGGTGGCCAATCTGCCGCCTAGAGCCAGGGCCGTATCTTGGGCGGGCATGACGAATCGGATTGTGGGCGGCTGATCGTTAACAGCGTCGATGTCCCACGTATCGGGCCCGCCGTTGGTCGGTTGGGGGAACTGGCGGAGCGTCTGGTCGGCGTCGTCGGCGACAACGATGGTGTAGGCGTCGTCCTGGGTGACCGTGGTCGAGGCGACGAACGTGCGGGCGTCATTGCCACGATCCATTGCGATACGCTCGCCACTGGCCAGGGCGACGGTGGCGTTCGGTACGGCCACGGAGGTCGTCATCGTCAGCGTCACCTGCGTGCCGACGGGCGCCACGACGGGGCCGGTGAAGGCCTCGGGCGTTTCGGGGGATAGATTGGTGTAGGCCGGGTAGTCGTAACGGACGGCCAGCGACTCCAGATCGACCCGTTCGATGACACTGATGGTGTACCACCGGCGGTCGGTGGGCCACCGGGAGTCGTCGATCTGCACCGCGTACCGTACGGTTTGCCGGGCCGGGCCGAGGGAGTGGGTGTAGGTGGTGTTGGCGTCACTGGGTAGCATGGCGGTCGGCTCGCCGCCGTCGATGATGAGCGTGGCCGTGTGAGGCGTGGCGCTTTCGTTGCCGATGGTGGCGACAATGTCGATGGGCTGACCGGCGAAGACGGTGACGTCGCCGGGGGTGATGCTCTTGGCGACGAGGGTGTTGGTGTGGGGGACGTATCGGGCGGGCCTGATCACGGCCAGCAATCCCCGTCGCAAGGCTTGGCCTTGGGCGACGCCCAAGGCCGCCGCGGCGACACAGGCTACGGCGGCGATGAGGGCCCATCGCTTCAGCGGCTTGGCCGAGACGCTGGATGCCCAGTCCAGTCGGCGGGCGCGTTGGGTGGATTCGTTGATGGCCTGTTGAACCAGCGACGGGCTGGGCTGGGCGACGTCGTCGGACAGCAACACCGCGTTGATTAGTCCGTTGCGAAGCTCGGGGTGGGTCTGCTCAACGAAGCGGGCGGTCTGGGCCGGCGTCTGGCGCCACAAGGCCGGGCGAACGAGGAAGTGAACGGTCGCCGTCGCCGCGGCCACCACAACGCTGGCCAGGCACACCCACCTCAGGGCAACCGGCGGCTGCTCGGGCCAGTAGCCTGCGACGGCCGTGATCAGAAGCAGGGCCCCGCACACTACCGCCACCATTCCGGCGGCGCCGGTGGCCATGCGCAGTGATTTTCGACGGCGGTGCAGGTCGGCCAATTGCCGATTGATCTCGTCGATGCCTTGGTAGTTCATCGGATGCCCATTCAGGTGCGCGGGGCTGCCGGCGGCATTATAGCGGTCGCGGCGACGGGAGCGCATACGTCATCTGCTAGCTGAACGCATTCGGGGAGCGGTTATGGCCGCGGCGGGAGCGATTACTGGCTCTTAAAGGCCAGGTCGAACCAGGTGTTCATTTCCTGATCGCTGATCGCGGTGGTGCGGCCGCCGGCGTATTCCTTCTCGACATTGAGGCGAAGCGCCTGCAGGCGGGCGTCGTCCTTGGGGACGTCCATGCTGCGGACGGTCTTGATCCAATGCTGAATGCCGGCCGCCCCGGACTTGTCGGTAATGGCAACGCCCGGGGGGCTATCAAGAATCTTGCCCGTATCAAAGGGGCTGTAGATCTCCTCGCTCTTGAGGAGCCCGTCGGCGTGGATGCCGGCGCGGGTGGTATTGAAGTCGCGCCCCACCAGCGGATAGTTCGTGGGGATCTTGTAGCCGATTTGCTTGGCGTAGTAGTCGGCGATCTCGCGGATTACGGAGTAGTTGATCCGATCGTCGTGGCCGCGCAGTTGACCGGCCTCGATCACCATGGCCTCGACCGGGGTGTTGCCCGTTCGCTCGCCAATACCCAGCAAGCTGCCGTTGCAGGTCGAACAGCCGTACAGCCAGGCCGTGGCGGGGTTGATCAGCACTTTGTGGAAATCATTGTGGCCGTGCCATTCCAGCAGGTCGCCGGGATAGCCGACGTCGCGGACCAACGCCGCAACCAGCTTGGGGACGCTGCGAGGCAGCTTGGCGGTGGGCCAGGGCACGCCGAAGCCCATGGTGTCGCACAGGCGGATCTTCACGTCGATGCCGGATTCGTCCCGGAGCTTCAGCAGTTCGCAGGCGAAGGGCACCACGAAGCCGTAGATGTCGGCCCGGGTAATGTCCTCGAAGTGGCATCGCGGAATGATGCCGACCGACAGCGCCTCTTTGACCACGCCGAGGTATTGCTCCATGGCCTGGCGGCGATTCTTCTTAAGCTTCAGGAAGATATGGTAGTCGCTGCAACTGGTCAGGATGCCGGTTTCGGCCAGTTCCATATCCTGGACGAACTTGAAGTCGGCCTTGACGGCGCGAATCCAGCCGGTGACTTTGGGAAACTCAAAGCCAAGCTCCAGACACTTGCTGACCGCCTCGCGATCGTGGGCGGTGTAGAGGAAGAACTCGCTGTGGCGGATCAGGCCCGTGCCGCCGTCGAGCTTGTGCAGCAGCGTGTAAAGGTCCACCACCTGCTGAACGGCGTAAGGCGGGCGGGCCTGCTGGCCGTCGCGGAAGGTGGTGTCGCTGATGGCGAAATGCTCCGCCGGCGCCATCTCGACCGACTCATCTTCAAAGAGCACGCTGGGCAGCTGGGTGTAGGGGAACATCTCCCGGAACAGGGCGGGCTCGTCGACGTTCTGGAGCGGGTACTTGTTGGTTGTCTTCTTGGGCACGGCCGAACTCCCGGGCGAAACAGAGGAACACTTAGAGCACAGTATTGTAGGGGCCACAGGGGCGTCTCGCAAGCGGCTTGAAGTTCCCAGGCGATAAAGGCCGAATCGTTCACCGAATCACTCGACAATGGTGACTTGGTTGCCTTCAACGCGAAGCCGGCCCGCGGCGAACATGCGGATGGCCTCGGGGAAGGCGATGCACTCCTGCTCGAACACCCGAGTGGCTAGGGTATCGGCGTCATCATCGGGCAAAACGGGGACGGCCCGCTGCAGGATGATGGGGCCGGCGTCGTATTCGTTGGTCACGAAGTGGATGGTGCAGCCGGACTCAGCCTCACCGGCGGCCAAGACAGCCTCATGCACGTGATGGCCCCACATGCCGTGCCCGCCGTACTTAGGCAGCAGGGCCGGATGGATGTTCATCACCTTGCCTTCGTATTGCGGCGGGATGTGCCACAAGCTCAAGAAGCCGGCCTGGATGATCAGATCGACCTTCGCGGCGTCGAGGATTTCGGCTAGCCGGGCCGAGTAAGTTTCGGTGTCCGGCATTTGCTTGTAGGGCACGAGGTGAACGGCCAGTCCGCGCGCTTCGGATCGTTCGATGCCTTTGCACTCGCGTGAGGCGATCACCACAGCCACGTCCGCATCCAGTCGCCCGGCGTCGATTTCGTCGCAGATATTCAGCAACGTCCGCCCGCCGCCGGACAGCAGTACGCCCAAACGAAGCTTGTTGCGAGCGTCGGTCATGGGTCGCTAGCCTTCCGGCGCCAGTTGACGGACGACCGCGGCGTCGCGGGCGGACAGGTCCTGGTAGTCGGTATCGCTGCCGACGTCGGGGCGGCGTTTCCAACTGCGGGCGCAGCGGCGGTAGCTTTCGCGGGTGTCGCGGATGTCGACGTCGGCGATGGCGCCTTCTGGGACCGGGCCTTCTTCGATCCGCGCGAAGCCTACGCCCAGCATGTCCTCCAACTCGGGGAGGTACTGTTCGATGAAGCCCTTGGCCGCGGTGTCATCGGCGGCGGCGATGAAGACGGCCTCGGTGTCGAGCGAGTTCTTGACGCCCGCGTTGCGGAGCCCTTCCAGCTTGACCAGGCCGGCCGCCCGCAGGTCCAGCAGACGGTCCCAAATCCACGTGGCGCCCTCTTGCAGTTGCTCGGGCCGGGCGCTCATGGCGTCCCGTGAGACCGGGCGGATCGATTCGGCGAACCGCAGCAACTCCTTGTTGACGGTCGGCAGGTCGGCCAGGTGCACGCTGTGCGGCTCGGCGGCGTCGCGGAAGGGGATGTGCTCCCACGCCTCCTCGCAGGTATGGACCAGCACCGGCGCCAGCAGCTTGACCAGCGTGACGAGCATCTCATGCATGACGGTCTGTGTGGCTCGCCGGCGGGGGGAGTCGGGAGCTTCGCAGTAGAGCCGGTCCTTGACCGCGGCCATGTAGACGCTGGAGGCCTGGATGGTGCAAAACTCGTACATCAGCCGGCAGGCGCGGTGGAACTCGTAGTTGTCGTAGGCCTCGCGGACGTTGCGGATCAGTTCGTGCAGTTGCAGCCGCATCCACAGGTCGATCGAGTGGGCCTCGGGTTCGGTGGCGTGGCGGGCGGGGTCGAAGTCATGACACGAGCCCATGCAGAACCGCAGCGTGTTGCGGATTTTCCGGTAGGCGTCCTCGGCCTGGGCGATCAGGCTTTCCGAGCAGCGGACGTCGTCTTGGTAGTTCTGGCTGGCCACCCACAGGCGCAGGATGTCGGCCCCGCGATTATCTAGCTGGTCGATCACGTCGATGGCGTTGCCCAGCGACTTGCTCATCTTGTGGCCGTCTTCGGTGACCACGAAGCCGTGGGTCAGCACGGTTTCGAAGGGTGGGCGACTTTCGGCCCCCAGGGCCGGCAGCAGTGACAGTTGGAACCAGCCGCGGTGTTGGTCCGAGCCTTCCAGGTAGAGATCGACGGGCACTTCCTTGACCAGATTCCGGGCGATGGCGACGGCGTTCCAACTCGAGCCGGACTCGAACCAGACGTCGAAGATGTCATGGCCGACGGCAATTTCATCCGGTGGGAACTCGCCGGGCTCGTCCAGTTGTGGATCGTTGTCGGCGTCGTAGTCGGCCAGCAGTTCGGCAGCGCTCTTGGAGAACCAGGCGTCCGAGCCTTCCTGGGCGATCACCTTGGCCACGGCCCGCACACTGGCGGCCGTCAGCAGCGAATGACCGTGACGGTTATAAAACACCGGGATCGGCAGGCCCCACGCCCGCTGACGGGACAGGCACCAATCGGGACGACTCTCGAGCATGCCGGTGATGCGATTTCGACCCCAGCCGGGTATAAACCGCACGCCGTGGCGCTCGTCGGTATTGCACAGGTCCAGGGCCATGTTCCGGAGCGACTTGTCGGTCTCGGCCAGGGGCTTATCGACCGAGACGAACCATTGCTCGGTTGCCCGGAAGATGGTGGCGCCCTTAGACCGCCAGTCGTGGGGGTAGGAGTGGGAGACCATCTCATCGGCCAGCATGGTGCCATGGTCGCGCAGATGCTGGATGATCTTGGCGTTGGCGTCCCAGACGCTCATTGTCTGTAGCCAGTCGGGGGCCGTCTCGTCGAAGGTGCCGTCTTCGGTGACGGGGCAATAGATATCCAGCCCGTGCTTGAGGCCGGTGTGGTAATCGTCCAGGCCGTGACCGGGAGCGGTGTGGACCAGACCCGTACCGTCTTCCAGCGTGACATAGTCGGCCGGAACGACGGGGCAGACTTCGCCCGGGATCAACGGGTGACGATAGGTGACCTTGGCGTCGAGCAGGTCCTGGCCGGTGAAGCGGCCGACGACGGAATGGCGCATAAGCCACTCGCCGCGATTCCGTTGGATGGCCTCGACGACGGCGTCCACTCGATCGGCGGCGACGACAATCGACATCAGGCCGCCGTCGACCTCCAGCCGCAGCACGACGTATTCGTACTTGGGATGAACGGCGACGGCCAGGTTGGCCGGCAGCGTCCACGGGGTGGTGGTCCAAACGCCCAGGCCGACGAAGTCGCCGGCGTCGTGGGGGACGGCGTCATGGCCGCTGGCGAATTCGAACGCCACGAAGATGCTGGGGTCTTCGCGGTCGTGATACTCCAATTCGGCGTCGGCCAGGGCGGTGCGGTTGTCGATGGACCAATGCACGGGCTTGAGCTGACGGTACACCACGCCTTGTTCGACCAGTCGCGCGAAGACCTCCATTACGTCGGCTTCGTACTGCGGGTGCATGGTGATGTAAGGCTTGTCGAACTCGCCGATGACGCCCAGGCGTTGGAACTGTTCGCTCTGGAGCTTGGCGAATGTGTCGGCGTAGGTCTGGCAGCGTTGGCGGATGTCCATGGCCGACATCTCTCGCGCTTTTTCGCCGAGCTCCTCGACGACCTTGGCCTCGATGGGCAGGCCGTGGCAGTCCCACCCGGGAATATACGGCGCGTCGAAGCCCGTCATGTTCTTCGTGCGGACCACGACGTCCTTGAGGATCTTGTTGAGGGCCGTGCCCATGTGAATGTTGCCGTTGGCGTAGGGCGGGCCGTCGTGGAGGATGAACCGCGGGCGACCGGTCCGATACTTACGCAACTGGCCGTACAGGTCCTCCTTGTGCCAGCGGGCCTGGAAGTCGGGCTCTTTCTTGAGCAGCCCGGCCCGCATGTCGAAGCCGGTCTTCGGCAGGTTCAGCGTGTCCTTGTACTTGTTCTTTTCACCCATGAAACATGACCCTTAAGGCGCTAATCGGCGCAAACAGGAAATCCCATAATGTACCGGCCCCCGGGGCAATTGCACGCGAAAACGGCGTGGGGCTTAGGCGGGGGCGGGGCGGCCGCGGCGGCTGTCGAAGATGTCGATCTTGTGCCACTTGCCCGTCTCGAACCGCCAGAGCAAGTAGCCGGCCGAGCAGGCCAAGTAGAACGCGGCCGCCAGATACGGCCCACTGCTGGACAGTTGAGGGAGTTTGCGCGCAATGAGGGTGCCGCCCCCGACTTCAAACATCCAGGCCATGGCCATGACCACCGCCATGGGCCAGAAGGTATCCCCGGCGCCTCGGAGGGCGCCGGTGTAGATAATGGACAGGCAATCACACAACTGCACCAGCAGCATGAACAGCATGAGCTTGGCGCCGATGCGAATGGCCTCGTGCGGGTCGGCGAGGTCTTCGGCGCCCAGGTCGGCCGGTTGGGTGTGGGTCAGATCGACGCGGGCGGCGGGTTCTTTCTTGGTGATGAAGAACCGTACCAGCGGCTTGCGGTAGGCGGCGACCAATCCGCCGACCGCAAGCAGGTAGATCAATCCCACAATCAGCGCGGTGTGGAGGCGCTTGCGGGCCAGGTCGAGTCGGTTGGCGCCGATGTATCGGCCCACCAGAGCTGTCACCGCCATACCGATGCCCACAATGGGTAGGGTGATCACCAGCGCATAGGTCGCTACCGCACTGTTGCCGGCCAGGTGAGCGGGCCCGAAGCCACCGACGAGATAATTGCTGAAGATATTCCAGCAGATCATGGCGTTGAACAGGCGCGCGCCGACGGGGACGCCTCGTTTGAGTAACTGCGCATACAGGTGGCGTTGAGCGAACCGGAAGGATCGCGTGCCGTAGACGGCGGCGTATTTGTGCGACAGGAATCGCCCGAACAGAATGGCGAACTGCAAGGTCCAACTGATCAGGCTGCCGATGGCGGCGCCTTCCAGCCCCATCTTCGGAAAGCCCAACTTGCCGAAGATCAGCACGTAGTTGGCGGCGATGTTGAAGATATTAGCGATAGTGATCGCCACCACGATAATGCGAGGCTTGTGGATGCCGATGAAGAACATCTCCAGCGACCGGGACGGGATTGTCAGGATGAAGCTGAGGACCATGTACCGCAGGTACAACACTTCCAACCGTTGCGTTTCGGGGCCATGACCGAACTGGGCCATCACCGTGGGCGCTAGGAATAGGAGAGGCAGCATGAGCAGGGCGTAGGCGACCGCCAGCCGGATAGCCACCCAGGCGTATCGGCCGCACCGGCGTGGTTTGCCCTCGCCGAGCGATTGTCCCACGTAAGCGCTCAGAATGCCCAGTGTGCCGAACGCGAACGCCTCCAACATGAAGGAGGTGAGGGCGGACACTTGAATGGCGCTAAGAACGTGTGGGCCCAGACGGCTGACCATGAGACGGTCGATGAATCGGACGATGGTGGCGCTGAGAAGAGCGACAGACGTGGGCAGGCTTAGGCGCAGGACCTCCCCGAAGCCACGGGACGTCTTGGGTGGGTAAGGGGATAGCTGATCCGTCGCTGGTTGCATCATCCGTAGGGGGTCTCCATGCGCCGGAGACCAGCCTATCCGCTTCTATTGAGAGTTAGCAAGGAAACGCCACCGGAAACTGACCGAGCGGATCGGTTATCGTCGGCGGGACATGAGCAAATAGCCCAGCTTGGTCTGCGTGAGGATCAGACGATTGCCCAGAATCTGGACGGATCCGCGCCCGCCGCCGAAATCCCACATGTCGTCGTCGAGTAGGGCGGTGACGCTCTTGATGATGGCTTCCTCGGTGGCGGCGCGGCGTTCTTCGGCGGTCTCTTCTTCCCCGCTGTCGTCATCCCAGAATTTACCCCCGCCGTCGGAGGGATCTTCCCTCGCGATACCCATGCTGATCCGCGGGCCGATGAAGTTGGGGATGTCCATCAGCAGGTCGCCGATGTCGAAGATCCGCGTCTTCACGTCGTTGTTGATCGCACGCCCGCTGGTAATACGGATGATGCCTTCCTCAACGTACCAATAGAGGCTATCGAATTTGTCCTTGTCGGCGCTGAGGTCGTCGAGGATCAGCGTGAGCGTTCGGGCCAAGGTGAGGTTGGTGACCTGGACGGTCACATCCGTGTCGCGATCGATGCCCGTGGCCAGCAGGGCCCGCCAGTTCACGTGAACGGGTACGCCACTGACGTTGCGGATGGTCTCGATCACGTCTTCCAAGGGCGCGCCGTCAAAGTGCAGTTCCCTTCGGACGGCCGTAACCCGGTCCCGGGCCGAGGCGGCGCCGGAATCGTTGGCCTTGTTCCGAGCGCGGCTCTGTTGGAGGCGTGTGACGACCGTCTGGCTGGAAATCCGCACGACGTTGTTCTCCAACATCCAGCCGGCCGGCGCGTCGGCGGGGGAGACTTGGGCGAGCAGCAACTCCAACGCGCGTTGGACCGTTACGCGACTGGCGCGCAGGACAACGGGCGTCTTGGGTGTCAGTCCGGTTTCAGCCAGCCCGCCCCAGTCGATTTCGATCTGTAGGTTGCCCACACCGGCCAGGTAGGCCAACGCATGCTCGAACGAGCCCTTCGTGAAGAACACGTCCAGTTCGCGCTGAAGGGCTTCGGCGGCGCTCTTGGGTCTCTCGGCCGGTAGGTCGGCCGATAGGGCCAGGGCGTTCCCGTTGGCCCCGTTGTCTTGCGCCTGCGCGGTGGCGATCCATCCCAGCGTAAGCAGTACCGCCAATCCAATTCGCCCAGACTGTTGCATGGCTCAACTCCCTTGCTACCCGGCGTTGTTGCGGGTGTCCCCTCCAACCGCTGCAATTATACGCATTTGAAAGTGGCCGTTGCCGCATTCCGTAGCGCGTCGGAGCGGAATTATCACGCACCGGGTCGGGCTCGACGCGCTCGACCAGTCCATAGCCCAACAATCGGACCATGCAGCCAAGTGTCCATCGCCACATCTGGCAGAATTGCAAGTAGGGTATAGACCCTAACTTGCGGGTGGCCTTGGGGGAATTCTCTGGCGGAATCTACTTGAGTTCAAAATCGACGTGGCCTTGCGTATCACCTTTATAATTGTGATCTTATTACCGTGTTAAAGGTGAAAGTGTGTGCCGTTTCACTTTCAAGGAGAGCTTCGCCGCCAAGACTTGGCGCCTACGGTCTTGGATGGGTCCCCGGCGACATGCTATTATTCCATTGGACGAGTCGCCGCGGCCGTTCGGGGGGGCCGCGGCGCATATCTAGCCTTCGGGAGTCGCAAAAAGGAATGACGGTGAGGATGCTCATCGCCGAGTCGGACTGGCGTCTCTTGACCTGTGCCTTTGACTTGCGTGGCCTTGGGTACGAGGTGATGGTCGAAGAGTGCCCGGATCGGGCGCTGGAACTGGCCAAACAGTGGCGTCCGAACGTGATCATTGCATCAACCGGGGCCCTGGCGAACTGGGATGCGGCCGTTCCAGACGGCGTCGAGAAGATCCTGGGCGAAACGACCTTCCTGGCCACAATTCGCCAGGAAGATCCCGGCGAAGCGTGGGAACCGCTTCTGGCCAGGGGATTCGAACTCCTTCCGATGCCTTTGGTCCATGCCAGTGAGCTTCGGGCTGCTACCGATGCGGCCTTGGCCAGACGCAGCGATGGCACCATCCAGGATCTCTACCGTCCCAAGGACGGCCCGAACTCCAAGAACAACATCCTGCGGGAAGGGACCGCTTAGGGGGCTGCGATACCGGGGAGTATAGGCCCGCGGCAAGCTAGCTATGGGGGCAGCTTGCTACGGGCCACTTTTTTCTGCCGGTTTGTGGGGAGGCATGACCTGCCAAACAGGCCGGTCGGCGGGGGCGCTCGGTCGATAATGGCACGAGAACTGATGGCCAAGTATTCACCAAGTGCAGTAATGGCAGAAGGTTAAGTTGCTGGCACGCTCGTTGCTCTACAGATAAGTGGCAAAACGAAGTACCTGTGTGCGCAAGGGTTTGTCACGCACGAAGGGAGAGATTGATATGGCATCGAACAAGATCATTGGCATTGACCTGGGCACGACCAACAGCGTGGTGGCCGTTCGCGAAGGCAACGAGACCAAGGTGTTGATCAACCAGCAGGGGAACCGCGTGACCCCGTCGGTGGTGGCCTTTACGGACAAGGGGGAGCGGCTGGTCGGTCAGCCGGCCCGTCACCAGCAGGTGACGAACCCCAAGAATACCGTTTACTCCATCAAGCGATTCATGGGGCGACGGCACGCCGAGGTCGGTGAAGAAGAGAAGCAGGTCCCCTACGAGGTCGTGGGCGGCCCGGAAGAGCTGGTCAAGGTCGGCGTTCGCGACAAGCAGTACACGCCGCAAGAGATCAGCGCCATGACGCTCCAGGCCCTCAAGAAGACGGCCGAGGATTATCTGGGAGAGGAAGTGACCCGTGCGGTTATCACCGTGCCCGCGTACTTCAATGATGCCCAGCGTCAGGCCACCAAGGAAGCCGGCGAGATCGCGGGCTTCACGGTTGAGCGGGTCATCAACGAGCCGACGGCGGCTTCGTTGGCCTACGGTCTGGACAGCAAGAAGAACGAGAAGGTTGCGGTCTTCGATTTCGGCGGGGGCACGTTCGACGTGTCGATCCTCGACATCGGCGACAACGTTTTCGAGGTGCTTTCGACGAGCGGCGATACCCACTTGGGCGGCGACGATCTGGACGAGGTCCTGATCAAGCACGTGGCGGACGATTTCAAGAAGACCGAAGGCATCGACTTGAGGTCGGACGCGATGGCGCTGCAGCGACTCAAGGAAGCGTGCGAGAAGGCCAAATGCGAGCTGTCGACGGCGCTCGAGGCCAACATCAACTTGCCGTTTATCACCGCGACGGCCGAAGGGCCCAAGCACCTGACGCTAACGATTACGCGGGCGATGTTCGAGCAATTGGCTGAGTCGATCTTCAACCGTCTGATCGGCCCGTGCAAGCAGGCGATGTCGGACGCAAAGCTCTCAGCCGGCGAGATTGATGAAGTGGTCATGGTCGGCGGCTCGACCCGGATCCCCAAGGTCCAGGCCATCGCCAAGGACATCTTCGGCAAGGAGCCCAACAAGTCCGTCAACCCGGACGAAGTTGTCGCGATCGGGGCCGCCATTCAAGGCGCCATCCTGGCCGGCGAGGTCGAAGAGCAGATGGTGCTGCTGGACGTGACGCCGCTGTCGCTGGGTCTGGAGACCCTTGGGGGCGTAATGACGCGGCTGATCGAGCGGAACACCACGATCCCGACCGAGAAGAAGGAGACATTCTCCACCGCGGCGGACAACCAGACGGAAGTGACCATCCACGTGCTGCAGGGCGAACGGGAGTTCGCCGGCGACAATCGTACGTTGGGTCGGTTCAACCTGACGGGGCTTCCCCCCGCGCCGCGCGGCATGCCGCAGATTGAAGTCAGCTTCAATATCGACGCCAACGGCATCCTGAATGTGTCGGCTAAGGACATGGCCACCGGCCAAGAGCAGTCCATTGAGATCAAGGGCTCGTCCGGCTTGAACGAAGGCGAGATCGGCAAGATGCGGGCCGACGCCGAGGCCCACGCCGAAGACGACAAGAAGCGGCGCGAGCTGGTTGACCTGAAGAACCAGGGCGATCAGATGGCCTATCAGATGGAGAAGATGCTCAACGAGCAGGGGGAGAAGGTGTCGGGCGAAGACCGCAGCAACGTGGAGTCGGCCGTCAGCCAGCTTCGCGAGGCGGCCAAAGGCGAGGACGCCGAGGCCATCAAGCGTGCGATGCAGAACCTCGAACAGGCGTCTCACAAGATCGCCGAGCAGATGTACGCAGCCAGCGGCGACCAGCCTGGCGCGGCTCCGGGCGGCGAGCAAACGCCTCCTCCGGGCGATCAGCCGGGTGGTGACCAAGGCGGCGACGACGTGATCGACGCTGAATACGAGGTCAAAGAGTAGCCTAGCGCAAAAGGCGCAGACGCAACGCGGGCAGGTGCGATAGAATGCACCTGTCCGCGTTTTCTATTGGGTGGCGTCATTGTCCGAAAGGCCAAACGATGCGGTGTTCGTGGGCTCGGCTTGTTGTGGTGGTCTCTTTGGCGGTCGCATTGGGCGGCTGTCGGGGGCAGCCCTACGTGGACGGCGAGCGACTGGACCGGGGGCTGGTGATGGTGCTGTCGGGTATCGGCGGGCGATTTCCCAGTGCGGTTTACATCGCCGAGGGACTGGACGAAGGCGGGGTGGATTACGCGATCGAGATCTATGATTGGGCCCTGCCGGTGGGAGGAATCATCAGCCTGCGGAGTGAAGAGCACAATCGCGAGCAGGCGGCCAAGGCGGCCGAGCGGATCGTTACGTATCAGGATGAATACCCGGGCCGACCAACGTTCGTGATCGGCCACAGTGGGGGTGGCGGCGTTGCCGTGTGGGTGGTTGAGAATCTTCCGTTCGGCCATGAGGTGAACCGGGTCGTGCTGGTGGCGCCGGCGGTTTCTCCGGACTATGACTTGGCCGTTGCCTTGAGCAGGACCCAGGACGGGATCGTGAGTTTTCACTCCGATCGCGACTGGCTGATTCTGGGGTGGGGGACCTCCACCTTTGGGACGATCGACGGTCAATGGGTGGATTCGGCGGGGCTGATCGGATTCAGCGATGCGGCCACCGCCAACGCGCCGGCCGATGCGCCGCGCCTCCTGGAAGTTCCCTGGACGCCTGACATGACCGAGTACGGATATCGGGGGGGGCATGTCACCAGCATCAACACGCGGTTCATCGCCAACGTGGTGGCGCCGCACGTTCTGGGCAACGGGCCGAAGGTGGTTGACCGGGACGGTCAAGAGTAGACATCTCACGGGACGATTGCTAGAATCCGGCATCGGCTGCGACGCCTCGTCGTGGCCGCTCGTATCTCATGAGGCAGTCAACCCGACAAGTCTGGCCTCGCGCCTTGCGAACGTCGTTGGCGTTGCTGGGGGCGGTGGTGTTGTTGGCCACGGGGTGTAACCCGGTGTGGACAACCCCCGAGCGCTATGATCGTGGCATGGTGATGGTCTTGCCGGGCATCGAAGGCGCTGGCCCGCTGAATTTACGCATCTGCGACGGCCTCTACGCCGGCGGCGTGGACAAGGCGATTGTGCTTCGGGATTGGTCGGGCCTGCTGGGCCCCATCGGCAACCAGCGAGATGAAATCCGCAATCGTCAAGTGGCCGACCAGATTGCCGTCGAGATCATGGCCTACCAGGACGAGCACCCCAACCGCCCCGTCATTCTGATCGGTCACAGCGGCGGCACCGCCATTGCGGTGTGGGCCGCCGAGGCCATGCCTGAGGGCCGCCACGTCGATGGCGTGATCCTGTTGGCCAGTTCGCTGTCCAGCAAGTACGACTTGCGGCTGGCGTTGGAGAAGAGCTCCCGCGGCATCATTAATTTCTACTCGCACAAGGATCGCGCGTTGCTGGGGGTCGGAACAGGCGCGGTCGGCACGATGGACGGCAAGTACAGCATTCCGGCGGGGCGGCGAGCGTTCGTCGTACCGGAAAACAGCTATCAACTGTGGGCGTACGAAGGGCTGCATCAGGTGGCGTGGTCGCCTCAGTTGAGGGCCTTGGATCACCGTGGGGGGCACGGGGGGTACACCCACTTCCGGTTCATACGGGACGGGCTCTCCCCGATTATCATGGCGGAACACTGGTCGCAGAGCGGCATCAACGCGTTGCTGGCGGAGGCCTGCAGGCGGAAGGGCGCCACGCAGCCGGCAAGTCAGCCGACGTCGCAACCGACCACCCAGGCGACCGACGATATCGAGGTGATCGAATTCAATCCGGAGGATGTCCCGGCCGAGGAATCACCTGAGGGTACGGCCCCGGCGGATGGGGTTTCTGGCGAGGACGCGTCGATTCCCTTGGCCCCTTGCGAAGAGCCCGAGGCCAAGGATCTCACCTTGGCGGAGATACTACTGGGCAAAGCCGCGCCGGCAGCGGATGCCGGCGATTCGACGACTACTTGTCCATCGCCCGCTGAAGATGCTCCAGATTCTCCATGATCCATTTGACCTTCCGCTCGATCATCAGCAGGAAGGGGAAGCCCGCCATCCGCCCGAAGGAACCGGTGGCGGCAATGGGCAGGACGGCTTCAGCGATCATGGCCTCGCACATCAGATAGGGGATGCTCTTGAGTTCAGCGACAGAGACGATATTGACCGCGTCGTAGCCGCGTAGGAACTCGCAGAAGCGAGGCTCATCGATGTGGTCGGGCCACTTGCTGGGATCTTCCGAACCACCCAAGATCGAGAACTGCAGCGCGCCGTTGGCAAAGTCGATCACGCGCTGTTGCGACCGGGCGGCGTCGTAGTCGATGACGGCCACCACGTTCTGGTGGCGGAACAGCATGTTGCCCGGATGCCAATCGCCGTGAACGATCTGGCGGTCCCAGCCGGGCAGGCCCAGGTCGTTAACCCATTTGGCGCAGGTCGTGTAGGCGTCGGATAGCGTCTCGACGGCCTCGTTGAGCGTCTGGGCCGACTCGCTGGCGGCGGTGGGCAGGGAGTGAACGGTATTGCTGATGGCCTGGTGGATGGCCTTGGCGTTGTGGTAGCTGCCGGAAGGAGGCGTGTAGCCGCTTTCAAAGCCGGCCAGCAGCTTGTGATAAAGCCCCAGAATATGCCCGGCGTGATACGTGCTCTCCAGCGAGCCGTCATAGTTGCCCCCCTCGATATATTCGAACATCTCGTAGATATGCTCATCGAGGATGAGCATGGAGTTGTTCTCCGGACGCGTGCCGATCAGGTGGGGAAGGGGAAAGTTCTGCCCGGCCAGGGCCAACTGGATCTGGTGGGTGAAGGCGACCTTGGCCAGGTCGTCTCGGCCGCGGGCGCGACGCTTGAACAAGAACTTGCCCTTGCTCGCATCAATCACAATCTTGGGCGCCCGGCGCGAGCCGCGTTCGAACTCGGTCATCGTGTTGATGACGCCCAGATCGAAATGGCTCAGGCACATCGCCAGTTCGTAGCGGTCAAACTTATCGTATTCGTTGGCCATGAGAATAGAACGCTCGCAGGCGCTTGGAGGAATCTTACCCGCAGCGGGCCGTTTGTCAAACGCTGACCGGGGCGGTGGGGACTGTAATTGGCCCTGGGAGGCTGGCTATAATCACCGGTGATGCGAATCCTGATTACAGCCGACTTGCATTACAACATCCTTCGGTCGCGCCAGCCGACCGAGGCGGTAGCGCGCCGCGCAGTGGAATTAGGCGGAGATTGCCTCGTGTTGGTGGGCGATTCAGCCGGTAAGGCGCTCTGGCCCCTACAGGAGTGCTTGCGGTTGTTCGCGGACTTTCCTGGCACAAAGCTGCTCGTGCCGGGTAACCACTGCCTCTGGTGCGAAGTCGACGAGGACTCCATCGAACGCTATGAGCGGATTCTTCCGGCCGTGGCCGCCGAAGAGGGCTTTGCGGTGTTGGACCACCAGCCGCAACTGCTCGGCCCGGTGGGGCTGGTCGGCTCGGTGGGATGGTATGACTATTCGTTTCGGGACCATTCGCTGGAGGTTCCCTTGCCGTTCTACGAGGCCAAGGTCTCTCCGGGGGCGGCCGCTCGGTTCGAGGAGCACGACGATCTGTTTGAGGCTCACCGTCACGAGCTGACCGATCGGCAGATGCAGTTGGGGGTCCGGTGGATGGACGGGCAGCACGTGCGGCTGCCCTTTAGCGATGAGCATTTCGTGGCGGTGTTGGCCGAGAAACTCCGGCGACAACTGGCGGACATGTCTCGGCGGGGCGATCGGGTGGTGGCCTTTCTGCATCATTTGCCGTTCGAGCCGCTCCTCCCAACGGGGCGCCCTGATCCGTTGGCGTTCGCGTCGGCCTACATGGGCTCGCCGAAGTTCGGTCACGTCTTGCTGGAGTGCCCGAATTTGACCCACGTCTATTGTGGCCATTCGCATTGGCCCGCCCGGCAGCGAATCGGCCACCTGGAGGTGATTAACGTGGGCAGCACGTACGTGGACAAGCAGCTTGAAGTGCTTGACCTTGCCGCCGACGGCTGCGAAAGTGACACGCCACCGCCCGCCGCAATGGACGCGGGCTGGGTAAAGGACTGACTGGATGAGAATCATTATCGCTCCGGATTCGTTCAAGGAGTCGCTGTCGGCGACGGAAGTCGCCAGCGCGATTGCTGAAGGCGCCCTAACGGCCTGCCCGCGGGCCAGTGTGGATCTATGTCCCATGGCCGACGGTGGCGAAGGCACCGTGGAGGCCATGGTGGCCGCCACGGGCGGGCAGTTTCAGATGGCCGACGTTTTCGATCCGCTCGGCCGCCAGATTCGCGCGCGGTTCGGAATGTTGGGTCATCACAGCGGGGCGACCTTGCCGGGCGAGGTCGGTCTGGTGGGGGCCCAACTTCAATCGGCCGGCGAGTCGGGCCAGGCCGGGCAGGTGGCGGTCATTGAGATGGCCGAGGCATCGGGCCTGCATCTGGTGCCCATGGACAAGCGCGACCCGACCGAGACAACCACGTTCGGCACGGGCGAGCTGATCACGGCCGCCTTGGACAACGGCGCCCGGGAGATCATTATCGGCATCGGCGGGTCAGCCACGACCGATGGCGGGTGCGGCTGCGCCCAGGCACTGGGAGTGACGTTCGCCTCCACCGACGGAGGCCCGTGCGTGTGCGGTCTGGCCGGCAGCGGGCTCGCAAGTATATCCGCGATCGATCTGAGCACGCGCGACCCGCGGATCGAGCACACCCGTGTTCGCGTGGCGTGCGATGTGACCAATCCGCTGACGGGCCCCAATGGCGCCGCGTTCGTGTATGGTCCTCAGAAGGGCGCTACGCCCGAGCAGGTAGGTCGGTTGGACGAGGGATTGCGCCATCTGGCATCGGTAATTCGCGAATCGCTGGACGTGGACGTGGAAACGGCGCCCGGTTCGGGTGCTGCCGGCGGACTCGGCGCGGGGCTGATGGCCTTCGCCGGGGCCACGCTCGAGCGCGGCGTGACGATGATCGCCGAGGCGGTCGAGTTGAAAGACCGTCTCCGCGAGGCCGACCTGTGCATCACCGGCGAGGGCAAGTTTGATTCGCAGAGCGCCTCCGGTAAGACCGCGTTCGGTGTGGCCGAGCTCGCGCGGGAGGCGGGTGTGCCGGTGCTGTGCGTGTGCGGCAGCGCCGATCCGGACGGTCCGGCCGATTCCTTCGAATCCGTCCACGCCTTGGTCGAGGGAGAGGTGACGGTCAAGCAGGCGATGGAACAGGCCGAGGTCTTGCTGAAGGACCGGGCGGCCCGAGCGGTGGGACAGTTTGTGGCGAAGCAGCCTTCGGGTAACTAGCAGCACGGAGTATCAAGCGACATGGATTTCTTCGAATATCGAAACGGCGAGTTGTTCTGCGAGCAGGTGCGGGTGGCTGACGTAACGGCCGAGGTTGGGACGCCGGTCTACATTTACTCGGCCGGGACGATCCGCCATCACTATCGGGCGTTGATCGAGGCCTTCGGGCCGATCGATCCGTTGATTTGCTTCTCGATCAAGTCGCTGGCGAACCTCAACGTTCTGGCGATGCTGGTCGCCGAGGGCAGCGGCTTCGACGTTGTTTCCGGCGGCGAGGTCGCCCGGGCGATGGCCGTCGGCGCCGACCCGGCCAGGATCGTCTACGCCGGTGTGGGCAAGACCGACCATGAGATCCTTGAGGCCATTCAGGCGGGCGTGGGCGTCTTTAACGTCGAAAGCGAACAGGAGTTCGAGAATCTTTCCCGATTGGCCGGACAGACGGGCAAGGGCGTTCGGGCCGCGCTTCGCGTGAACCCGGATGTGGACCCCAAGACGCACCGCTACACCACTACGGGCAAGAAGGAAACCAAGTTCGGTGTAGACATCGAGCGGGCCGAGCGGTTCTTCCAGGCCTACGGCAACGATCCACACGTCAAGCTGGATGCCATTCACCTACATATTGGCTCGCCGGTCTATACCGCCCAGCCGTACGTGGACGCCATCAATAAGACGCTGAACCTGATGGCTCGGCTGGCGGGGATGGGTTTTGAGGTCCGCACGCTGGATATTGGCGGCGGGTTCGGCGCCGACTACGAGGAAGGCAAAAGCCCCGTGGCGGCCGACTACGCCAAGGAAATCGTGCCGCTGCTGGCCGACACCGGCCTGCAAGTGATTCTCGAGCCCGGCCGCCAGATTGTTTGCAACGCCGGCGTGCTGGCGACCACGGTTCAATACGTCAAGCAGGGCGGCGAGCGAAACTTTGTGATCCTTGATGCAGCCATGACGGACCTGATCCGCCCGGCCCTGTACGAATCGGAGCATTTCGTCTATCCGGCCAAGCTACCGGGTGGCGCCGATGCGCCGCCGCGGCGGCCCGATTATGAAGCACCGGACGGCGTGAAGGTGGATCTGGTCGGTGGCGTGTGCGAAAGCAGCGACTTCTTGGCCAAGGATCGCGTTTTGCCGGAAATGGTCAGAGGCGATCTGGTGGCAGTGTTCTCGGCCGGGGCATACGGGTTCGTGATGAGCAGCCAATACAACTCCCGCCCCCGAGCGGCTGAGGTGTTGGTCGACGGCGAGCAATGGCGCATCATCCGCCGCCGCGAAACCTACGACGACCTGTTCGCCGCGGAGCAAGACGTCTAACGAGCCACCCGCCGGAACGTCATCGTTTCTTAGACAGTTTGCGGACGTTCTCGCCGACTTGGGCGAGAACGTCGGTGCAATCGGTGCGGGGGACTTGGGCCTCGATGACGATCAGCCGGTCGGGGCTTTGGTCGGCCGTCTGCAACGCGACCGAAAGCTCCCCCTCGGTCTTGGCTACACATCCAATCGCGGCGTTCTCATCGGTCTGGAACATTTCGATCAGCCGACTGTATTGCCACATCTGCAGCTCGTTGTACGGGCCGTCATGGATCATGCGCTCGATGACGTAGCCGTCGTTGTTGAGCAGCACGATGATGGGCGACTTGTGGTTCCGGAGAATGGTCGACAGCGCTTGGGCTGTCATCTGGAATGCGCCGTCCCCGATGAACACGACCGACCGCAAATTCGGGCGGGCGAAGCTCGCCCCCAACGATGCCGGCAGGGAATAACCGATCGACATGTAATAGCCCTGCGCCAGGAAGGTGTTCGGCAGCGGCCGGTATAGTTCGGTAGCGCCGAAGATCACGTCACCGATGTCGGCGATAACGAGCATGTCGTCGGCCAACCAATCGTTGAAGGCCTCGAACAGCCTGGCCACGGATAGGGGGGCGGATTCGTTGGGAATGAACTCGGTCGGTCGTTGATAGGGGTTGATCGGATGGGCGTGATGTTCGTTGGGCGCGGCCTCGAGGGCCTCGGTCAGCGCAACGACGAAGTCGCCGAGGTGGACTTGGTCGTAGTAGTGACGACGAATGCGGACGCGCTCACTGTTGATGGCAATCATGCGGCTGTCGTCGAGATGATCGGTAAAGCCGCCCGTGGTGATGTCGCTCATCCAGGCTCCGAGGGTCAGTAGACAGTCGGCGGCTTCGACGGTATCGTGGGCCAGGCCTTGGGAGAACCCGCCCTGATAGACACCTAGGTAGTGCGGGTGCGATTCAGCGACGGCGGTCTTGGAATTCAGCGTGGCCGCGAAAGGCCATCCGGTTCGCTCCAACAGATTCGAGACCTGCTCGGCCAGGCCCAAACGGCGGACCTCCACGCCGACAAGTACGGTTGGCTGGTCGGCGGCGCTGAGCAGTTCGACGGCTTCGGCGACCGCCTCGGCCAGGGCGGCTGGATCGCTCGCCGGATCGAGCAGAAGCGGGGCGCCGTTCGGCGGATGACAAGACTGATTGACCATATCGGTCGGCAGCTCAATGTAGACCGGCCGCTTCTGCGAGACGCAGGCGCTAATGGCGCGGTCGATCTGGTCGGGGGCTGTTTCGGCGTCGGTGAGCATGACGGCTGCGGCGGTAACCTTTCGGAACATCTCCAACTGCATCTGATAGTCGCCGGCCAGATGATGCATCAGCATCCCTCGCTGGCGCATTTTGGAATGCGGCGCCCCGCTGACGACGATCAGCGGAACGCGCTCGGCGAAGGCGCCGGCGACGGCATTGATCAGGCTCAGCCCACCGACGTTGAAGGTGACCACCACGGCGCCGATGCCGTTCAATCGCGCGTAGGCGTCTGCGGCGTAACCGGCGTTCAATTCGTTGCAGGTGCCGACAAGCTCAATATCGCCGCGGATCAGGTGATCCATGTAGTCCAGCACGTAATCGCCAGGAACGCCGAACACATGCTTGACGCCCACTTCACTCATGCGCCTCAGAAGGTAATCACTGATAGTCATCATGGCCGCCGTCCTTGATGGGGTGTGTTCACTAACATCATAGCGCAGGCGTGGTTTTCACGCGTTTTGGGCTACTTTGGTCGCCTTTGTTGCTAGGGCCGAAAAAAAAACATCTCACGCCGAACACTTCCGGGGCTTCTGCGTCATACAAGTAGCCGACACCGGCCAGTCAGGGCGGCCACCGGTGGGGAGTCGCCCGGCTGGTGGGGGGCACAAACTTCGCTGCGCCCGGGTTCGCCTGCGTTGGGCGGGCCCGGGCGTGCTTATGCGCCGATTATGTTCCGGCCGCACCATGATCGGCACGCCAGCGGTAGTGACAATGTAACACGATATCGACCGAAACGAACGCGGCGTTCGTTACGTATAGAATGGTGACCCATTCCAGGTCGACATTGATACCGGAGGCCCGCACGATCTTGGCGGCGATGCCTGCGAAGTAACCGATCAGGACCATGCCCATGAAGCGAAGGCTTTTGCCCCCAACTTGCTTGCTGCGGAATGTCTTCCAGACCGAGATCGGCCACGATAGGCCGAAGCAGATCAGCATAAGCGCTTCGAGTTCTTGGGGCGTGATTGAAAAGGCTGCGAGCATGATTGTCGCCTTCCGGAAAGCGTGTGTTGCATCAGCCGCGCGACAGGCCGCGGAACAAGTTTGTAGGTGAAAAGCCCGTCGGCAGGCAGTAAGTATGTCGTCATGAAGGTCGCATTGGCACAAGTCAATCCGTTGGTCGGTGATATCGTGGGAAACACCGCGACCCTCACCGATTGCATTGATCGGGCCGTCCAGGCAGGCTGCGATCTGGTCGTGTTTCCCGAGTTGTCGGTGGCGGGGTACCCGCCGCGCGATCTGTTGCGTAAGGAACGGTTCGTAGCGGATTGCGAATCGGCGGTGGCTGAGCTGGCCGCTTACTGCACGGGCATTGCGGCGCTGGTGGGATACGTTCGTCAGACGCCCGACCTCGCCGGCCGACCGTTGCAGAATGTTGCGGCGTTGCTGGCTGACGGTCAGGTTCGCCACGTGCACGTCAAGGCGCTACTGCCGACCTACGACGTATTCGACGAAACACGCTACTTCGAGCCCGGGAACGAAAGCGGCGTGGTGGATATTGCCGGCAGACGGATCGGCCTGAGCATTTGCGAGGATATGTGGGATGCCGAGTCCCTTGGGCGCGAGTTGTACGGCGATGATCCGGTAGGGAGACTGGCCAAGGCCGGCGCCGAGATTATTGTCAATATGGCCGCCAGTCCGTTCGAGATGGGAAAGGCCCATCGACGTGAAGAGCTGTTCGCCCGTCAAGCCAAGCGCAGCGGATGCCCGATCCTGATGGTCAACCAGGTCGGCGGCACTGATGAATTGGTCTTCGATGGGGGCAGTTGTGCGGTAGGTCCCAAGGGCGTGGTCATTGGCCGGGCCGCGAGCTTCCGCGAAGACGTGTTGGTCGTCGACATCGACGCCGGCACGGCTCGATGTGAGGCGATGGACTCTCCGATGGTTCGGTTGGCCGAGGCGCTGAAACTGGGGCTGCGAGACTACGTCCACAAGTGCGGTTTTTCGTCAGTCGTGCTGGGCTTGTCCGGTGGGGTCGACTCGGCCGTCGTGGCCACTATCGCCGCAGACGCCTTGGGCGCCGAGAACGTGGTAGCCATTGCCATGCCCAGTCGCTACAGCAGCGATCACAGCTTGGATGACGCCGAGCAGCTTGCCAAGAACCTGGGACTTCACTATCACGTGGTCCCCATCGAACCGATGCACGCCGCTTTCGAGCAAGCCCTGACCGATCCGCTGGGGTTCGGCCGCGCGGACGTCGCCGCCGAGAACATCCAGGCGCGGATTCGGGGCAACATCGTGATGGCGTTTTCGAACGCGTTCGGCCATCTGCCGCTGGCTACGGGCAACAAGTCGGAACTGTCGGTGGGGTACTGCACGCTGTACGGCGACATGTGCGGCGGGCTGGCGCCGATCGGGGACGTGCTCAAGACGGTCGTCTACGATCTGGGCCAGCACCTCAGCGTCGGTGGACGGGTCCCCGAGAGCATCTTCACCAAACCTCCCAGCGCCGAACTCAAGCCCGACCAGACCGATCAGGACAAACTCCCCCCGTACGACGTGCTGGATGCGATCCTGGCTTGCTATATTGAACAGGACCAGACGGCTGAACAAATTGTCCGGGCCGGGTATGATGAAGATATTGTCGGACGGGTGGTGCGCATGGTGGAGACGGCGGAATACAAACGACAGCAGGCGGCCCCCGCGTTGAAGGCGACCCGAAAGGCCTTTGGCGTCGGCCGACGCATGCCCATCGCACAGGGCTATCGTATCTAGGATGCGGCCATGGAAGTGATCTGCACTCATTGCGACAAGGCCATAGACGTTGGCGAATCGCCAACCACGCCGGTGGTGGTCTGCAGCCATTGCGGTCGGCCGGTGAAGCTGTCGGGCAAAGACTCGACCGGCAAGGCCGCGGCGCTTAGCGCGGCGCCGGCCGAGGCGGAGGGCTTTGCGGCGGTGGCCCGAAGCCAGCGACGGGGACGGGTGGAATTCGCCTGTCCCAAGTGCGGCAAACGCATGGGGGCGCCGCTGAAGTTTGCCGGTGAGCGGGTGGCTTGCCTGTCCTGCAAAACTCCGATTGTCGTTCCCAAGCTTCAAGAAATGGCCCAGACTCCGCCGGCGCCCCCGCCGGCGCCGGAGGCCAAATCGACCCACCGCAAGCCGCCTCCGCCACCCGGGCTGGGCAAGACGACCCAGGCCGCCCAAGCCGCCCAGGCCCTTAGCGAATCGGCCGACCGGCCCGCGCCGGCCAACGGTCGTGGCGAGACGGAATCGGAGATGTTTGACTTGCCGGTCGAGGATGAGTCGGCGCCCGCCAAGAAGTCATCCGGTCCCAGCGTCGGGGTAATCATGACGGCCATTTTTGCCGCGGCCGTCATCCTCGGTGTGGTGGTGTTCTTTCTGAGTTCCGGAGGTGGTGACGGGCAAGAGGGGCAGGCGGGCAGGCGCCCCGTTGCCGTCACCGGCAATGGCGACGGCGCCGAACCGGCCGGCCAGGCGCCGGCTGGCCCGACTGACCGCCCAACGGGCCGCCCGGCCGATGGCGCGACAGAGGCGGCGGCAGGTGGGGCCACTACGCCCGGTAGTCCCGTTGGCGTGCTGGCCGTTCGTCGCGATGTGTTCGCCAGCGCGGGGTTTCTCCCGGCTCGACTGGGTCGGGAGTATCTGAAAGTAACCGTCTCGGTCGAGGCCGGTGAGGATTCACTCGCCTTCAACACCTATGGCCCGGACGTAACGTTGACCGTTGGCTCGGAAACTTACGAATCCCTCGGCGCGGCGACGGGGCGTTGGGCTTTCCCGCTTCACGGGGCGCGGATGTCGGCGGGCATTCCCGCCGGACAGAACCGTTCCGTCGCCTTCCTGTTCGATCTGCCGCAGACCGATGTCCAGGTGGCGGTGATGGAAGCGACCCTTACGATTAACCGTGTCGGGGAGGCGACGGTCAAGGTTCCGCCGACCTTGCCGGTTCCCGACAACGCGCGACTGGCCGGTGAGTATGTTGAGGCGCGGCCGCGGTCGCTGAAGCCGGCTATGGCTGGGCCTCTGGCTGAGGCGATTCAGCGAACAGCCAACCATCGTCTGATCCTTCGGACGGCGGGGGATCAACTGTCCGTCGAACTGCCATCCCTTGGCATCGCGGCCAAGGCCGACCGCGACGGCGATCTTCAGCGTTTCCAAGCCACCTATGGTGACCAGGCGGCAAATTTGACATTGCGTGTGGCGCAGGGCGGCGGATGGCTGATCCTGTACCTCCGTGACGAACCGTTCAGCCAACTGTCGTTCGTCTCGGCGGATCGACCGGTCGACCAGACTGCCAGCGTTCCTCTCACGAGCGGGCCCGACGAGGCCGAGCCCTGGGTGGCGGGCAAGCCGAAGCCTGTCAAGCTCAGCCCGGGGCAGGTCAAGACCTTCGAGCCGACCAAACCGACCCAGCCGCCACCGCGCCGGAGGTCGGGCAAGACCATCTTCGACTTCTAGTCTCGAGGCCCATTCGGGCCGACCCGAGCGCGTGTTCCATGGAACGGAAGCGACTGAAATTCATCGGTTGTGAGGTCATCTACCGGGAGGCCTGCTACCTGGTCGCCACCGGCCTGCACCGCGTGGACGTGGAGTTCCTCAAGAAGGGCCTGCACGACCTGGAAACGCCCGACATGCTGGCCAAGATCCAATCGGCGGTCGATTCCGCCGGCACCGCCGGTGACTACGAAGGGATTCTCCTCGGCTATGGCCGCTGCAACGACGGGTTGGTGGGGCTGCAGGCCAGGGAGATTCCGTTGGTGATCCCTCGGGCCCATGACTGCATCACGTTCTTCTTCGGTTCCCGCAGGGCCTTCCAAGCCGATTTTGACGCACACCCGGGCACCTACTACAAGACCAGCGGCTGGATGGAGCGAGAGGATGCGTGGGGCGGCCAGGAGGGGTACGCCAGGCCCGCTTACGGCCAGGCGGGCGTGATCGCCAACCTGGGGTTGGCCGAATCGCATGCGGATATGGTGGCCAAGTATGGGGAAGAGAACGCCGCCTTCATTGCCGAGACCATGGGCGATTGGACGAAGAACTACACTCGCTATCTCTACGTGAAGATGGGCCTCTGCCCGGAGGATGACTATATCGAGCAGATCAGACAGGCCTCAGCTGAGAAGGGGTGGGAGTTCGATCTGATCGAGGGGGACCTGACGCTATTGGCGAAGCTGTTCGCGGGGCAGTGGGATGATGACTTCCTGGTCGTCGAGCCCGGGCAGATGATCGTCGCCCGGAATGACGACGCGGCCTTAGACTGCCGGCCCGCGTAGGCCCAAATCCCGCCTTCATCAAGGCCTAGCCCGATCCGATTTACCCACGAGGAACTCGTCCCAGGGCTTTGGCAGCAGTGGGGGTCTTTGAGGCCACGTTGGGTGGATTCCCCCATTCGTGATGTTTTTGCGGATTAAGATTATAAAGCTTCAAGCATTTGTGGCTGGCTGACGATTATTTCAAGGACAGCAATAATCAGAAAGCCATCAATGCCACAGACCGTAATCCAATTCCAACCTCCTGGTTCCGAACGTCGCCGACACCCCCGAACGCAGGTCCACGTGGCCATGCGTTGCGTATTCTTCGATCCGGACGGTCCGCGAGTTCTGGACCACCTGGACACCGTCGATATCTCACGAAGCGGTGTGGGGGCGATCTCGAACCATCGCTACTATCCGGGACAACGCGTGGTGGTTGCCATGCCGCAAGGCGAGGAGCAACCCCTGCGAAGCCGCTACGCGACCGTGACCCGCTGCCTGACCGACCAGGAAGGCGGGTACAAGGTGGGGCTTCGTTTTGACGCGGCCAGCGTGAGCACGACCACGGACTTCACGGACATGGTCAGAGCAGCCGCTTAGACTGATCGAACGAACATCCTGAGCGGAGGGAGCAGAGGTGAGGCCGGCTTGACCGGCCTTCTCTGTGCGCCCACCTACGGGCGGCGGGGCGGTCTTGACTTGCCGGCCCCCATGGCTAGAATGACGCGGACAAGAAGCAAACGCGCGACGTGCTACCGGCCAGAGACGCGCAGGACTGATGAGACTGGGGATTAGTGTAACGGTAGCACGACTGACTCTGGATCAGTTAGTGAAGGTTCAAATCCTTCATCCCCAGTTCCTGAACAGCCGCTGTCCGATTGCGATGGTGGCTGTTCTCTTGCGCGGGCCGGGCGGGGGGGGAAACGGAGATTCTGTTTCGCACCGCGCTTGCGACTTGTCCTCCACGGGGGGGCTCTGGTTAAATAGGGACGAACGGATTCACGTAGCGGCGTTGGAGACCGCGGTACGCCGGTAGGTGTGTTATTGGCGTGCAGCTTGGGCTTGCGCCGCCAAACGGAGTAACACATGATCAATCTCTTACTCCTCGGCTGGGTTAGGTCGCTCTTGTGGCTGAGGTACCGGGTGAAGGTCACGGGGCTTAAGGAGATCGCCAAGCGGGGGCAGACCGGCATCCTGTTTCTGCCGACCCACCCGGCGCTGATCGACCCGATTATGGTGATGGCGTGGCTGTTTCGGCTCTTCAAGGCCAGAGCCTTGGCCGATACCGATCAAATCGACCGGTTCTTCATCCGGTGGTTGGCCAAGCGGGCGGGCGTGCTGGCGATTACCGATATAGCCAAGGCCGGGGGCACAGCCAACGGCGCCAAAGAGGCCATTGACCAGTGCATCGAGGCGTTGCGCAAGGGGGACAACCTGATCCTCTATCCGGGCGGGCGACTGAAGCGCGAGCACTTCGAGGATCTTCGGGGCAACAGCGGCGTCACGCGAATTGTGGAGGCGTTGCCCGACGTTCGGGTGGTCATGGTTCGCACCCAGGGCTTGTGGGGTAGCAGCTTCAGTTGGGCCCACGGCACGAACCCGAGCGTCGGTCGCACGCTCAAGCATGGGCTGGGTGGGCTGTTGCTGAGCGGGACGTTCTTTGCTCCACGGCGGCACGTGACGATGGAGTTGATCGAATCCGATGATTTCCCGCGGGCTGGTACGCGTAACGAGATCAATCGATACCTGGAGGCCGTCCTAAATCGGGGCGCGCCGCCGAACACGTACGTGCCGTATTCCATCTGGGAACGTGGCGGGACGCGCGTGTTGCCCGAGCCGGCGGCGGTCGGTGGCCATGGCGACGTCAGCCAGGTCCCCGACGCAGTTCGCGAGCAAGTGATACGGTTCATCGCGGATCTGATGGGTACGGAGGACTTCACCGACGAGACGCAATTGGCTCGTGACCTGGGGATGGACTCACTGAGTCTGATGGAAGCGGCGGTGTGGTTGCAGTCGGAGTTCGGCCGGAGCCCCGGTCGCGCCAGCGCGCTGCAAACCGTGGGAGATGTCATGCTGGCCGCCAGCGGGCGGGCGGTGTCGACCTCATCGGAGAATCTTCGGGCCGTGCCTGCAAAATGGTTCGATCGATTGCCCAAGCCCTCACGTCCGGAGGATCTGCAGGGCATGACGGTGCCGCAAGCGTTCCTGGCGCAACTGCACAGCACCCCGAACGCGTCGGCGGTGGCCGATCAGATTTCGGGCGTCCTGAGCTACCGCGACTTGGGCCGGGCGATGTACGTGCTGTCGAAGCGATTCGAAGACCTGCCCGGCCAGAACGTGGGGATGATGTTTCCGGCCTCGGCGGCAGCGGCCACGATTTACATGGCTACGCTGTTTTCGGGCAAGACGCCGGCCATGATCAACTGGACGCTGGGTCCCAAGAATCTCACGCATTGCGTCAACGTGGCCGACATTCAGGTGATCCTGACTTCTCGGACGTTGGTTGATCGGCTTGAGAATCAGGGCGTTTCGTTCGGGGACGTCTGCGACCGGTTCGTCTATGTCGAGGACATCCGAAAGAGCGTGACCCGCTGGGAGAAGTACGGCGCGTTGCTGGCGTCGCGGAATCGGTGGGCGCCTCTTCGGGACCGGGCCGAGAAGACCTCCTCGACGGCGGTGCTATTGTTCACCAGCGGCTCGGAGAGCCTTCCCAAGGCGGTTCCGTTGACCCACGAGAACATCCTGACCAATGTCACCGATACCTTCGATTGCTTCGGCATCGGTCGTCATGACAGTTTGCTGGGGATGCTGCCTCCGTTCCACTCGTTCGGGCTGACCACGTCCGTGGTCTTGCCGCTGGCGCTGGGGGTGCGGGTGGCCTATTCGCCGGATCCGACGGACGGGGCGACCCTGGCGGCAATGATACCGGCTTATCAGTCGTCGCTCCTGCCGGGGGCGCCGACCTTTCTGGAAGGTATCGCCGGAGCCGCTACCGGGGATGAGTTACACACCATGCGGATTATCGTTTCCGGCGCCGAGCGATGTCAGCACCGCGTCTACGAAGCGCTGCAGGAGAAGTGTCCGGATGCGATCGTTCTGGAAGGGTATGGGGCCACCGAATGCTCGCCTGTGATTGCGGTCAACCGCGAACACGATCCGAAGCCGTATACCATCGGCAAGATGCTTCGCATGGTGACGCACGCGATCGTTGACCCGGAGACGCATCACCGGGTGGAGCTTGGCGATCGCGGTCTATTGCTGGTGCGCGGGCCGAGCGTGTTTCAGGGGTACCTTGGCGACGACGTCCCTTCTCCGTTCGTGATGTTCGAGGGTGAGCAGTGGTACAACACCGGCGACCTGGTCAGCGAAGATGCCGACGGGTATCTAACCTTCGCAGGCCGACTGAAGCGATTCATCAAGTTGGGCGGTGAGATGATCTCTCTTCCGGCCATTGAGGCGGCGTTGGAAGGGGTATTTGTGACGGAGGACGATGAGGGCCCCGTGTTAGCGGTGGCGCCGGCGGGTAGTAGCGACAATGCGGAGATCGTGCTCTTCGCGGTCAAGCCAATCGAGCGTGAGGCCGCCAACCGCGTGATCCGCGAGGCCGGGCTTTCCGGGCTTCATAATGTTCGCCGTGTGGTACGTGTGGAGGAACTGCCTCAGCTTGGCAGCGGCAAGGTGGACTATCGAGCATTGGATCGGCAACGGCATGCGGACCATGTGGAGTCTTAGTCGGCAGAAGCGTCGTCCCGCGCTTGTCGAACCTAGTATGAAATGGGTATGCTATAAGGCCCGGGCGATAGGGGTGGGTTTTGAATCCGGGCGGTGACGCACGTATGTCAGATGATTCACTGATCAATGTGACGCAGTTCATGCATTCGCCTTCGGTCGACGAGTCCGAGGGGGAAGCGCCGCGCCTGTTGGCGGTCACCGGGCCCTTGACCGGGGCGCACTTTGCCATCGTCAGCGATCCGGTGATGATCGGCCGGGAGCCCAGCAACTCGATCTGTCTCAGCGCCCCGGGCGTTTCGCGGAAGCACTGTATGGTCGTTCGGGAAGCTGACGGGGGATTGGCGATCGTCGATGCCGGTTCGACCAACGGTACGATTGTGAACGGCCGCGCGCTTAAGGCTGAGGCGCATCGACGACTCCACCACGGGGATACGATCGAGATCTGTGAGTCGAGCTTCTTCTTCTTGAATCCGCAGGCGATGACGGGGGCGGCGGTGGATGGAAAACTTCAGATCGATTTTGGGGCGGCCGCCAAGGAGGCCGCGGGGTTCCTGCAGGATTGCACGGACGTGATGAGTCTGCGAGAAAGCCGTCGCCGGAAGGGCTAGCCCCCACGCCACCGACCGTGGCAACTCAGTGTGCGCCGAATCGTCCGGCCAAGCCCACGTTGGATAGCTGCTGCTTGAACATCTTGCGGCTGATCAGATAGTCAAATTTGATGTGCTTGAAATCCAACAGGCGGCCACGCTCAACGTGCGGGTTCACTACGATGTATTTGCAGTTCTCGGTCTGATCGGCGATCTGTTGATGGTAGTGCCACACCGCGTCCTGGAAGTGGTACAGCACGTTGAGAAACCGTGAGGCGAAGTTTTCGGGGCGTTTGACCTTGGCCGAACTGGTGAACCGCGTGCAGACTACGAAAAGGCTGGTCTTTCGGTCTTGCCGGGCGTGGTCATCGATGATCGACAGAAGGGGGGTGTTCTCCACCACGCCGCCGTCGAAGTAGCCGTAGTCCTTGCCCCGCCAGTCTTGAACGGGGTTCATGATTCCGGGCAAGCACATCGAGGCGGCAATGGCCGGCAGGATCGGGCCTTTGCGTTGGATGACCTTTTGGGCCTGCCCGTCGTCGGTGCAGGTCACGATGCGAAGAGGGATCGAAGCTTGTTCGAAGGTCTCGGCCTTCATGCCGGCCTGAATGGCTTCCTGGAAGACGCGCCCGCCGACGAAGCCCATGGGCAGCTTCTTGCGGAAAAGGAAGCGGAAGAAATCCTTGAACAGCCTCCACTTGGAGACATCCACCACCCCAGGTCGATCCATGCTCTGGATTAGGTCCCAGACTTCGTTGCGGTGGACGTCCGTAGCCAGCGCGGCCGCCACGATGGACCCGGCGCTGGTGCCCCAGCTTTCGTTAATGTGTGGGGTCAGCTCGAGCTCTTCCAGAATGCCCAGCAAGGCGCAGTTGCCGACCAGGCCCGGCACGCCGCCGCCGGAGAAACTGATCGCCACGTGGTTCTCTGGGTTCGTGACAATCCGCTTGAAGACACGGAACTGACGATCTTCACAGGGCGCGACGATCTTGTCCTCTTCTCCGAGTACCTGCTCTTCCAGGTCCTTCAGGTCCGCCAGTTCGCGTGCCGTCAATCGCTCCGAATGCGCCATGGTAGGGGGCCCTCGTTACGGTCGATAACGGTCAGTCCGCCAGCAGCCGCTCCGCAATCTGGTCGAGTTCGTGTGAAAGCTCGTGGTTGGGGTACTTGGACGTAAACAATTCACGGCTGCCGAGGCGGCCCAACTCTTCGCAGAGCGGGATCATTCCAATGACGTCATAGCCGAAGGCCGTCTGCAATTGCTCCCGCAGGGCGATCTCGTTGATGCCGGAGAAGATCTTGTTGGCGACCAGGAAGATTCTCGGAATCTCCAGCTTGCCCGCGACCTCGGCCAGCACGGCCGTTCCGTAATAATCCTGTTGGTCCGGGCGAATCAGCAGGACCAGCGTATCGGAGATCGCCGAGGTCAGCATGGTCTCCCGGTTCAACCCCGGGTGGGTGTCGATCAGCAGGCAGTCCAGATCCAACGAACTCATCAACTCGTCGAAATGCGAGTTGAGTCGACTGACTTCGTAGCCTTCATCCAGGATTCGTGAAATGGCCTGGGTGGTCAGGGAGGCCGGCACGAGCCAGCACTGGCCTCCGCTATCGGGGCAGACGCGACTGGTGACATCGTAGACGGTGTCTTCGATTTCGCACTTGCCCCACAGGAAGTCCACTAGCGTCAGGCGAATCTGGTCCTGGTCAAAGCCGAATAGCACGTGGATGCCGGGGGATTGGAGGTCGGTATCCAGAACGGCCACCTTCTTGCCCCGCCGGGCCATGCACGCGGCGATATTGGCTGTCGTATTCGACTTGCCCGTTCCCCCCCGATAGGAATGGATTGAGATGATTTGTCCACTGCTCACAGTATTAGCTCGCTTCCTTAGTTAGGGGCGCCGATTCCGCATCGGCTTACCCACGTGCTTAAGAGTAGATAGGCGGCGTCGAATCGACAAGCAGATTCCGCCGGTGCCGAATCCTTAGTGAGTTGGATCGCCCGGTTCGTTGTGGGCGTCGTCCAGGTGGCTAAGGCGGGTGGCGGAGGTGGCGGCCTGGACGGCGCCGGTCCGAGCGCGGACGCTCTTGACGCGCCGAGCGTTCTTGAACCACCAGTCTCGCGCCTGGTTGGATCCCCACTCGGGCAGCCCGGTGATGGTGTCCAACACGTCGATCATGGCCCGGGCGTTGAGGGGGCGTTCGTCGGGGTCGCGGCTGAGGCAACTGAGGACCAGATCGTCGAGGATCTTCGGAATAGGCCGATCGGTGCATTCACTGGGACGGGACGCCGGCGCATGGAGGACCTGTTCGCAGATTTCCATCACACTGGCTCCGAGGAAGGCATCGCGGCCTGTGAGCATCAGAAAGGCCACCGCCCCCACGGAGAACAGGTCGGTTCGGGGACTGGCCAGCCGGGCGTCGCGCATGCGTTCCGGGGCGATATAGCGCGGCGTGCCCGCCAGCATGTGGGCGGAGGTCACTTGGATTTCGTCGTGGGCGATGACGTCCTTGGCCAAGCCGAAGTCGAGAACTTTGGCCACGTCGTACAGTCCGCCGCGCTCACACAGGACGATATTCTCGGCCTTGATGTCCCGGTGGATCAGCCCCAGGTCATGGGCTTCCTCCAACGATCCGCAGACCTGTTTGAGGATGTAGACCACTCGCTCGACCGGCACGGCCCCGTCGACGGAGACCAGCCGTGAAAGGGTCAGGCCTTCCAGGAACTCCATGACGTAATAGAACACGCCGTCAGGGGTCCGGCCGAAATCATAGATCTCGATGGTGTTGGGGTGGGACAGTTGGCAGGTCTGCTGGACTTCCTGCTCGAACCGCGCGACGGCTTCAGGGCCGAGGGTGGGGTCCTTTAGCAGTTTCACTGCGACCGGGCGACGGAGCATGGCATGCTGGGCGCGGTAGACCTCGCCCATGCCGCCTTCGCCGATCTTCTCAATAAGGGTGTACTGGCCTAGTTGGCGGGCTTCATCCACGCGTTCTCGCAATCGCGCGTTGACCAAAGTCTTGGCCAGCACCAGCGCGCCGGCGGCGACCAGCAGGAAGATTAGCAGACCGAAGGTCAGCCAGATCGGGCGCAGCACGCCCTGGGCCTCGGCCAGGGTGACCTCGGTGGCGATGCCGATGTTGTAGGCATCCAACCATTCCCAGGCGCCAACGACGGTGACCCCGCGATAGTCGCGGTAGCCGACGGTGTCCTCGCCGGACAGCCCTTGGGTGGCCGCCAGGGCCATGTGGGTCAAGGGGCACTTCGACAGCGGGCCGGAAGGCTTAAAGCCCGCGGTGAGATCTCCCCCCGGGTCGCGCACGTACACACTGAGAATCTCGGTGTCGTTGGAAACGCCGCCGATGAGTCCCAGCCGCTTCAGGTCACCCGAAAAACGCGACTCTGAGAGCATCAGCCCGTCGCGTCCGAACGCATAGGTGTTGCCCGTTTCGCCCATGTGAGCAACGGCAAGAATGTTCGAGAAATCGGTGCGGGCATCGATAAGAAAGACCATCGCCGCGATGACCCGTTGGTTCTGCTCGGAATTGAGCAGCGTGCCGACCAGAGAGGTCGAGCCGCCGCGGATTGGCGCCATGACCGCCATGAGGGGCAGGGAGGGCCACGCGTCGTAGGCCCGGGCCAGCGTGCCTTCGCGGAAGGGGGGCATGACTCGTTGCTTGCCTCGAAAGACATCGTCGAGACCGGACAGTTCTCCCGGCGCCAGCCGCACGCCGACGACCTCGGCATTGTCACTGGCGAGCACGAACCCGTTCTTGTCGACGATCACATATCCGCCGACGTTCTCGTTCTGCACAAAGGATTGCAGGTCATCGCGCAGGTTCTTTTGGGCTTGGGAGTTCAGCAGGCGCGTGCCCGGCGTGGCCGATCCGGTGGAAATGTTGACCAGTTCCTGAGTGTTCTGTCGGACTTGGGGTCGGTCCGCCCAGGTCAGAACCTGTCGTTTCTTCTCGGCCATCCATTGATCCAGGGCGGCGACATCGGCTTTGAGAATGGCCCGGAGCCCGGTTGCCAAGACGCCGCGCAGTGACTCACGTGTTTCGTTATGCGCCCACCACCCCAGGCCCATGACCACCAGACTGCAGAAGATCACGAACAACCACAGACGCCCCTGAGAGACCGCTACCTTTGGAAGGCGGAAGGCTTGCGTGACTTGGCTGGTCGTACTGGATCGCGTATGGTCGGACATGGACAGGTGCCTCTTGGCCGGATGGGTCGAATCGTGAGTGAGTCATTATAGCACCGCCTTCCGGAAGGGTCTACTGACGCGGCCCTGCGTTCAGATGATCGCTTCCTTTCAGTCGGTACGCTTGCGGGGGCTTAGGAGGCGTCCCTATAATCGCACCCACGACTACCTGACGCTATCCAGACCCACAGGACCCAGCAATGCGACTGATTCTGCTAGACCTCGAGTTGCCCATTCGCCGCAACTTCTTCCCGTTGGCGCTGAATCGACCCATTTGGGAACTGCGTGCGGGTATGGCCACGCTGGCCGAGAAACTCGTTGCGGCCAGTGGGTGCGAGGACGTGGCGTGTTTCGTTCCGCCCTACATGGCCGAGGCGTATCAGGAGCGGACCTCCTGGCCCGTGAACGACTTGCGCGTGTTGGAGGGGGATGATCTACTCCTGGTCGACGCGCGAATGGACCCCAATGGCATGCCTAAGCTCGGGCAGGGGGGGCGTAGCCTGATCGTAGATGAGAATCGCCGCCTGCTGTGGGCGCCGATCAGCGAGGCCGATGCAGCCGCCTTGCCTTCCGATCGCATCGACGCCTTCGTCAACGGCGCCGTGGACTCCTTCGCGACCTGTCGCGGCGCCGCCGGCCCGTGGCAGCACACCTGGGATCTCATGCTGGCCAACCCCGAGAAGATCACGCTGCACTTTCGCCAGGCTGATCGGCACGGTGTCGAAGGGGTGCTGGAATCAACGGCGGTGATCCGAGGGGACGCGTCTTTGGTCTATGTTGCCCCCGAATCGCAGGTCCAGGCCTTGGCTGTCATCGATGTAACGAATGGGCCGGTCTACATCGACGAAGGCGCCGTGGTGCATCCCTTCACCCGCATCGAGGGGCCCGCCTACATCGGGCCCAAGACGGTGTTGTCGGGCGCCAGGATTCGGGCTGGCACGAGCATTGGGCCCAACTGCCGCATTGGCGGGGAGGTGGAGCAGTCAATCGTTCTGGGCCACACCAACAAGAATCACGACGGCTTCCTGGGGCACGCCGTGGTGGGCCAATGGGTTGACCTGGGGGCGCTGACGACCAACAGTGATCTGAAGAACGATTACTCGGAGGTCTCGGTGGTCCTGGACGGGCAGATGCGCGTGGGGACTGGGTCAAGGAAGGTCGGGGCGATGATTGGCGATCATGTGCGGACATCAATCGGGACGCTTTTGAACGCCGGGGCCTACGTCGGACCGATGTCGATGGTGCTGGCGACGGGTCGGCCGCTCACGAAATTCATCCCCGCGTTCAGTTGGCTGTTGGACGGTCGCGTCAGTGATCTCCCCGCCCGGGACCGTCTCTACGCCGCAGCGCGAACGGCCATGCGTCGACGGGGGCAAGAGTTCACGGCTGCCGAGCAGGCGATGTGGAACACGGTTTACGACCGGACGGCCCCCCAGCGCGACGTGGCCCGGCAACGGTAATTCGACGGTTATTCGATGGTCTTGCCGTCGGTGCGGATGTTGTCTTCCTGCTCTTTGAGGCTTGCTTCGGTGGAGGGCCGGTAGGTCCTGCTGCCGTCGTCCCGGTCGATCAGGCCGAACTTGCCGTCGGGTCCGGCGGAGATCACCACCGGGCCGTTATTGAACCCGCCCTCGGGGTCCCAGTCCATGGCCCGGTTGTAAGCGTCGAAGACGCTGCCGGACGCCAATTCGTCCCTGCCTTCTTCGTCGGTCCGAAAGAACCGGGCTCCCAGCCTCATCAGGGACTCTTCACATTCGGGAACCTGGCGAAGCTCCCAGATCAGGCCTCGCATGCGCCAGTACTCGGTATTCTCCCCGCCGCCCCAGCCGCCGCCATGATAGCACTCGTCGTAGGGGGAGTTCTCAAGTGTGCAGGAGTGGGTCCGTGGCGGCACCTGGCCGTGGACAGATCGGTACGTGTCGATACAACCGATGACGACCTTTTGAACCGTGTCAGTCTGCCTGCGGTTCTGCTCTTCGGCGACGTTCTTGCCGATGGCGACGACCATGGCGACAAGAATGCCCAAAGCCATCAGGACGACCATCAATTCGATCATAGTGAATGCGTTTCGGGAATGAACGGGGGAGCGCATGGTGTTACTCCGGGAGGAAGTTGGTCACGTCATCAGTGGGGTCGTCGCTGGCGGGGTCCCACGCGGCCAGGAGCCCGTCCGGGCCGGGGGTGAAGATGACGAAATCGGCCCGCCATGGCGCGCCGGTCTCGACGTTCTCGACATAGTCCTTGATGATAAAGGGAGAGTCGTCGGGGTACTTGGGCGGATCGTTATCATCGTTGTCGTAAGCGTCGACCTCGTCCTTGTAACGGTAGTAGTAAACCGGATGCCCAAAGACGTCGGCGAAAAGGGGAAGATCGTCGATCACCATGGACGGGAATCCTTCGGTGCCCAGATACGGGCCGTAGACCTTCCCACGGGCGATCTTCCGGAATCCCCAGCCATCCTTCCCGTCGTCGGTGTCGAGGGCGATGAGCTTCTCGTCGTTGCCTTCGTTGGGGAGCCCATCCTCGTTAAAGTCCGGCCCCCACCCGGTCAGCTGCAGATAGAGCAATTGGGACCCGGAGAAACTGGGGTAGCTGACATGGTCGGAGTAGGGCAGCCAGCCGAGATCGGTCTCAAACTCACGACAGGCCGTGGTCATCCGCCGGACCATGGACATCGACTCGCTTCGCCGGGCCTCCCGCATGATTTGGCTGACCGCGGGGACCGCCAGGGTCATCAGCATGGCGATAATCATGATCACCACGGTCAACTCCACCAGAGTGAAGCCCTTCACGTTCCGGGCCGAGGGATGTCGTTGAGGCAGCATGGGCGTTACCAATTCTTTAAATCGTCTTCGGAGAAGTAGACCTGGTCGATGCCGGCCGAGGTCAACAGGAACGACCCTTCGCGGACGGCGGGTCGTTCGTCCGGGCTGGACCCGTAGGTGGTGGCGTCCAGCCGGTCATCTAGGATCATGTTTCGCATGGCGGTCTTCTGTTCGCTCTCGGTGCCGACGTAGTGCTCGTTCTGTGGGTAGTTGAATTGACTGGCGCCGATACCCGCCGAAGCCATGTAATACAGGATGGCCTTGGGGTTGCTGAAGCAGTCGATGATGGTGTAGTGATACTCGTCGTTGCTGTAGTCTCCCTCGCCGCTGACGGTGTCGTAAGTCTCCTGATCCAACCCCACGTAGATTCCCTTTGGCTTGGCCGGTTTGCCGTCAATGATGTCCTCGTCGTTGGGATCATCGAGGGCGTGGTAGGGGTTGCCGCCATC
This sequence comes from uncultured Planctomycetaceae bacterium, assembly GCA_964428895.1. Taxonomy (GTDB): domain Bacteria; phylum Planctomycetota; class Phycisphaerae; order SM23-33; family SM23-33; genus HyVt-337. The sequence goes on from CAYRZU010000001.1 coordinate 58,708, forward strand.
GATGTAGAGCTTGGCTTCGTCGTACATCCCGAACAGATGGGCAAACAGCACCTGGCTGCCGGTATAGGTATACGTCAACTGCGAGCCCGTGCCGGTACTGTGGTGCCGGTAGTCGTCCTGGCCGGGGTAGTAGCCCTTCTCCTGCTTGTACTGCTCGGCGCCGTTGTCCAGGGCCGCAATGCGAGCTTTGGTATCGGTCGCGCGAAGCCGCTTCAGGATGGCGGTGATGGTGGGCATCATGATGGCCGACAGCAGGCCGATGATCACAATCACGACCAACAGCTCCGCCAGCGAGAATGCCTTGCCGATCCGTGGGCTCGATCTACCAATTCGGTGGGTCTTCATGACTCCTCATCCTTTCGGCCTTAAGCAGCGCCGCTCATGCTCTGCAGCATGGTGACCATGGGCATAAACAACGCGACGACGATGAAGCCGACGATCAGGCCCAGCGTGATGACCATGACCGGCTCAAGCAGGGAGACCATACCACTGATCATGACCTCGACTTCTTCGTCGTAGGTTTCGGCGACCTTCTCCAACATCTCATCCAAGGCGCCGGTTTCCTCTCCGACGTCAATCATGTTGACGACCATGGGTTCAACGATCTTGGCTTGCCGTAGGGGCTCGGCAAAACTCTCGCCTTCGCGGATGCCATCCCGCACGCCCACCAGGGCCCGGGCGAACACCTCGTTGCCGGAGGTCTCGCGGGTGATGTTCAGGGCCTCCAGAATCGGCACACCCGCGTTGAGCAGTGTGCCCAACGTCCGGCTGAACCGCGCCACGGACGTCTTGGAAATAATCTTACCCAGGACGGGCATGTTGAGTTTGGCCGAGTCGGCAAAATACCGTCCGGAATCCGACATCCGGAGCAGTTTCAGCAGCAGGAAGATCGCAACGGGGATACACAGAATCACCAGCCAGCCGAATTCGGCCTGAATCCAATGGCTGACGCCCATCAGGATCTTGGTAATGCCCGGCAGCTCGTCGCCCATGTCGGCGAAGATTTCCTCGAACTTCGGAATCACGAAGGCCATCAGGCCCATCACGATGGCCGTGGCGAACACCACCACCGCAGCCGGGTAGATCATGGCGCCGATAACTTTCCGCCGAAGCGATTGCATCCGTTCGAGGAATTCGGCCAGTCGCCGCAGGACCACGTCCAGCACGCCGCCGAGTTCGCCGGCGCGGACCATGTTGACGTAGAGCTTGTTGAAGGCCTTGGGGTGTCGACTCATCGCTTCCGACAGGGGCGTTCCCTCTTCCACGTCGTCGGCCACCATACGAATGGCCATTCGCATGGGGCCGGGCTTCTGCTGCTCTTCCAGAATGCGCAAGGCTCGCAGCACGGGCAGGCCGGCGTCGATAAGGGTCGACAACTGCCGGGTGAACTGGACCAGCAGCTTGGTGGAGACACGCCCCACCGAGCGGACCCGCCTCTGGGCGGGGCCTTGGGCGCCCGGCGCGCCGCGGGGGGCTCGTCGACCGGCCTTCTCCTTGACCTCGGTCGGGAACTCGCCCTTCTGGCGGATGCGGGCGATGGCGTCTTCGCTGTTATTGGCGTCGATTTCACCCTTGACGGCTTGACCGGCGCTGTTCATGGCCTTGTACGCGAATTTCGGCATTGATTGACTCCCAGCGGCAGGCATCGGGGCGGGCGACCGGAACACAGGGCGCCTACGGCATTTCCACTATTATTCTAGCAGCGGCCGGTCCGGCGGCCACTATTGATCGACGTCTTCCGTAATCGTTTGGGCGATAACCTCTTCGATGGTGGTTCGCCCGTCGTAGATACTCAGCAAGCCTGAATCACGTAGCGTCCGCATGCCGCGTTTGCGGGCAGCCTCTCGGAGCTTACCGGTGCTGGCGCGTTCCATGATCAACTGCCGGAGCTCGTCATCCAGGACCATGACCTCGTAGATGGCCTCTCGCCCGCTATAGCCGGTATGGCGGCACGCGTCGCATCCGACGCCGTGGTAGTAAGTGCGGTCCGCCAGCGAGTCCGGCGAGAGCCCCAACTCCATGAGCATTTCCTCGGTGGGGTGGAAGGCCTCTTTGCAGCGTGTGCAGATCTGGCGGACCAGCCGTTGGCCCACAATGGCCTCTAAGGTAGCCGTCACCAGAAACGGCTCGAGCCCGAGGTCCAGAAGACGTGCGATCGCCGAGGGGGCGTCGTTGGTGTGTAGGGTGCTGAAAACGAGGTGGCCGGTCAGAGAGGCCTGAACGGCGATTTCGGCGGTGGTCAGGTCGCGAATCTCACCGACCAGGACAATGTCCGGGTCCTGACGGAGGAAGCTCCGCAGGGCGCGGGCAAAGGTCAGACCGATGTTCTCGTCGATTTGCAGTTGGATCAACCCGTCGATGTCGTATTCGACCGGATCCTCGGCGGTGAGGATCTTGACGGTCTCTTCGTTCAGTTCGTTCAGGGCCGAGTACAGCGTGGTGGTCTTACCCGAGCCGGTCGGCCCGGTAACAATGATGATGCCGTTGGGACGGTGGATGAGCTGCCGCAGCAGGCGAAGGTCGTCCTCGCGAGCGCCGAGACGGTCCATGTCCAGCGAGACGTTGGATCGGTCCAGGACACGCAAGCAGACGCTCTCGCCGAACATGGTCGGCAGGACCGACACACGCAAGTCGACGGGCGCGCCGCCGACTTCCAGTTCGATTCGCCCGTCCTGCGGCAGGCGCCGTTCGGCGATATTCAGCCCGGCCATAACCTTAATCCGGGCGGCAATGGCGCTGGCGATATGTGAGGGCGGGGGCATCATCTCGTACAGCAGCCCGTCGATGCGGTATCGCATCTTGAATTCGTCCTCGAACGGTTCGAAGTGAATGTCCGACGCTCGAGACCGGATCGCCTCCAGGAGGACCATGTTCACCAGTCGCTTGACCGGACTGGCGTCGGCCATCTGGGAGAGCGTGTCCTCGTCGATGCTCTCCATGCGACTGCCCGAGCCGCCCAACTCGACGTCGTCGGCCATCTCGTTGATCAACTCGGCGATGGATTCCGGCTCGACGCCGTAGTGCTTGACCAGGGCCTTGTCGAGTTGCTCGGGGTCGGTGATCCGGGCGACCACGTTGAAGCCCATCAGCATGCCGAGGTCGTCGGTGGCCCGGAAGTTGTCCGGGCTGGCCAGGGCGACCGTCAGGGTCTTGCTCTCATCGTCGTAGGCCATCGGCACGACGCGGTAGGCGTTGGCCATTTGGGCGGGGATCATGTCGATGACGTCGCGGGCGATGTCGGCGGTGTTGACGTCGACGTATTCCATGCCCGCCTGATACGCCAGCGCCAGGTTGCGGAGTTGCTCGGGGACGTACCCCAGGTCGACCAGGACCTGTCCCAACAGGCCCCCGCGTTCCTTCTGGATTTCCAGCGCCTCGTGGACCTGGGCTCGAGTGACGCGGCCGAGCTTGACCAGCACGCGGCCAATGGGCCGGCCCCGCAACTCATCGATACGAATGTCACTGTTCTTGGCCATAGACTAGGGTTTCCGTCGTTGGTCTTTGGCGCCCTTGTTGGGGGCATCGGTGTCGTCATCGCCTTCGGCTTCAACGGTGAGGTCGCTCTCACTGAGGGGGCGTCCATGCCGGTAGGCATCGATGCGGTCCTGCATCTGGGCGGCGCTCTGACAATGGTCCAGAGCGGCGATCTCATCGATCTGGCCGGCCAGGAACAGCCGGTACAAGTGATCGTCCATCAACTGCATGTTGTGCTTCTTGCCGGTCTGGATCGACGAGGGGATTCGGAAGGTCTTGTTCTCGCGGATTAGGTTCTGAATGGCGCTGGTGACGACCATGAACTCGAACGCCGCAATCCGGCCTCGCGTATCTGCCCGTGGACACAGGGCTTGGCAAAGGCAAGCGATTAAGGATCCTGCCAACTGAATCCGAATCTGCTCCTGCTGATTGACCGGGAACTGGTCAACAATGCGCGTGACGGTGCCTTGGGCGCTGTTGGTATGGAGCGTGCCGAAGACCAAGTGTCCCGTCTCTGCTGCTCGCAAAGCGGCCTCAATTGTCTCCAAGTCACGCAATTCGCCGACTAGGATGACGTCCGGGTCCATACGCAGGGCGCGTCGAAGGGCCTCGGCAAAGCTGGGTACGTCGGCGCCGACTTCACGCTGGTTGACCATCGACTTTTTGTGCGGATGGTAATATTCGATCGGGTCTTCAATGGTGATGATGTGCCGGTCGAATTGCTCGTTGATATAGTTGACCATCGTCGCCAGGGTTGTGGTCTTGCCCGAACCGGTTGGCCCGGTGACCAGGAACAGCCCGCGGGGGCGCCGGCACAAGCTCTGGACGATGGTGGGCAGGCCGATCTCCTCGAAAGTCATGAGTTTCGAGGGGATCAGACGCAGGGCAATGGACGTGTTTCCCTTCTGCTGAAAGACGGACGTTCGGAATCGGCCGGCCCCGCCGAATTCGAAGCCGAAGTCCGTGCCGCCTTGTTCCTGCAGTTCCTGCTGGCAGCGGTCGGGGGTGATCGCCCGCATGAGCTTGATGGTGTCTTCGGGTTCGAGGATCTTGGTTTCCAGCGGGCGAAGTCGGCCGTGCAATCGCAAGGTCGGCGGGCGCCCCACGTGCAGGTGGAGGTCGGATGCCCCTCGCTTGATGCAGGTTTCCAGGAGTCGGTCGATCAGGATATCGTTGGCCATGGTGGGGTCTCAGCGAGCTAGTCAGACAGAAACAGGTCTTCGGACTGGGCGACCCGGATGAGTTCTTCCGGGGTGGTGATGCCGGCGGCGATTTTCGCTTTCCCGTCTTCCAGCAGGCTTCGCATGCCGGCTGCCCGGGCGGCGCGGCGGATTTCATTGACCGGCGACTGATTGAACGCCAATTCGCGGGTGGCGCTGTCCATCTCCATCAGTTCGAAGATGCCTTGCCGTCCTCGGTAGCCCGAACCGTTGCATCGGCCGCAGCCTCGGCCTTGGTAGAAGGTGGTCCGTTGGATGTCGTCTTCGGTGAAGCCCAGCAAGTTCAGCACGCGGCTGTCGGGGTGGGGGTCCACTTCGCGGCATTCGGTGCAGATGGTTCGGATCAGTCGCTGGCCCATGATCGCTTGAATACTACTGGCGACCAGGAACGGTTTGACGCCCATGTCGACCAGGCGCGTGATGGCCGACGGGGCGTCGTTGGTGTGAAGGGTGGAGAACACCAAGTGGCCGGTCAGGGCGGCCTGGATGGCGATTTCGGCGACTTCCAGGTCTCGAATCTCACCGACCAGAACGATGTTGGGGGCCTGACGCAGCATGGACCGAAGAATCCGGGCGAACGTCAGCGGGGGGTTGATCTGGGTGTTGACCTGCACCTGGTTGACACCGGTGAAGTTGTATTCGACCGGGTCTTCGGCGGTGATGATCTTGCGGTCTGGGCGGTTCAGTTCGTTAATGGCCGCATACAGCGTGGTGGTCTTACCGGAACCGGTCGGCCCGGTGACAAGAAAGATTCCGTTAGGCCTGCGGATGATCCGGTGGAACCTGGCCAGGTCGTCCTGTTCAAGCCCCAACGCCGGAATGCCCATCCGGACGCTTTCCTTCCGGAGAATACGCATCACGATGCACTCACCGTGATAGCTGGGCAGGCAGGAGACACGGAAGTCGACGTCCTCGCCTCCCAGAGCCATCTTGATTCGGCCGTCCTGGGGCAACCGGCGTTCGGCCAGATCGATATCGGCCATGATCTTCAGGCGGTTCAACACCGAGCCTTGCATGCGCTTGGGGATGTTGTCTCGCTCGATGCAGACGCCGTCGATGCGATAGCGCACCCGAACGCGGTTGGCCATGGGCTCGACGTGAATGTCCGAAGCGCGGGTATTGACCGCTTCGGCAATCAGCATGGTCACCAGGCGGATGATGGGGGCGGAGTCTTCGGTCAGTTGTTCTTGGCCGGCTTGGGCGCCCGCCAGGTCCAGCCCGCTCTGGCGTTCAATTTCGGCGACCGTGTCGTCCATCGTCATCGATGAACTGCTGGCGATGTTACGCGTAATGTAACCGCGGAGCTTGCTCTTAGAGGCCAGGCACGGTTCGAGATCCAGATTCAACCGGAACCGGAGCATGTCCAGCGTCTCGATGTCGAGCGGATCGGTGATGATGATCTTGAGGCGGTTGCCCTCCTTGGTCAGCGGGAGGACCTGCTTCTCGTGGATGATCTTCTCAGGCAGCAGGTACTGCTCGGTGGGAATCACGACATTCTGCTCGATGTCGATGTATTCCATGTCGAACTGGCTGGCCAGAGCCTTGGTGACGTCCTCCTCGTCGGCCAGCCCCAAGGCCACCAGGGCTTCGCCGATTCGGATGCCTTCGGCTTGGGCTTGTTCGAGCGCTTCGTTGATCCCGTCCTGGGTCACAACCCCCCATTCGGCCAGGATTTCTCCGAGTCTACGTCTAGCTTTTTGGGCCATGGGTCACTCACAGCAGGCGAGCCAGTCGCCGCCCTGGTTCAGCGTGCGGGTCAGAACGTTGGGGCGGTCGGTAGGACAAAGACGCCCCGAGTCAGCCGGTCTGCTCGGCAGGAAAATACAGCCGTCTAATTCTACAGTGGTCCGCGAGAGCGGGTCAAGCGGTTGCTTTTGCCGCCGCCCCATCGTTAGCTGATGGGTTTTCGTCCGTGGGCCCGGCGG
>CAYRZU010000001.1:65426-119121 GCA_964428895.1 uncultured Planctomycetaceae bacterium
GGCCCGGCGGTTGTCGACTTGGGAGCGACTCTCGACGGCCTCGGCTTTGACGCCGGTGGCCTCGTGAATCAACCGAACCGCGGTGGACACTTTGTTGCGGTGCTGCCCGCCGGGGCCGGAGGCCCGGAAGAATTCCATGCGGCATTGGGCCAGCAACGCATCGTCGGAGAGCGTCAGGGCAATTTGGCGCGGCGTATCGGTCACGCGGCCCAGCATACCACGGCCGACGGAAAAACGCATCGCCGCTTGCCTGGGGCGGCCGAAGGGAGGACAATACCCGTATTCGGGGGTGTGGATTAGGGCAACTGCATGTCGTGCCGCAGCGGGTCGTTTTACGCAAAGAGGAGACATCTCATGAATGCGAATCGTACCAAGTGGGCTCTGGCCCTGACGGTGGCCGCGGGCGTGATGCTGCTGGTCGGTTGTGGGGCCAAGGCGCCCCAAGAGGCCAACGACGCCTTGGCGAAGGTCTTGAAGTCGTTGGTGGACACCGATCCGGACGCGTTCCTCTTGTTGGTCGTTCCCGACCAGCGTGAGGGCCTTGGTGAGGTCGACGAACTGGAGTTCTTGGCATCGGCGACGGGCTACGAGATCAACAACGACGCGGACATGGCAGTTACGGACACGTCGGCCATGATTCTGGTGAAGCTCTACTTCGACGCCGAGAAGAAGACATTCTCCAGGGTCTACTTCGTGATGAAGAAGGTCGACGGTGTCTGGCTGTTCGATTTGACGGAGACCATCGAGAAGGAACGTGAAAGGAACGGCGCCGATGCCTTCAAGGTCTGGGAGTGGACGGAGTAGTCCGCCTTTATCGTCGGTCCATTTCCGCCAGTTGGCGCAGTTCGTTGGGCAAGGTCCCCGGGTCCATGCCGATGGCCTCGCACAGGTGTTTCGCTCGTCGCGGCGTGGCCCGGTTCCAGGGCCCGTAGTAGCTTCCCATGGCCGCAACGAGGGCAACGCCCGCGGCGATCAGGAAGCCCGGATACATGGCTTTGGCTTCGGCGTCGTCGCCGCTCATCAGCGCCAACATGCCGCCCAGGATGCCCATGGTGATGCCCACCCAGAACCCCCAGCCGCGCAGGTAGCCCAGCAACACGCTCTTGCCGCTGAGTCCGATCGGGAATCGCACTTCATCATCGACCGGCTCGTCCGAGTCGCCGGCGTCTGCGTCGGGGGCGGGAGCTTCGACCGGTTCGTCTAGCAGGCCAAAACGCTTGGCCACCTTCTGGTCCACAACAACTCGCGACCCCACTGGGACCAGCGGGAGCCACATGATGTGAAAGAACTCGGTGGCCACGCTGAAACGCTTATCGACCACATCCACCTGGCCGGCCGTCAGTGTCCCGAAGACGATGACCATAACCCGATCTCCCCGCCGGCGGATGGACGTGACATGGTACGTGCGAGTGGGGCAGCAGCCGGCGTTGCCGCCGATCAGCAGTGTATCTCCGCCCGGAAGCGGCGTCAAATCCCCTTGGTCGTCAACGCTGCGACCTCGCCGGCCATCATAGGGCTTGTCAGAACGGGCTATTTCGGAGTATAATCAGGGCGCAATCAGGAGCAATGTTCGTGTAAGTGGTTTTAGGAAAAAGGGTTTTGTGGCCCTTTGATCGCTTTTGTATTTGCCGGACATTGCAGGGCTTCGGAGCCACGATGGAGCAAAACGACTGGATTGATGCTGAGCAGCGTGCCGATCGGGCAAGGCAGCTCTACGAGCAGGGCCGCTGGAGCGAGGCCGCGAAGGAACTGCGCGCCGCGATCACGGTCAATCCAGATCAGGCTGCGTGGCACTTCAACCTGGCGCTGACGTTGGAGGCAATGGAAGACTACGACGGCGCCGTGGCCAGTTTCCAGACGGCCATGGAGCTAGACGGGGAAGATCTGGAGTGCCTCAACTGCTTGGCGGCGAATCTTTCGCGACTGGGCCGATACGCCGACGCGCTGGAACTGTTTGAGAAGATTCAGGGGATGGACCCGGACTACGAGCCGGCCTACTGCAACCGAATCGCCCTCTACACCGAGATGGGCGACCACGAGAAAGCCGAACTGGCCTTCTACCGGGCCCGCCAGATTTCCGACGAGTGCCCGGTCTGCAGCTACAACATCGCCCACAGCCTTTATGTGCGGCGCCAGCTCGAACGGGCGGTCCTCTGCTGGAAGGACGTCTGCCGGATGGCGCCCGACCACCCGCACGCCCAGGCCCGAATCGCCGAGACCTACTGGCGAATGGGGCGGCGCGATCTGGCCGAGCAATACTACGAATCGCAACTGGGTGTGGCGCCCGAAGATGCCGATGCTATGCTCGATTACGGCGACCTGCTGATGGAACTGGAGCAGCTCGACCGGGCCGAACGCTGTTATCGCCGGGCTAGTAAGGTTGCCCCCACCGACCCGACCGCCTACGTGGCCCTGGGTGAATTGGCCATGAAACGCGGGCAATCGGGCGAGGCCGAAGGGTGGTTCCGCTTGGCGCTGGCGCTCGATCAGGATTCGGCGCAGATCCACGTCAAGCTGGCCGAAGCCTTGCTCGGGCGCGGCCAGAAGCAACAGGCCGGCGAGCACCTGACCATCGCCATCCGCGCCGCTGGCGACGATCCGCGCATTCTGGCTGACTGCGCCCACGTGCTGATGCAGGCCCACCGCATGCCGCAGGCCCACAAGGTGCTCCAACGCCTGGTGAGCCTCTGCCCGGAAAACGCCATCGCACGCCACAACCTGGCCGTCACCTGTTTCCGCATGCGGAAGCTGGATGAGGGCATCCGTCACTGTCGCGCCGCGATTCGTCTGCGCCGTGACTACCCGCTGGCGTGGTACAACCTCGCGGTCGCTCACATGAAGCGGGGCGAGATGGATCGGGCCCGCAGTTGCGTCGGCCGGGCGATGAAGATCGACCCTCAGAACCCCTCGCTGGCCGACTTGGCCCAGAAGCTGCGACACAAGGAGTCGCTCTGGTCACGCGTGCGTGGGCTCTTGCCGTGGACCAGCCGGCACCGCCGCGACAGTCGTGGATCCTAACCGCCTTGGATAGAGGCCATGTCTGACTGGACCATCCTCGTTTCTGAGACCCTTTCCGATGCTGCGCTAGCGCGCCTGGCTGAGCACGGCCGCGTGGTGCGATGCTCGGCCGAGGACGCCATCGACCACGTCACCGAGGCCGACGCGCTGGTCGTCCGCACGTACACGCAAGTGAAGGAGGAACTGCTCGCCAAGGCGCCGAAGCTGAAGGTGGTCGGCCGGGCCGGCGTGGCCCTGGAGAATATCGACGTGGCGGCCTGTCGCGCCCGCGGCATCGAAGTCGTCCACACCCCGGCCGCCAACACGCTAGCCGTGGTTGATTACACCATCCGCCAGATCATCGAGCTGAACCGCCGCTTCTGGCCCATGGCGCAGCCGCTCTCGGGTGAGGCCTTCCACGCCGAACGCAAGCAGATGTTCGGCCATTTCCTGGCGGACCTGACGCTGGGGATCATCGGGGCAGGGCGGATCGGCAGCCGTGTCGGCAGGGCGGCCGCAGCCTTGGGCATGACGGTCCTCTACAACGACATCATCCCCATCGAACTGGACTACCCCGCCCGCGAGGTCGATAAACCCACGCTCTATGCCGAAAGCGACATCGTCACCATCCACGTGCCGCTGACGGATCTGACGCACCAGTTGATCAACGCCGAATCGCTGGCCCAATTCAAGCCAGGCGCCCAGTTCATCAACGCCGCACGCGGCCCGTGCGTGGATTACCAGGCGTTGGCCGATGCGTTGCGGTCGGGCCACCTATCCGGCGCCGCGATCGATTGTCACGACCCCGAGCCTCCCCCGGCCGACTATCCGATGTTCGGCCTCGATAACGTGATCCTCACCCCCCACATCGCCGCCCGTGTCCCGGCCGCCATGGCCGCCATGAGCGACGTCGTCGACGACGTCATCAAGGTCCTGGCCGGGCAGCGGCCAACCTACCCCGCACCATAACCGCTTGATGACTCGGCTCTATTCCGCAGGGGCCATTAACTCCGCCGGGGAGGGCGACAGCCGCGGGCAGTCGTCGGGCAGATAATCGAACGTTGAAGCGGGAACGACGGCGGAGTCATCTTGGTTGACGCTGAATACATAAGTGGCGTATCGGCCTGACCGGTCGATGATGTAGTGATTGTCGCCAAGGCGGACGTGCGCCAGGCCGCAGGGCCAGAATGGCCTGGCGCTATCGTAGATCGGCGGGATCACAATCTCTCCGGAACGGGTGATGTACCCCCACTTGCCGCCGTGTGTCTTGCGAGTGTCGATATCTGAGGGCGTTCCGCCAACGTTGACGGAAGCGCGCCCCATACTGAGTACACCGAGAGCATCGTACTTGGCGTCAAGCACCATGTTTCCTGTTCGGTCGATGACGCCCCACTTGGCGGTTTGCCACAAGCGCACACCTGCTAATCCCTGTTCAAAGGGCTTAACGTAGCGATATTGGCACGGGATGATCTCCTTGCCGTCTTCGTCAACGTACCCCCAGCCTTCGTCTGCCTGCATGGCAAGCCGGCCGTCCGAGTACTCCCAGAATGACTCCTTGTATGGCCGAGACGTCAAGATACGTCCGGTGGTGTCGATAACGGCACAGGTGCGCTCTGAGGTCTCCACGACCGCACGTTCGTTCTTGAAAGCAGTTGTCGCACGCAAGGTCACGGGGATGACCGTTCTTCCTGTCCGATCAACGTAGCCGAAGTGACGGCCTTTGTGCACTTCGGCAAGGCCGCCGTGGAAGGAACTGATGTTGTCATACTGAAACGGAACCATCACGCGTCCTTTGCAGTCCACAGCGCCAAATGCGCCGGCCCCCGGCGGGCCGACACCAACCGCGGCCAGTCCCTCGGAGAAATCGTCGGCGCGGTCGTATTGCGGTTTGATGACAATGTGGCCGTTACGGTCGACGTAGCCCCACTTCCCATCCAGCATCACACAGGCAAGACCCTCGTGGAAGCTGCGCGCGTCGTCATAACGGGCCGGTATCACTTCTCTGCCCGTGGGATCGATGAAACCCGCTTTGCCATCCCGGACGTACCGGGCCAGTCCTTCGCGAAAAGTGGAAAGCCCCTCATACGTTGGGTAAGCGAGGATTCGTCCGTCACTGAGAATCAACCCAGACGTCCTCCGGGCCCCAATTTCGCAGGGCCGCGGCGCATTTCGCGTGAATTCCCGGTCAGGCTCATCGGGATGGATGAAGCTGAAGCCAAACACTTCAACAGTGGAGACACCCGAATCGGCCGGTCTTGCCCCAGGCGGTTCGAGATGTGTGTCGGGCTTACGGCAATCGCACCAGGCCAGGAGTGCGATCACCCCCGTCAAGGTGGCTCCCGCGCGGACTAGCCTGAGGGCTCGGCCGCTCGCAGCGACTGACTTAGGTTCAAGGCCGGCCCTATTGGTTGTCTCTTTCCATCGTCGTGGCTGTTTCACCATATCGTGGGTCCAATCTCTGCATGGTGTAGGTCTGCTTGATGCATCGGGTCTGTAGCCCGCCAAGCCCTCGCTCCGGATCATAGTTCAGACCTTGCTGGCTGTTCCATATCTCCCAACCCGCTTTGATGAAATCTCCCTCCTTGAGGGCATCCCCAAACTTCACGTACCGACCCAGACCGGTTCGTCCAGTCTGATAATGGAGTTCGATGATAAGCTCCTTTGCCTGGCCGGGGAGCTGATTCCATGTCTTTGGGTCCATCCAAGGGCTTCCATCCGGTCGCCGGGCGGCGAGGACTTCTTCTTCGGCGTCCTTGATGAACTGCCGTTGGATTCTGGTGGCCTCGTCCTTATCGATCGTATTGACGTAATTGCCGTTCGCGTCCTTCGTCATCCATTTGGCGATCTTCTCCCGGGCCTCCTTCTCACGTATCCCAAGAGCCTTTACCATTGTGGCAACGAGAGAGTCCCTATTCTTCACGGACAGGTCGATCCCGCCGCCAATCGAGGGAGTACCGTCGCTTTCGTCAACGACGTCTGTCCATCCTTCATCTCCCTTGTCTCCCTTCTGGCCGTGCAACTGCTTGTAGACGACATCGTAGTCGGGGTCACGATTGTAGTCACCTTCGCCAAGTCTGAACTTCGGCAAGTGAGCAGGGGGCTCTGAGGGTCGAATGACGCCGCTATCGTCGTATCCTGAAGGGCTCTGCCCAGGCGCCGGGTACTTCGTCTGACCTGGCCGACTACGTTTGCCCAAGTTGCGCTTCCAGTCCAGTGGTCGGGTCGGAGGCATGATACGGTCTAGCTGCGGTCGTTCCTTAGGCTTCTCCTCATCCTCTCCAGCCATGATCTGCGGGCCTGCCGCATATTTCTCAAATTGCTCCGCCGTCATGAGCCCTTCCAGGGCCTTAAGGGAGTCGGCCATGGCGGCGTGGTTGTTGGTCGACAGGGCCGTCACGAGCGAGTCGTTGGCGATGATGTGCTTGACGCCGACGTCAACGGCCAGGTGGACAATGGCGTCGCGGGTCCTGGCGTCTAGTTGGCCCCAGTTGGGGATCGCCTCGGCCAGGGCTCCCTCGGCCTTTCGTCGTTCGCCGAGAGGGTATTGCTTCTGATAGTCGGTCAATGGTTCCGGTGCATTTGGGTCGTCGGCCCAAGCAGGTCGGACCTCGCGGATGTTATCGGTGTCGGGGTCGGAGGGGCCAAAGGAGGGAGGGAGGACCTCGCGGATGTCGTGGAGGTCATCCGGTTCGGCCTCGATGGGCTCCACGGCTATTGCGTCCGGGTCGATTCGGATGTCATCGTCTGGGGCAGGGGAGGGCTCGGCCACCGTGGGCTCTTCGGCGTCCGACTCATCGACCGGTTCGTCGGAGAAGTCCGGAAGGACGCCCTTGCCGGGATAGACGCCGTCGGCCGCGAGCGTATCACCGAGGTGGGCGAGTTGACGCGATCCGTTGCTGGACTCATCGGGCACGTGGCGGCCAATGGGGCGAATCTTCTGCTGCCATGGCGTGTCGTCACGATTGATGGCAATTGTCGCGTCTGGTTGTTGCTCAGATGGCAGGAGACCTTTGAGGATCTTCCAGTCGTTGCCGGTGAGCTTGGCGGCGTCGGCGTCTGTCAGTGCGCCGCCGGTGAGTTGGTCGCCGATACGCCGAAAATCGTCGATGCTGTGGATTTGGTCGCCTGGCTTGGCCGAGCCATCGTCGGTGACCACACCCGGGCCGAGAGCCCGTCGCCAGTCGTCGAGGTTGCGAAGACCGGCAGGGCTGGGGAGTTGCGAAGGGGAGTTCTCGGCCTCAGCAGACTTTTCGGCCTGCCTTGCGACGGGGTCCAAGCCCAACCGCTTGAGCGTGTCCGCGTGGCGTTGGCTGCGGGCGTTGTCTTTGAACTGCATGGTCGTGCTCCTGTCGTTAGAGAAAGACTGACATGGGCGCACACGCGGCGCCCATCTCTTTCTAGCAACAGCCACCTCGCAGCGGGAATGTAAGCTTACACAGCCGTCAGCCATGTTCAGACCGTTCTCCCAGCGACCCCAGACCCTACGTGAACATTATCGTACCAAACAAATTCCGACCATCAATCATAATCCGGAACGGACAAGCGATAGGGCGGTGGCGTTCTTGGGGCAGGAACGTCCGATAACCGTTGGCAGTAGTGGCAATCGCGGGTACCTTGTGATGGTTCGCGGCTGCCGAGTCGCTCCGGCGGGGGCGCCCCGGGGAAGGTCCTCCGGCGTTGACAGCCCAAGTGGGCGGTCTATAATCACTTCCGGCTAAAGCTTTCGGGCCTCGGTAGGCCGATACTATTGTGTCGGCCCGAGGTCTAAGCGGCCGAACTACAAGCGATTGCACCGGCCCACAGGGAAGGCAGGATACACCATGGCCAAGCACCGACGGATCTATGTTCTAGTGGGGATGGTTCTAGCGACAGGCGTTCTGGTCGGCTCGTTCTCGCGAGCCCAGGACTCGCCCGGCGATAAGGCCCTCGGCGATTTGTGGGAGGACTTCGTCCATTACGTTCGCATCGCTCGGCCTGAGATGGCCCGCAGTTTCGGCCAGGCCATTATCGACCGAAACGTCCCGGCCAAAGACGTCTACGTGCTGTCGACGAAGACATCGAACCTGCAGGCGTTGCTGGCCCGGGCCGAAGGGATGGAAGGCCTGCCCGAGGTCGTCGGCGGTATCCGAACGTTGCTGGAAGAGGGCTACGTGCAGATGCGGTCCGACCCGAACGAGATTGCCAACTCCATCGCCATGCTCACCCAAGGTGCGCGGGCATACTCGGTGGGCTCGGCGCGGTTGGTCGAGAGCGGCGAGTTCGCCATGCCGCAACTGGTCCAGAAGCTGGTCGAAACCGAATGCGCCGGAGAACTGTCCGAACGCATCCTGAACGTTCTTCCGCGAGTGGGCAAAGAGGCCGTCCGACCCCTGTCGGTGGTGCTGCAGACCGATGACGCCAAATTGCAGCAGGCGTTGGCGTCGGTCCTGGGCGAAATCGGTTACGCCCACGCCGTGCCGCGTCTGCGCGAATTGTACCAGCGGGAAGACATCCTGCCGGCCACCAAGGCCATTGTCGAGCGGGCGCTGGTGGCCTGCGGCGGTCAAGGCGCTCTGGAGCAACCCCTGTCGGCGTTGTGTTTCGAGTCGGCCGAAGCCTACTACGACCGGAACGATTCCGTTCGCGCCGACGCCCGATACCCGGTGGCCAACGTATGGTACTGGGAACCAGCACTGGGGCTGACCTTCAAGGTCGTTCCCCGACCGATCTTCTGTGACGTCTATGCCATGCGCATGAGCCGCCTGGCGCTGGCGCACGATCCGACCTTCAGGCCGGCCGTGTCGCTGTGGTTGGCCGCCAATATCCGCAAAGAGGCGGACCTGCCGGCCGGCAAGACCGATCCTCTCCGCGGCGAGACTCAGCCGGCGGCGGCGTTCTACGTTCGCGCGGCCGGGGCGGGCTATGCCCAGGAAGCCCTGGCGCGGGCCTTGGGCGACACCGACCCCCGGGTGGCTGTCGAGGTCATCAAGGCGCTGGCGGATACAGCCGGCGCCAAGAGCCTGGTCAGCCCGATCGAGGGCGGCGCGCAGCCGTTGGTGGAGGCACTGACGTATCCGGATCGCCGGGTGCGGTTCCTGGCCGCGGTTTCGCTAGCCAACGCGCTGCCGGATGAGGTCTTCGTGGGCTCGCCGCTGGTACTGAGTGTCCTGAACGAAGCGCTGCGCCAGCGGGGCCAGCGAACGGCCTTGCTGATTGTCTCCGACGAGTCCAAGCGTAATCTCCTGAAGGACGGCCTGCGCACCAAGGGCTACGAAGTAATGGAGCAGACCGACATCAACCACGCCGTGGCCGAGGTCGTGAAAATCGGCGGCGTGGACGTGATCGTGCTGAGTGAATCTCCGGCGCCGCTTCAGGTGATTAGCGCCTTCCGCCAAGAGCCCGCCATGGGCATTACGCCCGTGGTTATCGCCTCGGCGGGTTCCGAACAAATCAAGACCTTCGCCGCCTCCGACGGGCGGACGATTGTGATGGGGCCGACCATCGATACCGAGTCGCTGGACGCGGCCCTGACCGCGGCCACGCTGCTGGCCGGGGCGACCCTCGACGAGACCGAGGTTACCGCCTGGGCCGTTCGTGCCGCTCTGGCCGTTCGTCGGCTGGGTCTGACCGGCAACGAGACCTTCAATCTGGAGCGATCGCGGGAGTCGTTGGCCGGGTCGCTGATGGGTGGGGCCGCCGAAGTACAGGTCGCCTCCGCCGAGGCGCTGGCCACGTTGATCTCGGCCGAAGCCCAGCGAGCGATCGTGGCCCTGCCGGCCGACGTTGCCGCTGCCGACGGGGTCCGGATTCCGGCCCTGAAGGCGTTGGCGGCGTCGATCCGCCAGCGGGGCAACCACCTGACCGATGCCGACGCCGACGTGATTCTTGGAATCGTCTCCGGTGACGGGTCCCAACCGCTGCGGGAGGCCGCTGCTCGAGTGCTGGGCGCGATGGACCTGTCCAGTCAGCAGATTCAACCCCTGATCGTCGCCACCGAAGGCAACGACTAGGCCCAGCAAGTGCAACTGTGAACGGCCGCCGGCGCCCCGCGCCGACGGTCGTTCTTGCTTTACGCATAAGGGGAGTTTTTGACCTTTTGGTTAGCGTGGCCCGCGGGTGAATCCTAACCTCCCAAAAGGTGATACCCAAGGCGCCTTGCGCCAGAGGCTGGAGACCATGTCACAACACAACGTGCGACGAATCCCCGGGTTAGTCATGATTCTTGTCTCAAGCGGTTCGTTGGTCCTGCTGATGATGTTCGGTGGCTGGGCGTTGGTCTTGTCCGGCCAGGCGCTGCAGGCCCTGGGCGGGGGGTTGATCGCGGGCCTAGCTATCGCCTGGGCCGTCTGGCGAGTCCACCGGGCTCTGACACGTTCTCACGGTGAGTACTGTGCGTTGCACGACGCGTCACGCCGGTCCGAGGAGCATTGCGTCCAGGTGCTTCGGAGAATTGTCCACTTCGTCGAAGACAGCGACCGCTACTGGTCCGGACACAGCAACAATGTAGGCCGATTGGCCGAGCAGATCGCCCGCACGTTGGGGCTGAAGGATCCGCAATGCGAGTTGCTGAACATGGCGGGTCAATTGCACGACATCGGCATGCTGGGGATTCCCGACGCCGCCAACGCCGGTAAGTTCGGGTGCGACCAGTTCCGGCAGATGACCCGCCACAGCGAGATATCGTACGAAATGCTGGAGCCTTTGGAATCGTTGCAGCCGATCCTATTGGCCGTTCGGCACCATCACGAACGAATGAATGGTACGGGGTACCCGGATGGCCTGGCCGGCGAGGATATCCCGCTGGAGGCCCGAATCTTGGCTGTGGCCGACGCCTATGACGCCATGACCCACGACCGCCCATATCGGGGCGCCATGACCGACCAGCAGGCGATGAATGAACTGAAGAGATGTTCGCCGGGCGGCTATGATCCCAGGTGTGTGGGCGCGCTAGCGCAGATTCTCCACATGGAAGTGGCGGAGATGACCTCAGATTGCGATCAAGAGCTCGGGCGCTCGACGATAGCGACAGGATAGTCTGCTGTCGGGGGGGTTACTCCCCCTGAGAATTGCCGGAGTGCCGCTTGGCTTGATCCTTGGGGGGGTGGGTGTTCTCGCCTTTGCGATTGGCCAGTGATTCAACCTTGCCCGGGCCACACGCGCGTTGACCGGAGTCGGCCTCTCGTTTGATGGCCTCGTAGATCTCTTTGCGGTGGACCGAGATATGCGGGGGAGCGGTGATGCCCAGGCGTACTTTGTCCCCACGGACATCGACGATGGTGATGACGATGTCATCGCCGATAATAATCGATTCATCTCGCTGCCTGGACAGCACTAACATCGGCGGCTCCTTGCCTTTGCCAGGCGTGGGCGGACGTGATAACTCATCTTTAGCGCGGCACCCCAGATTGAACGGTAACCTGGCTCACCTATATATCGACACTTGGACAGCATTTAGTGAATTTTCTTCCGAGCGATCTGTCGGCAACGATCCTTGCAGCAAATCGGCTCCAGCGGTATCGTTTCCGGCCATGGAAACTGCCCATAACTCCGGTTCGTCCGTGCAGCCACCCGTCGACGTGGTCCAGTGGATCGGCGACGCCAAACGCGGCCACTTGCGTCTTCTAGATCAACGCCTCCTGCCGACGGAGACCGCGTTCCTGGACTGTCGTGATACCCAGGCGGTTTGGGACGCCATTCGGGTGCTGTCCGTTCGCGGCGCGCCGGCCATTGGGGTGGCCGCCGGGTACGGTATGGTGATTGCCGCGCAATTCATCCCCGATGGGCTGGACTTTGTCACCGGGGTCGAGGCCGCGGCCGAATACTTGGAGAGTTCGCGCCCCACGGCTGTGAATCTGTCCTGGGCCGCCCGGCGAGTTTTCGAACGCGTCCGCCGTGAACCCTCCGGCCAATATGACGCCACCCGTGAAGCCATGCTCGACGAGGCCAAGGCCATTCACGCCGAGGACACCGCCATGTGTCTGGCCATCGGGGAATATGCGGCGCCGCTGGTCGAGAAATGCTCGGGCGTGCTGACCCACTGTAACGCCGGCGCCCTGGCTACGGCGGGCGTGGGCACGGCGACCGCCGGCATGTACGTGGCCGCCGCCCGCGGCCACGCGGTGACGGTCTACTGTGACGAAACGCGTCCGCTGCTGCAAGGCAGCCGACTGACCGCGTGGGAGCTGATGCAGGCGGGCATCGAGGCCGTCGTGATTACCGACAATATGGCCGCTCAGGTCCTTCGGGAGGGCCGCGTGCAGATGGTTATCACCGGGGCCGACCGCATCGCCGCCAACGGCGACGCCGCCAACAAGATCGGCACCTATGGCCTGGCGATTCTTGCCCGCCGTCACAAGGTACCGTTCTATGTGGCCGCCCCCTATAGCACGTTCGACATGTCGCTGGCCAGCGGGGACGATATCCCCATCGAACTGCGCGGGTCTGAAGAGATCACCCACGGATTCGGCCGCCAGACAGCCCCTGACAACGTCAAGACCTACTCGCCCGCCTTTGACGTAACCCCGGCGGACCTGATCGCCGGAATCGTCACCGATCGGGGAATCATCAGCCCGGTCACGAAGGAGAACGTCGCCGCGATGATCGGCGAGTAGGCGACAGAGGAATCCCCCCGGAGGCCCGCCCGCCGCCACGAGCGGACGGGCCTCATGGGTCCCGCCCCGTTAGTCTGCGTCGGCCACTTCCTTGTACTCGTTGGCTGCCTTGGCGGCCTCGACCAGTTGGACGAACTCGCCCCGGAAGCCGTACCGGTCGGCGCCCTTGTTGGCCCGGGCCATTTGCAGCACCTGGTCGTAGGTCAGGCTTCCGGCGTGGGGGCTTTCGCGGAGCAGCATGCCGAACCCCGCCACGGCCGCGGCGAATTTCATGTCCTGCGGGGCGCTGGCCAGGTTGACGTCGTCGGTGATGGCCTGGACCATTCGGGTGCTGGTCTGGCCGTCCGGCTGCTTATAACGGAGCTTCAGCAGCAACAGTTCGGCGCCGTGATCGGTCTCGGCCGCATCGTCGGTCGGGACTTGGTAGCGCAGGGGGTCTACCGGCGCCGTGGGGATTGCGCCGCCGGCCGGGACGATCTCGTAAAAGGCCGTTACCGTATGGCCCGCCCCGATCTCGCCGGCGTCTTTCTTGTCGTCGTTGAAGTCCTCCTTGTCGAGGATGCGGTTCTCGTAGCCGATCAAGCGATACGCCGCCACCCGCTTGGGGTTGAACTCGATCTGGATCTTCACGTCCTTGGCAATCGTCACCAGCGTGCCGCTCAGTTGAGTGACGAACAGCTTCTTGGCCTCGTTGAAGTTGTCGATGTAGCCGTAGTTACCGTTGCCCTTGTCGGCCAGGGATTCCAGACGGTCATCCTGGTAGTTGCCCATCCCAAAGCCCAGCACCGTCAGGAACACGCCGGACTTGGCTTTGGCGGTAATCAAGTCCACCAGGCCGCTTTCGCTGCTGACGCCGACGTTGAAGTCGCCGTCGGTGCAGAGGATCACGCGGTTAACGCCGCCTTCGATGAAGCTGTCTTGGGCGACCTTGTAGGCCAGCTTGATGCCCGCCGACCCATGCGTGCTGCCGCCGGCCTGGAGCTTGCTCAACGCGCCGATGATCTTGTTTCGCTGATTGCCCGGGGTCGAGGGCAGGACCACGCCGGAGGACCCCGCGTAAACCACGATCGCCACGCGGTCCTTGTCCGTCAGTTGCTTGACCAGTAGCTTCATGGCCCTGCGGACCAGGGGCAACTTGTTCTGATCGCTCATCGACCCGGAGACGTCCAGCAGGAACACCAGGTTGGTGTCTGGCCGTTGGTCGGCCTGCATCTCCTTGCCCTTTATCGCCACGCGCAGGAGGTAGTTGGCGTCGTTCCACGGACAGGCCGTCACATTCGCGTGAGCGGCGAAGGGGTGCGGGCTGTCGGCTTCCGGGCCCCCGTACTCGTAGTCGAAGTAGTTGACCATCTCTTCGATTCGGACCGCGCCCTTGGGCGGCAGTTGCCCGTAATTGAGCATCCGCCGGAGATTCGAGTAGCTGGCGGTGTCCACGTCGATTGAGAACGTCGAGAGCGGCCGTTGCGCGACTTCATAGAACGGATTCTCTTCAACGAGGTCGTAGGATTCGCGGTTCCAATCAGCGGAGGGGATGCGGTATTCCTCAGATAACGGGGCCATCTGGTAGGACAGGGAATACTTCGAGGCGGCAGCATCTCTGGAAAACAGTTGGGCGTGAGGCTCCATCACACAGCAGCCCAGGAACCCCGCCCCGGCGAACGCGGCTACCGCACACAGCAGTAGAATGGCTCGGCTTCGCTTTCTCATGGTTTGTCTCCCACATGGTCTGAAGGTCCAAGTTGGTTCGGCCTTGCTATCTGCCCATACTCGGGGGGGCGCCGAATGCGCAGTCCCGCGCGCGAAAATCTCGTGGCGGGATGGACAATTGACCTCCGCCGAGCCCACAGCGACAATGCGGCGGGAGTTCCGCACGTTGGCCGAATACGACGAGCAATTCATTGTCACCCAGTGCCTGTCCGGCGACCGTGACGCTTTCGCGGCCGTCTACGCCGCGCATGGGCGGAAGGTGCTGGCCTACTTCCGTCGTAGTGGCTTGAGGCCCAGTGACGCCGACGATCTCTGCCAGGAGGTCTTCACCCGCGCCTTTCGATCCCTCAAGACATTCGACCCCTCGCGCGGCGCGTTGGGGGCGTGGATTGCCGCCATCGCCCGCAACGTAGCGCGGCGCCACTGGCGAAAAGCAGCCCGGCAGGGCGGCTCCTTCGACCCGGAACTGGCTGAGCAAACACTTGCCGACGACAACCCGGGCGACGACGCCGAATCGGCCGAGAGCATCGAGGCATTGGATGATTGCGTGGGGCGCCTGCCGGAAGAGATGGCCCGGCTGATCGAATTGCGATATATCGACGCACGGACCACACGCGGCATGGCCGAGGTGCTGGACATCCCGGAGGCGACGGTCCGCCTTCGATTGGATAAGGCCCGGGACTTGCTCCGCCGCTGTCTGGAAGAAAAGGGCATCGATCAATGACAGGTGTCGCTGCGCAAACGCGACTGACGTGAGTAGAATCTTGTGACGCCATGAAGGATCAATCGAACAACCCGCTCGACCGCCTGGAAGGCCTGCTTCGTTCTTGGGGCGCCAAACGCGCGGTCGACCAAACGCCTCAGCCGCATCGCCCAGTGGTCATGCGGCCTGTGGCGAACCTGTGGGTACGATGGGCCCCCTTGGCGGCGGCCGCGGCGATGCTGATTGTGGCGGTGGGGTTGTTCAGTCTGTCCCTGACGCAGGCGCGGCGGGGGCAGGCTGGTGGCGATGAGTTTGCCGGTCTCCCCGGGCCCGAGGACGAGCGTGTGACCGCCGCGGCCGAGGCCAGGGAGGTCCGCCCGCCCACGGCATCGAAACCAATGGAAGTCCCCGAGGCGGCGCCGGTTCCTGCTGTGGCGCCCGGTCGCCGGCAGAAGTTGGCCGAATCCCCGGACTTTGCGAGCGACGACTTGGTTGAGGATGACGAACTGGGCCAGTTGAGACGCCAGCGCGAAGCCCTGACCACCGAGCGGGATGAGCTGGCCGAAGAGAACCGGGCGTTGATGTGCCAATTGGCCGAAGCGGACGAGCAACTGGCGCAATTGATGGCGGAGTTGACCTCCGTGGAGCACTCCCATGCGGAGGCAATGTCCGGTGACGTTGCGGCCATGAGAGAACCCCAACCCGCCGACTCCGAAGTCGGCGAAGCCGACACCGATAGCTACCAGGTTGGCGCCGCGGGATCATCCCCGGCCCAGGCGCCGGCTGCGCTCGAAGGCGCCGAGGACGAGGAGTCGGCCCGAAAGCGCCGGGATACACACTACCTCATCGTGGGCGACGGCAAGGGCGCGGAGATCCCCCATGCCGAAATGGGGGAGGTCTATCTGTCGTTGGCGGCGCCGGATCGCGACGGCATGGCCGCGGTCCAGGCCGCTGCTGCCAATCGTGACCTGCTCACCCGCTGCCAAATCGCTCGACAAGGCGCGGGCGATCAACGCACCATTGGGCTATTGGATCAATTGGAAGTAATCCTGACGCGGCTGGAGTTGTTGGACGTCGGTTCGGACAAGGCGGTTTCGGGCTTCATGGCGTTGACCCGGGCGGAGGGCCTGCGGGAGTCGCTGGCGGAGGTCCAGGCGACGGCCGAGACGAAAGCGACCAAGATGCTTCTGCTCGAAGTACAGTTGCTGCTGCGGGGGGCCGACCGTGAAGCGTAGCCGGACATGGTTGGCGTGGGTGGCCCTGGCGGCGACCGTGGCCGGTGGGCTGGCCGGCTGTATGGTGCGCGAGCCGGTCTACTCCCGCATCGAAACGGACTCGCAGATCGAAGCGATCCATCGGGAACACCTATCCGCGCACCTGACCGAGCGGCTGGACGAGGTGGTGTTGCTGGTGGTCCAATTGGAATACGATCAGGCCGAGGCGCCTCTGTACTGGTTGGCCGATCAGTTCGACGACATCCAAGATGCCTCCCACGCCGCAGAGGCGTGGTTCTGGCTGGGGTACTGTCACGAGAAGCGGGGGCAGGTTGCGGCGGCACGGGACGTTTACGGGCGCGTGGCGGCGCTCTATAGTGCCGCTCCGGCCAGCCGAATCGCCGAGCGGCGGCTGCAACGGTTGAGTGAGCCGGCCTAGCTTTCGCGGTGGTCTCGGCCGCGAGTCAGCACACTGTGCAGTTCCTTCATGCGCCAGTTCATGCTGTGGAGGATCAGGCCCACAAAGACTGACCCCGCCGAAAGGATCATCAATCCGGTCGCCAGGATCGCCAGGGGGAAGTGGGGCACCTTGCCGGTCCGAACGTAGTCCAGGATGGGCGGAATGCCGGCCAGCACGCCCAGAACAAACAGGAGGATGCTGATCAGCCCGAAAAACGTCAGCGGCTTGAAGGCGCGGACCAGGCTAAACAGCTTCCACAGCACGCGGAATCCGTCCCGGAAGGTCCGCAGCTTGGATTCGCTTCCGGATGGCCGCTCACGGTAGGGAATCGGCACTTCTTCGACCGCCAGCCGATAATACAGGGCGTGGATGGTCAGCTCGGTTTCGACCTCGAACCCGCCGGAGACGATCGGCACGCGGTTGATGAGGTTTCGGTTGAAGGCCCGATAGCCAGAGAGAATGTCCCGAAGTTTGGCCTTGAAGATCAGGTTGATCAGCCCGCGGACGAGCTTATTGCCCAGCACGTGGAGGGGGCGGAAGCTCTTGTCGGTGAATTCGGCCAGGCGCGTGCCGACCACCATGTCGGCGTGGCCGCTGAGGACCGGTCCCAAGACGTCCCGGGCGGAATCGGCGGGGTAGGTGTCGTCGCCGTCGACCATGAGGTAGGCGTCGGCGTCGATGCGGTCGAACATAGCGTCAATGACGAACCCTTTGCCCTGCCGGGGCTCGAACAGGACCTCCGCTCCGTGCTCGGTGGCGATTTGGGCGGTGTCATCGGTGGAGCGGTTGTCGAAGACATAGATCGTTGCCCCCGGCAATTGGGCGCGAAAGTCATCGACCACCTTGCCGATGGTGGTGGCCTCATTGTAGCAGGGAATCAGGACCGCAATTCGCCTGGGCTCGGACATGGGCGATAGTCTACCTCGGGGGGCGGGCCGTTGCCAACGCATTGCGGGGCGGTTGCTTGTGTGGTAATGGCGGCTTGATTCGGCGGCCGACCATCCGTACCATGCGGCCCACGGAGAGCGCATGCAGATTCGCCCCTACAAACTGAGCGAGGTCAAGTTCGACGGGTTCACGCTGGCCGGGTACAGCGTGGCTGGCGAGGAGTCTATCGTTATTGCGCCGGAGTTGGACTGCTGCTTCGATATTGGCAAGTGTCCGCGCGAAGCGCTGACGGTCGACCACATGCTGCTGACCCACGGGCACATGGACCACGTGGCGGGCCTGCCGTACTACTTCGCCCAGCGCGATTTTCAGGGCATCGCCGATGGCGTGGCGCTCGTGCCGGCCGTCCTGGTCGACCCCATTAAGCGGCTGATGAAAGCCTGGGGAGACGTGGAGGGCCACGTTCCTCCCCACAAGATCGTCGGTCTGACCGATGGGGACGAATATGCCATCCGGCGGGATCTGGTGGTTCGAGCCTTTGCCACGCGCCATACGACCGAATCGCTGGGGTATTCGGTGGTGGAGGTCCGCCAGAAGCTCAAGACCGAATACGACGGCCTGGCTGGGCCGGAAATCGTGGAACTGAAGAAGCAGGGCACGGAAGTCACCCGTCGTGTGGAGATACCACTGGTGGCCTATTTGGGCGATACGGCGGCGATGGATTACGCCGCCTTGCCGCACGTGGCTGACGCCAAGGTGTTGCTGATCGAATGCACCTTCTTCGACGACGACCACGTCAGCCGCGCTCGGGCAGGCAAGCATCTGCACGTGTCGGATCTGCCGGAAGTGCTGGCGGGCATGCGCAACGAGCGGATTGTGATTTGCCACGTGACCCGGCGAACCAACATGGGCCAGGCCCGCAAGGTCATGCGGAGCACTCTCGATCATGAGACGCTCAAGAAGGTCAGCTTCCTGATGAGCCGTCAGTACATCGAGGAGGAATGACTCAATCGCAGAATGGGGGTCCCGGAGTGCGGAATCAGGAGGCCCGCATGGAATT
This sequence comes from uncultured Planctomycetaceae bacterium, assembly GCA_964428895.1. GTDB lineage: Bacteria > Planctomycetota > Phycisphaerae > SM23-33 > SM23-33 > HyVt-337. Next base: position 84,046 of record CAYRZU010000001.1, read on the forward strand.
CCCTCGCGTTGATTCCCCCCTCAATGCCGTTTCGAAGCCAGCAACCCCCAATTCGCAATCGGTCTACTCGACCTTGCCGACGCGAATGTCGATGTCGGAACGGTTTTCCAGTCGGTCTCTCTGGCCGTCCTTGATCCACAGAATACGGTCGGACTTGTCGAGCATCTTGTGATCGTGCGTGGCCGTGATGACCGTCACGCCGTGCGTGTCGCACAGGCGGCGCAGGAGGTTGATGATCTGCTCGCCGGTGTGGAGGTCCAGGTTGGCCGTCGGCTCGTCGGCCAGCATGATGGCAGGTTCCATGGACAGCCCGCGTGCAACCGCCACGCGTTGTTGCTGCCCGCCGGACAACTCATCCGGGCGGTGGTGGAGTCGGTCACCCAGGCCCACTTCGGTCAACACTTCGGAGGCGCGGGCTTCGGCTTCGTGAGTGGTCAGGCCGGAAAACAGCAAGGGCAGCATGACGTTTCGGGTGGCCGTCAGGGACGGAATCAGATTGAACGCCTGGAAGATGTAGCCGATGTGGCGATTACGCACGTAGGCCAGTTCCAAACTGCCCTGGGCGGTCAGGTCCACGCCGGCGATGGTCACGGTGCCGCCGGTGGGTTTGTCCAGCGCGCCAATCATGTTGAACAGCGTACTCTTGCCCGAGCCGGAGGGACCCATCACCGACAAGTATTCGCCCCGGTAGACGTCCAGGTCCATGTCGCGCAAGGCAAAGATCTGCTGCCCGCCCATGCGGTACATCTTCGTCAGCCCGCGACACTCGATAATGACTTCACTTGTTGCCATGGATGCTCGAGAAGCTAGTAGGGGATCTTGATTACCGCTTTGGTCATAAAGGTTACGCCCACCGAGAATACAGACACCAACCCCAGTCCGCAGCCGTACCCGGCCATTACGACCGGAATGTACTGGCGCCACTTGGTGCCCAGCTTCCGCTGGAAGTAGTAGCGGCCGATCAGGGCGCCCATGAATTGCGGAATCACGCCGTGCGGCATGGTCTGGTTCAATCCGCCGACCATACCGTAAACCAACATAATGGGCAGGTTCATCGCGTAGAGGACAAAGAACATCACCGTGCCGAAGCTGGCTCCGGTCAGGAGGTACTGCCACCGGAAGGTGTCTTCAAACTGGCTGAATCGGCCCAGCGTGCTGGTCATGATAATGGTGCTGTTGGCGGCGCTGAGTTCCCACATCTTCTGGGCGTAGGGGTAGGCCGAGGAAGGCACCGGGTCCAGGGACCAGAGGAACTCGGCGAATAGGATCGAAGCGACCAAAATAATGGGGGTCAGGACGATTTCGACTTTCCAGATCGACCAGAATTTCGTACCGGTCAATTCGGCCGTTCGCCACCCCTGCGCGCCGCCGCCGTAATTGGCCAGCATCGGGGTCGGCAGGAACCAGATCTTGATTCCCTTGTAGCCCGATAGCAAGAACGCGGCCTCCTTGACCATGGGTATGCCCACACTCATGCCGGCCATGCCCTGCAGGCGGGCGGTAACGTAGCTGATGATGGGCGTATAGATGAAGGCGAAGAACAGCAGCGTCATCATGACCTTAAAGTGCCATTCGATCAGCCATCCGCAGATGCCTATGTAGATGAAGCACACGATGAAATAGGTGGCGATGATCAGAGGGGCCGGGATGTCGCCGCGCTCCTTGACCCGGTCGGCCTCGGCCTGGCGTTCTTCCTCGGTCTGAACGACCATATTCTGGTCGGTCTGTTCCTTCTCCTGAGACCGCTGGCGCAAGGACCGGAAGACCTGGTAGAGACCGGCAATGGCAATGGAGATCGACACGCCAATACTGAAGCTGAAATAGAAGTCGATGTTGTTGCTGAAACTGGTGCGGATGGTGTCCATCCCTTGTTCCCAACTCGGCAAGAGGCCGAAGTTGTAGAGAAGGGGGTTGGCGATCATGGTGATGATCAGGCCGATAAAGCCGCCCAGCACCGCAAAGAACGGCATGACCATGCCGGCCAGGAAGTTGCCGAACTGCCAACTCCATCCGGTGGCGAATGCAGGCAGGACCTTACTGGTCTTGGGGGTGAACTCGGAGAAGGGAATCGGCAGCAGCATGATGCGTTGGCCGTTGAGCAGCGCATTGGAGATACTGGGCAAGGCCGCGTAGATCACGCCAAAGGCCAGCCCCATCACCGCGCCTACGCAGAATAGGCGCCACCTCCAATTCTGCTTCTGCTGTTCGGGGTCGCCGGAGGCCTCAGCTTCGGTTTCGTCCATCTGCTGCTCGGCCAGGGCCACAATGCCCTGAGCGCCAACCGGAGCCATCGGGAAGGGCAGCTTCTCGATGTCGCTGGCGATCCGGAACATGCCGTAGGTCAGCACCTGCCCGTTAAACCTCCCCACGATGGTGCTGAAGACGATCATCCCCAGCACCGGATACCAATCCGCATGGAAGAAGGTTCGTGTGGCCAGCACGTCCGGGTCGGTCGGGGCGTACCACCATATTTCATGCATGTGCTCAGCCACGCCGGCGCCGATGGCGCCTTGGCTTTGCACGAAGAACTGGTTCCACAGCAGGCCCTGGAAGGGCTGAGCCATCGCAGCGCCGGCCATGCTGAACAGGATGAAGACCTCCGCCCGTTTGAGGGTCTTGTGGGCCCGGCGAGCGATCTCCAGAAACAGGATCACGGTCACCCACTGGGCGGACGCGCCGATGCCTTGGCCGATCAGCAGGCCCATGTAGGTGGCGCCCGGCACCATCAGTAGCGCGATGAACAGGCTCGCCGCCAGGGCGTTCCAACTGAAGCCCTCCTCGAACTTCGAGGGGACCTTCATGACATCGCGAAACTGTTGCAGCTCTTTGTCGAGTCGGATGCCGCTCACGCCATATCTCCGATGGTGGTCTCGTCGACCTGCTCGACGGCCAGTTGATCCCAGGCCTGTAGGGTCTTCTCTCGGTACTGGTCCATCACTTCATTGGTCAGCGACCGCCAGATCAGCAACTGTTTGCGGAGGTCGTTGATAAAGACGCGGTTGGCCCGCGTCCAGTCGCCGCGCGTGCCGGTGTGGCGATTGATAAGGATGCGGACCTCGTCGATGCCTTCAATTTCGCTGGGCTGGCTGACCAGGACGAATCGCTGGTTGACACCGAGGTCGAACGGCGCCAGAGCCATCGCGGCGGTGATACCGATCTGGTCGGAGCCGGTCTGGCGGAAGATGTGCGATTCGCTGGTGGCCATAATGCCCAGCGAGGTGTCGGTGTAGTTGTCGAAATGCTCTTTCAGGAAGCTAACCACGCCCGTGATGTCGTAGGCCGAGACCGTAAACGGGAAGATCAGATCGTACAGATCGCCGGTTGGCTTGGGGATTCGCCATGACCGCTGAATGCCCGGGTTGGCGCTGCGGGAGGCCTTGATCGCAGGATAAATGGTAGAGATCAACACCGTGCCCATGACGATCATGATAGTCATGATGGCGTTGGAGGAACTGTAATTCATGGTCGGCACAGACACGTTGGCGAAGGTGCTGACCCAACTGAGGACGCGAGCGACGGTTTGGCCGAGCAAGTATCCGCCCATGCCCCCGACAATGGCGTAGACGGATGCCTCGGCGAAGAACAGGCTGGCCACGTGGGCCGGCGCCAACCCCAGTGAACTGAAGGTGTAGATCTCGCGTTCGCGGTCGGTGACGCTGCCGAGCATGGTCGCGAAGATAATCATGCCGCCCAGCACCACCGGCACGAGCAGCCCCTTAATGCCAGCCGACGTGGTCACCGATGCGAAGATGGTCCGGTAGACCTCGCCTTCCTTGCCATAGTAGGTGGGCAGGCCGGTAATGCGTGCGATGCTGTCGGCCAGGGGCTCGACGTCGTCGGGATCGTTGGGGTAGATCGTCAGCGCCCGCATGGTGCCTTCCATCTTCGTCGCGACGTTCGCGGCGAAGATGACCACCCGGTCCATGCCAAACACGGCGAACTGGCCGCTTTCGATTTCCGGCGTTTCCTTGAGGCCTTCGTCCGGCGTGGACTCCTGCTGCTTGAGCCCTTCGCTGCCGGCGGTGACCTCGAAGTCCACCGGGAGGATATTCGAGCCTTCCAGGCTCTCGAAGGTGGCCAGTTGGTCGCTGACAAAGCCGCCGAAGAGGAGCTCTTGTCCGGCCAATCGAAGGACGGCCTGGCCGATGTCGTCTTCCGTCAGTTGCAGTTCCTCCGCGACGGCTCGGGTCAGGAAGATGCCGTTGGTCTCCAGTAGCTCCCGTTTGGCGCCTGGTTCGAACAGATCGTGGAGGGCCTTCTGCTTGACCACGTCGTCCAGGTCCATCCCGATGCCGGCCGAGACGCTCACCACGCGGCGCGTGCTGGCGTCGGCCAGGAGCTTGTCCAGGGACCGTCCGCCGGTGGCGGCCAGCTTGGCGGTGTAGGCCGTCGGCGCCACCCAGTACCGGGGAACGACTGTGGCTTCGTCTGACAAGTGGCCTTGCAGGACCTCCAGGACGCCCACATCGATGTTATTCCAGAACTGGTGATGGACCATAATCCGCGCGGGCATGTGGCGGAGGGGGCCTTTATAGGTTCGGCTGTTATCGTAGGTCGTTCCGAAGGAGGCGAAGGTCAGGATGGTGAAGGTCAGCAACACCACGGTCGCCGCCGTCAGAAACGTTCGCAGCGGTCGGCGCCGCATGGTGGAGATGCCCATCATCACCGCCGCGGACATGGTTGAGACCCGCGAGACGTCGGTGCTGTGGACGGTTTGGCCCAGCCCCTGCATGACCTTGACCTCGGACTGAAGCTTTCGGATCAGGACCATAATGACCATGCCCGACAGCATCATCACGCCGAAGGCCAGGAAGATAATGATGGGGGTGGACGCGATTCGGAACGCCGGGTTGACCACGTAAAGGATGCCGAAGGTGGTCAGGAAGAACAGAATGAACCAGCCGATTTGGCGATAGATGTGCGGCGTGCCGATGACCAGCCGCTCCAATGAATACGCGAAGGGCACGGCCAGCAACAGCAGCAGCACGACCGCGGTGACCAGGTCGTCCATCACGCTTCGTAGCGGCGCGTAGGCGCGGCGACTCAGGGCGGCCGAAGCGGCGGTGTCGCCGGCGTAGTGCAGTAGGCCGGCCCCTTCGATGCCGGCGTTGACAGCGTCATCCAACAAATCGCGGGCCTGGCCGTTGAGTACTTGCAGCGATTCCTGGTTGATCCGGCTGTCGCGCAGCAACTGCAGCCGGTATTCGTTGAGAATGCCAAGGTCTCTGGCGCTGAGGGCCAGGGTGATCGGATGCGAGAATTCGTCCTGCACGCTTCGCAAGGGGATGCCCCACCCGGGGTGGTCTTCGCGCGTGGGCTTGTTGTTGAGGATCACGAAGGCCGACGTGTTGAACAGCTTGATCCCGGTGGTTGAGAACGGCGCATAGAGGGTCAGCACTTGCCCGGCCTCGCAGAGCAACTTGCGGTCGGCGGGGATGGTGGAGGTCTCGATCGACCGCATGGGGGTGGTCATGCCGGCTGAGGCGAACCCATAGTTGACGACGGACATCGACCGGACCTTGAATAACTCCAAGGCTGCGGTCTGGACCGTCTTCTCGTTGCAGACGTAACGAACGATGCCGCGGCCGGCCCCGTCGAAGTCGGCGGCGACGTTGAAGTAACCCCAGTGGGTATCCTCGGTGTCCATGGGCCCGAACTCGCAGAAGCCCAGCGAATCGGACATCGAGTTGATCGTCCCGACGAACCCGGGCGGGGTGTTCATGTTGCCCCAGCCGGCGTGGCCGTACACCGCCAGCAGGGCGTCGGGCACGGCCAGTTGCAGCATGGCCTGGCCGGCGCTGGCCCGGCTGATTTTGACGCCTTTGAGACGATCGTTTTCCCAGAGCACCTCGAAGAACCTGGCCCGGGCGCCCAGATTGGACGTGCCGGTCAGGTGCTTGTCTTCGTTGCCCAAGGCCCAGACGAACGGCGCCACTTCCTGGACTTGGTCGAACAACATGCCGGCGTCCAAGGCACTGAGGGTGTCGGTGACTTGGCCTTGGCGGGCCAGGTGATCCATGACGGTCATGGCCGCCAGGTTCCGCACCGCGAAGATGCGGGCGATGCCGCCGCTGTCGATCCCCGGGCCTCCGAACAACTCGTTGTTGTAACGGATACCGATGGCTCGGGTGTCAAAGTGTCCGACCTTGGGGCCCAGGGCTTCGGCGATTCCTTCGGCGGCCTTGAAGGCGTTGTCGCGGTAGGCTCCGGTGGTGTCATCGCCCAGCGATGACGATTTGTCGCCGTGGATGAAGGTCCACTGCGGGCGCTCGTCGCCGAGGTTCAGACTGATGTGCAGGGCCAGCGCGCTGCGATCAACGCCCAAGACCTCGTTAAGGTCCTTGGCCTGGGCGATGTCGACCGCTCGCAGCAGCAACTCTCGCTTGCGTTCCTGGCAGTTGGCGATGACACGTTTCTTGAGTTCCTCGAACACGCCGGACCGGGCGGATTGGTTGGGGTCAGCAGCCCAGGTATCGTCGCTACGGTCCCACAGGCCGTACTGGAGCCGTTCCTTGAACTTGGTGCGGTTGGCTTCCTGGCGGGCCTCATTGGACGAGTCGGTCAACGATTCCGACCACAGTTCGGCCCTGCCCTTCTTGCCTTTCTCGCGTTCTTCCTTAGTCGGCTCATAGAGGATGACATCTCGGCCGATCTTCTTCCGGACGATTCGCTGGCAGGTGTTCCACAGCAGGTCGCGAATGGCCAACTCGTCACGCTTGTCTCGCTCGACTTCGAGGGAGGCCTGGAGGCCTTCCAGCGTCTGCCGACCCGCGCTGAGCTTGCCTTCAAGCTCCTGCTGTTGAGCCTTGATCGACTCGGTGGCCGAGCCGGCGAGTTGGGCTTCGACCGCCTGCAGTTGGGTTCCGAGGTCTTTGAGGTCGAGCTTGAGGAGCTTGATCTGGTGTTCGATGTCCGCCACAGCGACGCGGACGGGGCGCAGCTTCTCGAGAACCACCGAATCCAGCAGGCGGGCCTCATCCTTTAGCAGGTCCATGGTTGCCCGATGGCTGCTTTCCAGACCGTCGATGCGTTTGGTGACCGCATCGAGGCGAATGCGTTCGTACTCACTGGTTCGGGTCCGGCCACGACGGTCTTCGCCGAAGAGTTTCGGGTCGATCGCGAGGCCATAAACCAATCCCAGCACCAGCAGCACGCTGAGAGCCCAGACCAGGTTGTTGAACATCGCCAAGGACGACGTGGCGAACTGCGGACGAGACCGAAGCGCCGCGAGCACCACGGCCAGAGCGGCGAAGATGATCGTCACGACGATGAACAACGTGCCACTTAGGGCCGGGCCGATCTTCATGTAGCCGGGCAAGACCATGTCGGCCCGAAGGTCATCACGGCGTTCGACCAGATCGGCCACGTCCGGTTCAAAGACATTGTCCTGACGGAGCAGTTGGATGGCATTGTCGAGGAATTCGTATTCATCCAGATTGCTCTGTTCGAACTCTTTCAGCGAGGTGGTCTTGGCGGCCTTATCGGAGTTCTTGATGTCCTCGCTCATGGGCCGACGAATCGCGGTGTAGAACGCGCGGGCCCCGGTGTGGTTGGTGAACTGCCCGTCAAAGAAGCACAGCACCACGTCGCGGCGGGGACGATTACCGGTCAGATAGTCGGCTAGCTGCAGCAGGGCAGCGGTGTTGGCGGCGTCTCGGGCGCCTGGCGAGAGCAGGGGCACTTCGGACATGCTGTCCAGCGGCGCTGCCAGGACGATGGCCTGGTCTTCGGTTGCGGCCTTGCCCATCTGGGGGTCCGTGCCCTGGAGAACGGCCACCACGTTTCGTCCGCGAAGCTTCTTCCACTGACAGGCGGCGAAGACCGTGGCCGTCGGCGGGTCGGCTTGCGTGGCCAACGCGTCTACGCCCGACCCGGCTGGCGTGAAGAACACGGGCAGGTTCGCCGGGACGTCCACCGAATACTTCTGCGGCTCGTTGGCGTTGGCGTCGCCCAGGATGACGACGGCTTTGGCGCCAAAGGCGAAAGCGGTCTGCCAGTCGCCGTCGTAGTCCAGGACGACGATGGCGTCCTCAGGCGCTCGCCTGCCGTAGTCCTCGAGTTCGCCCCTGCCGGCGTAGATCAGAACTCCGGACAGGCCCTGGGACGGGGTGACGCGAGCGACGATTGCGTTGGGCCGGGCCGCGTAAAGCGGATAGTCCTTGCCGCCGATCTCGAGCCGACACTCCGTCGTCGTCGGCTGGACGACGTCGAACTCCTGCGTGAGGATCAGCAATTGGTCTTGTTGATCCTGGGGCAGACGGTCGCGAATAGCCGTCAGGCGTTCCTGGACGTACTTGGAGGCCGCCAGTGAGCCGGGCCCGTCTTCGATGTGCTCGGTGTCGCGGAGGTAGTCCAGGACGTCGGCGGTGGTGTCGCGGAAGATGTCGGCCGCATCCTGGTATTCGGCGTTGGCGGCGACCTGAGCCCGCGCGACGCGCTGCGCCATTTCCGCGATGCGTTCGTCGCTGCCGTAGCCGGCCAGGCGGTGGGGGTGACGCGTCAGGGCGGCCAGGTCCTTCTCGAACTGCGTCCGATTCAGGTCGGTCGCGGAGCAGACACTGGCGGCGGTCGTCACCAGGACGGCCAAAGCAATCGCACCGTGAAGGAGCCGTCGGCTACTCATCTTCCACTCCGTCGATGGCGCCGGTTTCGACCGTGACGTCGGACCGGTCGGCAATTCGTTCGACCATGCCGTCGCGGACCCACATGATCCGATCGGCCTTGTTGATCAGCCGATGGTCGTGCGTGGCGCAGATGATGGTCACTTCGCGTTCTTTGTTCAGCCGCATCAGGCAGTCGTGAATCTCAGACCCGGTCTTGAGGTCCAGGTTGCCGGTCGGTTCGTCGCACAGTAGCACCGAGGGGTTGTTGGCCATAGCCCGGGCGATGGCCGTTCGCTGCTGCTGGCCGCCCGAGAGCTCGATGGGTTTGTGGAACCAGCGTTCCTTCAGGCCAACCAGTTCCAGCAGGCCCAGCCCCCGGTCGCGGGCCTCGTCGCCGCTGACCCCGGCAAAGGCCATTGGCACGGTGATGTTCTCCAGACAGGTCATGTATTGGACCAGATTGTAGGTCTGGAAGATGTAGCCGATCTTGCGGCAGCGCAGGAAGGCCAACTCCACCGCGCTGAGTTGGGCGACGTCGACCTCATCGATAAACACGCGCCCGGCGGTGGGGGAGTCCAGTCCGCCGATCATGTTAAAGAAGGTGCTTTTGCCCGATCCGGAGGGCCCCATCACGCAAATGAACTCGCCGCGGTACAGCTCCACGTCGATGCCTTGCAGGGCTCGGGTGATGACCTCGCCCATGACGTATTCCTTCCGCAACGCAACGGTGCGGATGATGACCGGGCGGTCGGGCGGGCCGGCGGGGTCGGTCGTCTCGACGGTATTGGTTTCTGCGACGTCGCTCATCGGTTCGTTGAGCCCTTACTCGATTCGCATGGCTTCCATGGGGGCCAGTCTCGCTGCTACGGACGCCGGGTACACCGCCGCCAAGGCGGAAATGACCACGCCCAGTACAAAGGACAGGATCGCGGCGCCCACCACCTCCAGCACGGGAATTTGCGTCAGCGCCAAGCTGCCGTAGGCGGCCCAGCTTCGGCCGATGCCCAGCGCCGCCCCCAGGATCACGCCGATCACGCCGCCGGCGATGCCCTGCATGCAGGATTCCAGAATGAAGTTGACCATAATGAAGCCGTCCGTGGCGCCCAGGCACTTCATGGTGGCGATTTCACGGAATCGCTCGGTTACGCTCATCAGCATAGCGTTGGCGATGCCCACGATGCAGACCATAAAGCTGACCACCAGCAGAGCCACCGTCCGGCTGGAGAAGCCCTTGTAGCCGCCGGCGCTAGTCGTCATGGACACGTGCTTCTCGACTCGTTGAAGATGTTTGTCGGCCAGGCGGGCCTTGGCGACTTCCACCACACGTTGTTTGGGCAGCGAGAAAGTCTCAATGGACCGTGAATTGATGATCATGCGATCTTCAAGGTTCTGGTCCGCACGGGTATCGATGTCAGCGGGCAATTCGTCGATCTGCTCCTGCATCCGAGCGAGTTCTCTAAATAACCATTCCACCCCGGAATCGGAGGCCACCAGTTCGAACAGCATATCGACGGTGGCTTCGTTGGCCTTTTCCAGATCCTCGGCCTCTTTGACCGCCTGGCGAACCAGGGGAGCACGGAACAGCTTGCCGATCCGGTCGGCGTCTCGTCGTAGCGACGCCTGGCTGCGGACCGTCGCCACATCTTCCGGCGCCATTTGGTACCCATAGCCGGCCAGCAATTCCGGCAGATCCGCCGGCGATACGGCCAAATACTCATCAATGGTACTTCGCTTGAGATGCTGGTCGCGGAAGGCTTGGAAGGCCTTGCTGTGGCCGGCGATGATAGCCCCCAGTTGGGGCTGGGCTTCGTGCCAGTCGGTCAGGAAGGCTTTGAAGGTGTCGGCCCCCTCGCCGGGGAAACTGACGCCCACGTTGGGGAGTTCGCGAAGGAAGACGGCCCAACGATCCGAGTCGCGGAGATGCTCGAAGATGTCCAGCCCAAGGTCCCGTCCGACCAAGGCGCGGCGATCCCCTTCGGTCAATTCATCGAAGAACGCCAAGTACATCTGCTTGAGTTGCGACAGGGCGGCCAGACGGGTCAGTTGCTCGTCGGTCAGCTCTCCCCAATCGCGCAGTTCGGTCCAGTGCAGGCTGCCGGGAGTCAGCTCGGCCACATTATCGGTGAGCTTAGGGACCGTCAGGGCGCTGGTCAGCTGCCCGACCCAGAAGCCTAAGGTCTTCCGGGGGGCGGTCTTCTCTTCGATGGCGGCGGCAACATTTCGGCCGATGACCGATTCGCTGAGCATGGTCATTAGGAACGCCACGGCCAGCGCGATAATAACGACGGTCACCGCGGCCCGGAACAGCCGGAAGCGAACGCCGCTGACGACCAACTCAACGGTCTTGGACAGTGGCAACCGGACCTGCTTGTTAACATCAACCTGTTTCATAATTCGTCAGCAACGGGGCCGTTCGACCCACACGAGGCCGAACAGACTGCAATGTGACAGCGGCCGCCGGGCAACGGGTTACTCGTCCGGGCGGCCGCCAACAATCGCCACCACACCACGTTGGGTCAGTTGTCGTAAGTACAGCGTGACCGGAAGCTGGGCTTCGCGAAACGTAAGCTTATGGTCCGCGGCGAATTTTTCAATGACCTTTTCCACGGTTCGCTGTCCGTCACACAATTCCAGCATGCTCGTCCCGACGGCGTCCAGTTCGACGCGGCGGAATTTGCCGTAGGGGATCACCCAACTGATTGGGGGGACCAGCCAGCCTGGGCGGTCGATCTGGATCTTGGCCAGCAGGCGACCGTTGGGGCGCTTGTCCAACTCCATGGCGACATTCTGGAAGGGGATGGCCGCGAGGAACTGCTCCGTAGTTCGGGTGTCACCTAAGGGGCTATCCGCTTTGGGTTTGCGGATCTTCCCGGTGGGGGCATCGGGCAGTTCGGGCACCACGGCCTGGCTCGGCCGGCAACAGCGTAGTTCCAGGGAGTCGGGCATGGGGACGGCCTCGCCCTTGGTCACGCACGATCGGCAGATGCGGTAGAGGCGGTCTTCGATGGGGCAGACCCAGGCGGTCTCGATTCGGACGGTGTGCCGGCCTCGCAGGGAGCCCATCCGCCCGGCCTGGCTTCGGCTGAGAATGTATTGGCCCGGATGGCCGTTGACCTTCACCGCGAACTGTTGGACGACCTTGCTGCCGGTGGGCTGCTGCTTGGGCAGCCAGTTGGCCAGCGTATCATTGATGTAGCTATTGGGCATGGCTGTCCGCTCGATGACGAGCGGATCGCAGCGTTTAGCGCCGTCGTTGAATTCCCAGTGGATGCGCCCGGCCTGGGGCGTCGAGAGCTCCAGCCGAAAGCGGCGGTCCAATTCCACGTCGATCCCCATCGCGCGCCAGCGTCGGGTGGGGGCGTCTTCGGGCAGGGGGGCTAGACCGGTCAGAATGGCCTCTTCCAATTGCTCGTTCCGGCGGTGGGGCCACAGCAGGGCGACTTCGATCAGCAGTTCCCGCTCGGGAATGTGCTTGAGGGCCCGGACGAGCGTGCCGGTTACGCGTTTCTGCATGAAGCCCGCCCAGCCCTCTGGCGGGTGGGGCATGTCGAGAAGGCGGATCTCTTCGTCGGGGGCGACGGCCTTCTTGGATTTGGCGTCCTTCTCAAAGGCTTTGAGGTGCTCGTCACGGAATTTTTCAGCCAGGTCGGCGAGCTTCGGACGGCCCATCAGGCGTCGCCAGGTCACATCCAGCCGTTGCCAGTTCCGATCGGCCAGGCTGATGCGGCCCATGTCGCCAGGGGGCGAGGCCACCGCGACTTCCCAGTCGCCGGGATGGCGGATTTCCATTCCCCGCCAGATTGTCAGGTCAAGTTCGGTCATCGGTTCAGGGCGAAAGCGCCGATTCTAACCAAAGACCAGACCAAACACAAAGCCACATCCCGACATCGTGGTTTGATTAGCGCCGACAAGGATGTCGGCGGCCATATGGGGGTTGTTGCTTTACTGTTTTGCGGGATGAGAGCCCTTCAATCGGTCGCGATGGACCCCATCCCAGGGGCTACGAACGGACGCAAATCCCGCTTGATCGTCTCGCTAGCCGTGATAGTCTATGGAAGAGAGATATTGCCTTTCTCCAGGCCTACGGGCCGTGAAGATTTGGGGAAGAGGGGGTTGACCCCCGAACCGGCGATGATTGGGCTGCTGAGACGTCGAAGCCGTTAGGCCAGGACGCTGGTGCGGCAGTGGAGAAACCAGGGAAGGAAGGGATGAACCATGATGAGGAAGCACTTCTTGGGTCAAGCGTGTGTGGGCGTCGTGCTAGTTTGTTTGGCGTCATCGGTCCAGGCCGGCGACTGGTCCGCTGTGCGGATCGCCATTACTCCCGATGCGAAATATCTTCGGATGGATGGCTCACTGGTTGCGTGGCGAGATCGGTCGGACGGTTCTGATGATCTCTATGTCTACGACGGAGCGTCGATTCAGCAGATCACGAACGACTCTCGCGATGAGTACAACGTCAATTTCGATGATGGAAGATTGACGTGGACGATTTACAACTCGGGCCAGGTCGACCTGTATCAATGGGACAGCGTCACGACAACGACCAGCCATATCCTCCATACGGCGCCGGATGGCACGGCGATCCCCCAAGTCAGAATGGCCGCGGCGAGCGGCGACAACATTGCCGTGATGACGAACCCCGCGACGGGCAGCGACCAATACGGGATTTGGTTCTACGATGGCGCAACCTGGACGCAGTGGCGTTCAACCGCGAATACCTGGCCCACCTCCGGCTCACAGTTGGCGATGAGCGGCGACGACGTCTATTGGCTCGAGTATGACCCAAACACCTCGATGCCGTTCGAGCCGGACCTTGTGTTCCGTCATGACGGCCAGACGCTGACCCAGATAGCCAGCGGCATCGGAGAGGTCGCCAGGTACTCATTCGGAGCGGAGGGTGATACGGTTTCCTGGCGAGAAGCCACGAAGGACGAGTTCGCGAGGATCGATGATCACCGGATTCCCGTCTATGACGGAACGCAAAGAACGGATATCCCGTGTACGAGGACAACTCCAACTTTCACACGGGGTCCCCGAACGGAATGAGCAACGGCAAAGTGGTCTGGGACGCCGACGACGGCAACGGAGACATGGAGATCTTCCTCTACGACGGTCAGAACATCATCCAGTTGACCGACAATGACGTTGACGATCTGGCCCCGGATATCGACGGGAACCTCATTGCGTGGTTCCGGGATGGCGAAGGGGTCTACGCCTTTGACGGCCTGACGACCCAACTGGTCTCCCCGACGCCGTACATGTACGGTGACCACTTGGAGGTGAGCGGCAATCAGGTCTCCTGGATCGGCAAGTGGCAGACCACCAGTACCGACGGCGTTTTCGTTGCGTCGATTGACTCGCTTCCGCCCAACGCCGACTTCAACGGTGACGGTCGAGTGGATATTGAGGATATCGATCTCCTGCGCGCCGCCGCGGGGTCGGGGGACGCTACGTTTGATATGGATGACGACGGCGATGTCGATGACAACGACCTGGCAATCCTGGTTGAAGACTTCGTCCTGTGGAGTCGCGACGGGGCCAGCGGCATGGGGACGGCCATCGGTGACTTCAACCTGGACGGGAGCGTGACGGCCGTTGATCTGGCCCTGCTGCAGCAGCACTACGGGTCCACCGGCGGCTGGGGAGCCGGCAATAGTAACTGTGATGACATGGTCGATGTCACCGACTTGCTCTGGCTGAAGGTTAACTACGGGACGGTCGTAACCGCCTCTGGCGGCCAAGTCCCCGAACCGGCGACGATGGGCTTGCTGGGGCTGGGCGGTCTGACGCTCCTGAGACGGCGAAAACGCTGCTGCGCAGGCGAAGCAAGTCGCTGACAGTCTGAGCTCCAAGAACAGAAGCTCCGTCGACCTCAATCGGCGGAGCTTCTTTGTGCGCTGGGATCGTTTCGCTCTTACGCGTCGAGCTTCTCAATGGCCTGGAGGACGGCCTGATGCTGGGCCGTCAGATCGGCCAGGCGGTCGCGCTCGCGTCGAACCACATCTTCGGGGGCCTTGGCCAGGAAGCCTTCGCTGGCGAGTTTCTTCTCGATGCCGCCGATTCCCTTGGCGAGTTGATCGCGCTGTTTGGTCAGGCGGACAACTTCGGCGTCGTGGTCGACCACGCCGAGGATGTGCAGCTTGATGCTACCGACCGTCACCGTCGCAGCCGAGCCGTCGGCAGGGGCGTTTCCGGCGGAGATCGCCGCCAGTTGCGCCTGCGATTGAAGCAGGGCGATATTGGCGGTGATCAGGTCGGCCTCGGGGCCGGTGGCCTCGACCACGGCGTCGACGGTCGTGGCGGGAGCGACGTTGTGTTCCTTGCGAACGTTGCGGATCTGGCGGACCAGTTCCTGCATCAGTTCGAATTGCTTCTCCGCCGCTTCGTCGATCCATTCATCGTGGCGGGTGGGCCAGGCGGCTCGGACCAGGAGTGTCTCGGCCGAGCAGTCCACGCCGCCGCGGTTGGGGACCGTTTCGTTGAGCTTGGCCCAGATCGCCTCGGTAATAAACGGGCAGATCGGGTGCAGCAATCGCAGCAGCGTATCCAAAGCGAGGGCCACGATGGCCTTGGAGGTGGCCTCGCCGGCGTTGATGCGAGCCTTGGCGATCTCCAAGTACCAGTCGCACACATCGTCCCACATGAAGTGGTACAGGCCGTCCGCCAGTTCGTTGTAGCGGTAATCTTCGATGGCCGCGGTCGCGTTGCGGATGGCGGTGCCCAGTCGACTGAGCATCCACAGGTCGGCCAGATCGGTCGCTTCGGTGGGGTCGAAGGCGGGGCAGTCAGCCAGGTTCATCATCGCAAACCGCGCCGCGTTCCAGAGCTTGTTGCAGAAATTCCGTCCGAGGTCGAACTTGGGCGAGCTGTTGACGATTCGCCCGTCCGGGGTGGTCATTTCGGCGACCGGCATGCGGACGTCCTGGGTCTGCGTGGTCATGGAAGCCAGCGTGAAGCGCATGGCGTCGGCGCCATGAGAATCGATGATGTCCAGCGGGTCGATGCCGTTGCCCAGACTCTTGGACATCTTGCGGCCCTCGCCGTCCTGGATCATCGCGTGGATGAACACCTCGGGGAAGGGGATGTCGCCCACGCAGTACTGGCCCATCATCACCATACGAGACACCCACAGCGTGATGATCTCTCGGGCCGTGCACAGCACGTTGCCCGGGTAGTATGCGGCCAGTTCCGGCGTGTCATCCGGCCAGCCCATGGTGCTGAATGGCCACAGGGCGGACGAGAACCACGTGTCGAGAACGTCCTCGTCACGGACGTAACCGGCGTTTTCAATCGCTTCAACGGCGCCGGGTTCGTCGGAGGCCAGGCAGATATATGTCCGGACCCACCCCTCCAGTTCGGGGTGCTTGAAAGCCTGAAGGATATGGCGAGCCGAAAGCTCAGCCAACGCCTCGCCGAGCGGCCCGGCGATGGCGGCGCCAACGTGCGGGTGGGGGCCGTCGGTCTCGAGCGGCTTGACGTCGGCGGGCAGCTCGATGTCCCGCGACCACACCGGAATGCGGTGGCCCCACCAGAGCTGCCGGCTAACGGGCCAGTCCCGAAGATTCTCCAGCCAGGTCTGATAGGTCTTGGCGTAACGGTCGGGGACGAAGCGGACGCGCTTGTCCAGTAGGGGCTTCAGGGCTAGGCCCGCCAGGGAGTTCAGGGGCATGTCCGTGCGATCAATCATCCCCTCCCCGAATTGCTCAGCTAGATGTTCGATGGGCTGCTTGACGGCGATGTACCACTGGTCGGACAGGTAGGGCTCGATGGGTACGTGGCTGCGATAGCTGTGGCCGACCGGGTGGGTGTATTCGCGGACGCTTTCGAGGAGGCCTTCGGTCTTGAACCACTCCACGATGGCCGCTCGCGCCTCAAACCGGTCCATGCCCAGCAGGAACTCGGCGTCGGAACCGGCGCAATCGTCCCAGCCGTGGCGGTCGCTGATGGACCCATCCGGGGCCATCACGTTGATCACGGGTAAGTCGTGACGCTGACCGATCTGCCAGTCGTCGGGATCGTGAGCGGGGGTCACCTTCAGGAAACCGGTGGAGAACCGCGCCTTTTCGTCGTCGCTGTCGGGGTCTGGGAGGACGACGTGGTCGTCCAGGACGATCGGAATCTCCCGGCCCACCAGGGGCAGGCGGACGGTCTGGTCGACCAGGATTTCGGCCAGGGGGTCCTTGGGGTTTATCGCCACGGCCGTATCGCCCAGCATGGTCTCCGGACGGGTCGTGGCGACCACGACGTGTTCGATGTTCGTACCACTAACGTGAATGAGCTCGGACAGGGGGTACCTGAGGTACCAGAAGTGGCCGGCCACATCCTGGTGTTCGACTTCATCGTCGGCCAGCACGGTTTGCGTTGCCGGGTCCCAGTTGACCAGTCGCTTGCCGCGGTAGATCAGCCCGTCTTCGAAAAGCTTGAAAAACACTTCGCGGACGGCCCGGGCGCAGGTTTCGTCCATGGTGAATCGCGTGCGAGCCCAGTCGCACGAGCAGCCCATCAGCTTGAGTTGGTTGAGAATGCGCTCTTCGTATTCGTCCTTCCAGGCCTGGACTCGCCCGACGAACTCGTCTCGCCCGAATTCGGTGCGACGCTTGTTCTCTTCAGCCAGGATGCGCTTCTCAACGACCGTTTGCGTGGCGATACCCGCGTGATCGGTGCCCGGCATCCACAGCGTGTTGTCGCCTGCCATACGGTGGTAGCGGACCAGCACGTCCTGCAGCGTGTTATTGAGGGCGTGGCCGGTATGAAGGGGAGCAGTGACGTTCGGCGGGGGAATGACGATGGCGTAGCTGTCGCCGCCGGCGGCGGGGTCGGCGGCGTAAGCGGAGGCGGAATCCCAACGCTCGCGAACGTTGGTTTCGACCGTGTGAGGCTCGTAGGCTTTCGGTAGCTCGTCGGTCATGACGATGTGGGTCCTTTTCTCGTCGCCGCCCGGGCCATCGGGCGGAGCGCCGAGTTATAACCGATTGCCCACCAAGCGTCCACGCATCGGTTTGCGTTGGCGGCGGGGGCGTCTATAATCACGGTCTATCCGTTAACTGCTTAGGAGTCGCTGATGAGTGCCGAGCTGTGCAAGGAATGTGGCGCCAGGTGCTGCCGCTACTACTGCTTCGAGATCGACGAGCCCGACGACTACGAAGAGTTCGAGGACGTTCGCTGGTACATTTGCCACGAGGGCACCAGCGTTCATGTCGACGAAGGCAGTTGGTACATCTCGATCCTGAACCCCTGCAAGATGCTCGATGCCGACAACCAGTGCTCGATCTACGACGATCGGCCTTTGATCTGCCGCAAGTACGACCTGGATAACTGCGACCAGACCATGGGCGATTACGGCTACGACGAGGAGTTCAACACCGGCGACGAACTGATGGCCTACGCCCGGAAGACGTTGGGCGATGAGGAGTTCGAGTATCAGCGCGCCAAGCGTCGCGGCAAGCTGGGCGATGAGGCCGCCAAAGCCGAGCACCGCAAGCTCAAGAAGCTTCGTAAGAAGGACAAGGCCAAGGAATGAGCGGAATCAAGTCCGTCAAAGGCACCAGGGATTTCTATCCGGACGACATGCGTCTGCGGAATTGGATCGCCGACACGTGGCGGGAGGTCTCGCTACGGAACGGCTTCGAGGAATACGACGCGCCGATCTTTGAGTACCTGGACTTGTTCACCATTAAGAGCGGGGATGAGATCGCCGAGCAGCTTTTCAGCTTTACCGACCGCGGTGGCCGCAACCTGGCGATTCGGCCGGAGATCACGCCGTCCCTGGCGCGGATGGTCAACGCTAAGGTCAACACACTCCCGCGGCCGATCAAGTGGTTCTCCGTGCCGCGCCTGTGTCGGGCCGAGAACCCACAGAAGGGGCGCTTGCGTGAGTTCTTCCAGTGGAACGTGGATGTCATCGGCGCCGACGACGTTCTGGCCGACGCCGAGTGTATCTATACGGCCGTCGACTTCCTGCGAGAGGTGGGCTTGACGCCCGAGGACGTTGTTGTTCGCATCGGCTCGCGGCCCTTGGTGGTCGACAAGCTCCGCCAGCTCGGCGTCGATGACGCCTCCCTGGATAAGGCACTGACGGCCTTGGACCGTCGGCCGAAAGTGGTGCCGGAAGCGTTCGAAAAGCAATGCGCCGATGCCGGCCTGGCCGCCGACCAGATCGCGGCGATCTGTGAGTTTCTGGACGTCCCCGAGACCGACATGCTCAAGCAACTGTCGGAGATGGAAGGGGTCGACGCCCACCGCGACGACCTGCTCGAACTTCGCAGCCATCTGGAGGCGATGGGCGTCTGGGCCTACTGTCGGTTCGACTGGCACATCGTCCGCGGGTTGGCCTATTACACGGGCATCGTTTACGAGGTCTTCGACGCCGACGCTCAACTCCGCGCCGTGGCCGGCGGCGGCCGCTACGACAACTTGCTGGAGGTCCTCGGTGGGCCTCAGGTGGGGGCCACCGGCTTCGGTATGGGCGACGTGGTGTTGGGGATCCTGCTGGCCGAGAAGGGCAAGTTGCCGGATTCGCTGGCTGCGGCTGACTACTTTGTGATCGACGGCGACGGGTGTGAGATGTCGCAATTGCTTAAGGTCGTCGGCGAGCTTCGCAAGCGCGGGGTCTCGGCCGAGTTCAGCTACAAGCGGGCCAACACCGGCAAACAACTCAAGGACGCCAACAAGCGCGGCGCCAAGGCGGCGGTCATCGTCCGCGGCGCCGGCGAACCGGTCGGCGTCAAGAACCTAACCAGCGGCCACCAGGCCGAGCAGTCCTTGGATGAGTTTCTGTCGCTGCTGGACAAAGCCCTGTAGGCCGCCAGCCGGCAAGAAGAGGGGCATGGCGCACCGGAAGGTCCATTACGAGGCGGCGTTTGAAGACTACCTTCGGGCGAAGGGGTGGCCCTTCGTGGTGGTTGATGAAGCCAAGAAGACCATCTTCGCCGGGGCGTCCATCAAGAGCTTCGATCTGGTCGTCTACGGCGCCGCCGGGCCCAACCTGTTGGTCGACGTGAAGGGCCGAAAATTCCCCGATCCGGTTCGCCCGGGCCGGGCGAGCTCACGGGCCTGGGAGAACTGGGTCACTCGCGACGACATCGAAGGCCTGCGACAGTGGCAGGGGGTGTTCGGGGAGGGGTTTGTCTCGGCCTTCGTGTTCGCCTACTGGCTCCAGGGCCCGGCCGGCCGGAGCCCGTTCGATGACGTCCACGTCTTTCGGGACAAGCACTATGCGTTCGTCGGCATGGGGCTTGAGGAGTACGTGTCGTTGGCTCGCCCTCGCAGCGAGCGGTGGCAGACGGTGGCTGCTCCGGCCCGGGCCTTTGCCGAGCGGGTGGCCACGATTTCCGCCATGCTGGGAACCGATCAACCGATGCAATATTGAACCCGTCGCCTGCGTTGGCTTATAGTGAGGACCATGACGACACAAACACTGGTATGGTTGCTGTTGGTGGTGTGCGTATGGACGCCCGTGGTGGCCGTTGCCCAAACCGCCCCGGCCGAGGATCCGGCTCCGACCGCGGCGGTCGAGGAGGAGTCCGTGCCTCCGTTCGAGGCCCGCCCCTTCAAGGTCGGCGCCGACGGCTACACCCCCGAGGACGACTACAAAGGCCCCGGAGGGTTCCTGGCCTACGTATACATGATCCTGGCGTTCGCCTTTGTGCTGGCGCCGGCGTTCAAGAACGCCAAGCGGACGCACCTGGATTAGTCTGCTGCCAATGCCCGCCTGTGGGCGATAAACAGCCTATGTGGCCCGGCCCATGGATGAGGCCGGCGCCGAACGCGTCGGCCCCATATGGGTCGGCAGGGAGAATGGTCATGAAGAACGCAGTGATTGTTGCACTGGTGTGCCTCAACCTGGGCCTGCTGGCCGGCTTGATTGCCGGGGCGGTGGCGCCGGCGGAGGCCCAGGACGGGTACTTCCTGAAAACCAACTACGTCATGGTTACCGGCAAGATCGAATCCGGCTACGACACGGTCTATGTGATCGACCTGGCCAGCCAGAGGTTGCGGTGCTTTCAGTTCGACCGGACGCGCAAACGGCTGACCCCGATTCGCGGACGAGACCTCGTTGCGGACTTCCGCGGTAACTAACTTTCGATAGGAGACCGACCATGAATAACGGCAAGAACATCACCATTGCCATGTTGGTGCTTTCGGCGATCGTCCTCTCGACGTTGCTGGTTATCGTTGCGCCGACCCCCAAAGCCCTGGCGGGCAACACCTCGGCCAGGTTCAAGGATGCCTACATCATGAGCCCGGGTGGCCGAGCTGATTCGTTCGACAACCTCTACGTGATCGACGTTCCTCGGCAGAAGCTCAACGCCTACGAGGTCGACCCCAACCGCAAGAACATGAATATCCTCGACACGGTGGACCTGCCGAGGTACTTCCAGAATCCTTCGGAATGACCCCGATCACCGACGAGTCGCTGCGGGCGGCCGTTGACCGAGCCAAGCAGGCCCGGCCCTTAGGGGGCCCGGATGCTGCCTTTCTGGTCGACCTGGCGCAGCGCGACATTCCGCAACTGATGGCGGCGGGCTGGGAAGTTCGCCGCCATTTCTTTGGCCGGGCGGTGCGTATGTGCTCGATCGTACCGGGCAAGCTCGGCGGGTGCTCCGAAGACTGCGCCTGGTGCGCCCAATCCCACGCGGCCGATACCGATACCGGCGCCAAAGCGCACCGGACGCCGTGCAGCGAAATCCTCGCCGCCGGCGTGACCGCGCGGCAGGGGGGCGCGGCAGGGCGGTTGGGGATCGTCAACTCAGGCAGGGGCCCCACTGACGCCGATTTGGCCGCCGTCCTGGACGCCCTGTCCGACCTTCGAACGGAAATGGGCGACGATCTGCATCTGTGTGCGTCGCTGGGGGCGATTACCGAAGATCAGGCCCGACGGCTCGCCGAGGCCGGCATTGATCGGTATCACCACAACCTGGAAACCTCACGACGGCTCTTTGGCGAGCTCGTGACCACGCATACCTACGATGAACGCTTGGCCACGCTGGCGGCCGTCAAACGGGCCGGGCTGGATGTCTGCTGCGGCGGGCTGTTTGGCCTGGGCGAGACCTGGGCCGACCGGATCGACCTGGCCGTCACCATCCGCGACGACGTCGGCCCGGTCTCCGTGCCGCTGAACTTCCTGAACGCGATTCCCGGGACGGCCCTGGCTGACCAGACCCCGTTGACCCCGGAGGAGTGCCTCGCCACCATCGCCATCTTTCGGTTGCTGCTGCCAACGGCGGATATCAAGGTCGCCGGCGGCCGCGAACGGTGCTTGGGCGACCGCCAGGGAGATATCTTCCACGCCGGGGCCACCAGTTGCATGACGGGAGACTATCTGACCACATGCGGCCAGGGCACCGGCCACGACCTAGCCATGGTCGCCGAGATGGGCTTCGAAGTAGTCAAAGAACTGCCCAAAATCGCTTAGGGGGCCCCTCAGAGCCCCAATTCACGAGACACCCATTTGGCGGGCCGATTTCGACCGGCGATCCGTCACATAACACATATTATCGGACGTAATGTGCGGACTAAGTGCCCAGGCATAGGGATGCGTGGGATTCGGCCACCTGACGTCGCCTTTTCGCTCCCCTCAAATCGCCCGAACCGCATCCATCCACGCTTCGGCGATCAGCGCGTGCCCCGCCGGCGTCGGATGGATCGCATCCTCGGCCCAGTGCGCGGCGTCGGCCTCTTGGGACGCTTCCTGATAGATCTCATCCAACGGCACGAAGATCGCCTCGAATTCTTCAGCCAGTTTCCGGGAAGCAAAGATCATCGGGTCGAGCTTCTGACGGATCGCGTCGATCGGTGAGATGAAATCGTACGGATGCTCGGTGTGAAGCAGGAACGGTTCCAGGATGATGACCCGGGCGCCGGCCTTGCGGGCCTGAATGAGGATGTCGCGGTAGCCGGTCTCATAGAACTCGGCGCTGTTTTCGGGTCCTTCGTTGCAGGCGTGACAGGCGTCATTGATACCGATCAGGATCGAGACCCAATCCGGCTTCAGATCGATGCAGTCCTCTTGCCATCGGGCCTGCAGCAACGGAACGCTATCCCCGCCGATGCCGCGATTGAGAACGTTGATGTTGTGCGTTGGGTATCGGAACCCCAGTTGCGGCGCGATCAGTGCCGGATAGCCGAACCCCATGTGCGAATCGGTCCCATCGCGCGGCCGTCCGCAGTCGGTGATACTGTCGCCCTGGAATACAACCGTTTCGCTAGGTCCGATAATCATTGCGTCTCTTTCTGGTCTTAGGCGCGTTGGCCCGTCATGTCGTCATAGCGTTTGCGCAGATCCCGCCAGGCGTCGCGGTCTTGCGGCTCATACGTTTCCAGTTCGATAGAGTCTCGCATCACCTGGCGAATCTGGGCGGGCCTTTCCAGAATGCCCAAGCCTAGCGCCACGCCGAGTGCGTTGCCCATGGCGGTGCACTCCGGGGCCCCTGCCACCACCGGCAGACCGGCTGCGTTGGCAATGAGTTGACAGAGCGGCTTGTTGGCGATCGCTCCCCCGACCATGTAAAGGGTTTCCACCTCGTGGTCGAACATCGGCAGCATGTGTTCGAGGCGTGTGGCGATCTCCAGTGCGACGGACTCCCGCACCGCGCGAATCAGTTGTCCTCGCGATTCGATTGGCCCCTGCCCTGTCTTGGCGATCAGGACGGCCAGGGCTTCTTCCATGTCGTCGGGGCTTAGCAGCGATGGGTCGGCCACGGGAATCAGCGGCCCGTGGGGGGCGGCGTCCGCTTCGTCGGTCATGCGGGGGTAGTCCCACGGATCTTCGGGCTTGTCCCACTTGCGGCGGAGTTCCTGCACCAGCCACATGCCGATGATGTTGCGACACAAATACCACCCGCCGATGCCGAACTCGTTGGTCAGTTCATAGGCGTGGGCTTCGGGTGTGGTGATGGGTTTGCGCACCATCGCACCGATGATGCCCCACGTCCCGCAGGACAGGAACGCCCACTTGCGTCCCTTGGCCGGGACGGCGCCGACGACCCCGCCGGTGTCGTGACCGGCGGTGGCCACCACCGGAACCGGTCCCAGGCCGCTCAGCCGCTGGACTTCCTCGGTCAGCGGCCCCAACAGCGCCGGCGGCTTGACGATGTCGGTCTGGAAGAGCTTTCGCGGAAGCTTGAAGCGGCAGATCACCGATCGAGCCCATTTGCCCCGGGCCGTCATCAGGTTGCTGGTCGACAGTTCCGACATCTCCGAGACCTTCACGCCGGTCAGGAAGAAGTTGATCAGGTCGGGCATGGTCAGGAACGTCTCCGCCGCTTTCAATAGCGGCGAACCGTCCCGCTGCATCGCCAGCAACTGGAAGAGTGATCCGATGGTCCACGGGTTGCAGGCGGTCGTTTGGAAGATCTCCGCACGGGACATGGTGGGGTCGGAGTAGGCGTGGATGTCGTCGGTGCGGTGGTCGCGGTAGCAGACCGGCAGGCCCACCAGGTCACCGTTGGCGTCGATCAGCCCGAAGTCGACCCCCCAGGTGTCCACACCGATGCCGTCCGGCTGTAGGCCGCGTTTGGCGCAGACGCGCATGGCTTCCAGGATGCCGTCCCACAGGTCCGCGAAGTTCCAATACATCGTGCCGCCCAGCAACACGCGATGACTGGGGAACCGGTGAAGCTCTTCCATGCTGATCTGGCCGTCGGCGAGCGTGACAATAATGCCGCGGCCACTCTCAGCCCCAAGGTCGATGGCAAGGAAATGATGTCCACTCATGGTCTATCTCCTGCGTCGGGTCGAGGGCCCACGACCCCCCCAAGGCATCTTGGGGCCCCACCGGCGGCCCCGGTTGCCCGGGCGGTTGGGACGGCCGCCCGATTTTGGTGAGGTCTTCTTGCTCGCCCGCTTGATGACCTTCTTGCTCGCCTTCTTCGCGACCTTCTTCTTGGTGGTCTTGGGCGGTTTGGCGGCGTCTTTGGAACGTTGGCCCACGGTACGGCTGGCTCGGCCCGGTGGCGGGCCGGGGCGCTTTTCGGAGGAGAATCCCCCAGTCGCTCGCAGCTTGCTGACCTCGCCGGCCGAGAGTTCACGACACGAGCCCACGCCCAAGCCGTGGTCGGTAATCGTTCCGATGGCGCTGCGGTGCAGGCGGCGGACCTTCTGGCCCAGGCGCGCCAGGATGCGGCGGATCTCGCGGTTGCGGCCTTCGGTCAGGCGGATCTCCACCAGCGACCCGGTGGCGTGCTTGCGGATGATGCGGATCATTGCCCCGCCGGTCTTTCGGCCATCCAGCCACATGCCCTGTTTGAAGTTGTGTATCTGCTCGGCCGTCAGGCGCCCTTTGATGTGCACGCGATAGGTCTTGACCACACCGAACTTCGGGTGGGTCAGGTGTTGGGTCAGGTCGCCGTCGTTGGTTAGCAGGATCAGGCCCGTGCTGTCGGCGTCGAGCCGGCCCACGCAATAGACGCGGTCGGCCATGGGCGGGATGCAATCGATGGCGCGGCGTCGGCCCTCCGGGTCGTGGGAGGTGCAAACCACGCCGGCAGGCTTATTCAGCAGGAAGTAGCGGCGCGTGGTGGCCTTGGGGGCGAACTTGACGGGCTCGCCATCGACGACGACCTTGTCGGTCTTGGGGTCGACGAAACAGGGCAACTCCACCACCAGCTTGCCGTTGACGGTGACCAGGCCCTCGCCAATCATTTCTTCGATGGCGCGGCGGCTGGCGATGCCGGCTTCGGCGAGCGCTTTTTGGATGCGTGTCTTTGCCACGGTGTCGTTAGCCCTCGGGGAGTGTGACTTCCAGGAATGCGATGTCGCCGGCGGATTCGACAACGGCCCCGTTCAGGGCGGCCGGGAGGAGCACGGTCTGTCCGGCTGCAATCGCAACCGCCCCGCCGCCGTCGTTGTCATAGCCGATTGTGACCGGTTCGGCGGCGCTAAGCATCATCAGTGCTACGCATTGTCCGGCTGGTGGCCGATAGGCTTGCGCGGCGGCGGGCGTTCGCTTGGCCACGGTGAAGAAGTCCGTTACCAGCAGCGTCTCGCCGGAGGCGCCGGGGATGGTCTCAGCGCACGGCTCGAAGTGGATACACTGCATGGATCGCTCGACGTGAATCTCTCGCCCGCGGCCCCAGTCGGTGACGCGATAGGTCGTGTCCGAAGGCGTTTGGACTTCCGCGACCACGACACCGGCGCCTAGCGCATGAATCGTGCCGGCCGGAAGGAAGTGGAACTCGTCGTTCGCGACCTCGGACCGGGCCACCACGTCTCCACAAGTGTTGGTCTCGATCGCCTGGCGGAACTGCTCGGCCGTCACGCCAAGTCGCACGCCCTTGCAGATATAGCCGGAGCGAGATTCGACGATGTACCAACACTCGGTCTTCAGGGCGGCGTCGCCGCCGATGTCGGCAACGGCTTGGGCGTCCGGATGGACCTGCAGGCTGAGTGTGTCGTTGGCGTCGAGGAACTTCAGCAACAGCGGGAATCGACCGTCGTGGGGGGCGACCCCACCGAGTAGGTCGGTGCCCATCTGCCGAGTCAGTTCGGTTAGCGTCTTGCCCGTATCGGGTCCGTTGGCGACCATGCTGACCCCGGCGGTTAGGTCGGCCAGTTCCCAACTCTCACCGATGGGTTTTCCCGCCGGCAGGTCGCGGCCGAAAAGGCGCTCGAGATTCCGCGCGCCCCATATCTTCTCAATATAGATCGGCTCGAATGTCAGCGGGTAGATGCCCATGGAGCGGCATTCTACCGGCGGGCCGTCTTGCTGACCAGCGTGGAAGGTTGAAGGAGTTGTTTTGGCCGAGTAGACTCGCGCCCCTTAGGTCAACCACCGAAAGGACTGATGATGTCAGACGACGCCCCTGCCCCGACGCCCGAAAACGCCCCCGAACCGGCGGCAGCCCCTGCCCCTGAACCGGCGGCCGAGCCGGCCGATGACGCCAAGCCCACGATCACTTACGACGATTTTTGCAGGCTGGACTTGCGCGTGGCGACCATTGTGGAAGTGGCCGAGCACCCCAATGCCGACAAGCTTCTGGTCTTGCAGATCGACGTCGGCGGCGAGCGACGTCAGTTGGTGGCGGGCATTAAGGCGAGCTATTCGCCCGAGGCCTTGCTGGGTCGGCAGATCATCATTGTGGCCAACCTCGCACCGCGCAAACTGCGGGGGATGGAATCCAAGGGCATGCTGCTGGCGGCCGGCGGCGCCGAAGGCCCGGTCATCCTGACAACCGAACGGGAAGTGCCGTCCGGCCTGGCGGTGTCCTAGTCACACCTGCCAACGGGCCCGCTTGACGGTGGGCCTACTGCCGTTAGGACCCTTCTCCGGTCGGGCCCAGGTCGTTGTCCCGCCACGTCGACCCGGTCAAGCCCAGGTCGTTGCCCCCGGTCGGTTCCACGATCACGACCGTTTCGTTGGGCAGCGGCGCTTGTTCGGCCAGGCCGAGATCCTCGTCCAGCGGCGCTTCTGCGATCAGGGCCGAATCTTCTTCCAAGGGAGTCTCTTCGGCCAGGATCGGTTCTTCTTCCAACGGCGCCTCTTCGATCAGGGCCGATTCATCTTCCAGCAACGCTTCTTCGGCCAGGAGCAGTTCGTCATCCACCGGAACGTCCCCGGCCACTGCCGGTTCACCGTCCGGCACTCGCTCCTCGCCACTCAGAACGACGTATCGAACGCTGAGATCGTCGCAGATCGTCGTGAGGGTCTGCCAAGCTAGTTCCTCGTTGGAGATGCCCGCATCGCCCGAACGGGCCTCGATGACAAGTTGGCTCTTGCGCTCGTCGACGGGCGTCATTCTGAGACTAACCAGGTCGAGGTCTCGGATCGCATCGATGCGCAAACTACGCTCCCACTGGTAGGTGACCGTGACGTCAGGATGTTCCTCATTCAGGCGCAAGGCCGACGCGTAGACGTTGTCGGCGTCTTCACTGATCTGGGCGGTCAGAGCGTAGTCCCCCTCCGGAATGCCCTGTTCTTCGGCGGCTTGAGTCAGGGCCACCGCCGTGATGGCCGACGCGGCTGCGGCAACAATGCACCCGCTCAGCGGCAAGAGGAAAGCGGCCGTCAAAAGCAACACCACCAACGTTCGGGAGAAGCGTAGTTTGATACTCATACGTGTTTTGCCTTTGTTGCGCGATGGCTTCCGCCGGAGACTTCGACGGGGCGCACCTGGACCGGGCTGATTCCAGTCCACGACCATCACGGACCTCTGTGGGGTCTACTGGGTTTTGTTGGTCTCTGTTGGGCCGGATTATGCGGCAACGGCCCGGTAGGAAGGCGTTAGCCGACAGAAAACGTCGTATGTTTCGTGTCAGTCGCTAATGTAAATCAATGTTAGCCAGAAAATTAGAAGGACCCGGAGTTCTCTCCAGGTCCCGATAGCGGGCACTAATTTGAGCGGCATTATAGCCAAAGGGTCTGGGGGATGCAAGCCAAAATGCGAGATTGGGAGGGGTTCGGACGGTCAGGGCCCGGCCGCCCTGCCCTGGTTCCCCCGCTCTTGGAGAAGTTCCATGACCAGATCGGCCGTGGATTCCGAGGCCGTTCGGGCCAGGCGGTGTTCTTCCAGGTCGGCCGTCGCTTCCAGCAGTTCCTTGCGGGCCTGCTGGAGGCGTTCGCGGCTGGCGAGCATCTCCATCACGGGGGTGCGGAGTTGGTCCATGTTGCCGAACCAAGGCATGACTTCGGGCATGATCTTTCGGTCGGCCAGAATGTTGACGAGCGACAGAATCTTCGCCCGCACCAGCCACCAACCGACGAGGTGGTAGGCCCACCAACCGGCTCGGAAGACTACCACCATCGGTGTGGCGTAGTAGGCCGTCAGCAACGTGGCCGTTCCGCTGACCACGATGGCGAAGTGGGAGTCGGCGACGACCTCGGGAGTCTTTCCGACCACGATCTCGAATTCGGTTCCGCCGGTGGCCTTGCGAATGCGTTCGGCGGCGGTTTCATCAGGGGCGGCGAATGTGCAGACCGTTTCGGGCCAGCGTTCCGTGATCTCCTTGGCGATGGTTTCGATTTCGGCGCCCTGCCCGGCGATTTCTCCGGCCCGAGACCCCGGCAGCAACGCCACGCGGAATCGCCCGGTTCGGCTGGCCTGATCCAGGTCGGGCAGTGTCTGACCGCGCGGCGGAATGTGGTCCAGCAGCGGATGGCCCACGAACGTGGCGTTGACATCGCGCTGGCGGAAGTAGTCTTCCTCAAAGGGCAGGATGCAGGCAACGCGGTCAGTCAGTCTGGCGAGCTTCCTGACTCGCCAGGACGCCCACGCCCAGACCTGCGGGGCCACGAAGTACATCACCGGCGAGCCGGCCTTGCGGGCGGCCTTGCAAACGTGCCAATTCAGCGCCGGCGAATCGACCGGGATAACCACATCCGGCTTGAGCTCCATGATGTGCTTCTTCAGTTCCCGGATGCGGCGGAAGAAGAAGCTCAGCTTGAAGAATGGCCCGCCCATCATGGAGGCCTGGTCGGTGATGTCCATGACCAGTTCGCAGCCGGCCTGGGCCATCTTCTCGCCGCCGGCGCCGATGAAGCGGGCTCTAGGCAGGCGTTGCTTGAGGACCTTGATCAGCTCGGCGGCGTGGCCGTCGGCGCTGGCTTCGACGGCGGAGAAGAAGATAGTGGGCGCTTCTGTCATGGCGGCCTTCGGGTGTCGGGTCTGTGTTCAGTCGTCGTTACTGGTGCCGATAGCCGAGGCGATCGCGTGCGTGCCGATGTGGCTAATCGAGATCAGTATCTCCGAGAGCGTGAGTTCGTCAGCGATTTGCCGGCATCGGCCGCTAAGGCTAACCCGTGGCTTGCCGGATGGTTCGTTCCGGACTTCGATATCGGTCCAACTGATGCCGGCCTTCCACCCCGTGCCAAGGACCTTCAGGACCGCCTCTTTGGCGGCGAAACGCCCCGCCAGATGCTCGACTTCTCTCTTGCGGCCGCAGCAATAGGCCAATTCCGCCTCGGTAAAAACCCGCTGCAGGAATCGGTCGCCGTGGCGGGCAATAGAGGCCATCAGCCGTTGGCAGTCGACCATATCAATACCGTGAGAAACGATTTTCATGCAGTTCCCTGCTCTTTCGCCAGGCAGGCGTCAGCGTTGGGACCACTATGCGACCCCGATGCCCCTTTCGTCAAGGTGCTGGTTGGGCATTTGTGGACTGGCCAGTTCGGCCCCCCAGCGGGCGTTCGTTTCGGTTCTGCCCGGGGCCCCTTCAGTATGAAGTTACGACAAGCCTTTCTCTTAGCAGGCGTTACATTCGGTCTACCTTCAGCTTTCATATGGTCTGAGGTTAAGTCGGGCCGTGATGTGTCGATAATAGACATAGGAGCAGAACTCCCCGAACGAAGTTCTCTTGGTCGAAGTGAGGTAAGTTGTTCTTTGGCAAAGATTAGTGACAATTCGGCAGCCAGGGCTTCCGGTGCAGCTCAAGTGAGCCCGGAGGTCGAAGCCCTCCGGGCTGAACTGGCCCGCGCTCAACGGCTGGCTAGCGTCGGCACGATGGCGGCGATGTTGGCCCATGAATTCAACAACATCCTCACGCCCATCATCAGCTACGCCGAATTGGCCCAGCAGAATCCTTCCCTGGTGGCCAAGGCCCTGGATAAGGCCACCAAGGGCGGCCAGCAGGCCCGGAAAGTCTGTAAGGCATTGCTGGGTCTGTGCAGCGAGGCCGACCAGGTTGCCGCCGCGATCAACATCCAAGACCTGGTGGCAGAAACGTTGGAGGTGATCCCACGTGAGTTGGCCAGGGACGGCATCGACGTGACTGTCTCGGTCCCGGAGGGGATGACGATCCACACCCGGGCCGTCGAATTGCAGCAGGTGCTGCTGAACCTTCTGCTCAATGCTCGCCGGGCCGTCTTGGCGACCAAACGTCGCCGGCGGACGATTGATATCTTCGCCGTTCGTGGCGAGGGTCGCTGCGCCGTCAGCGTTGGCGATAACGGGGTGGGGATCGCCCCGGAGAACCTTGACCGCATCTTCGAACCGTTCTTCAGCACGACCGACGCCTCCAAAGGAGACGGCGGCTACGGGCTTGGCCTGGCGATTTGCCGACAGATGATCGAGAGCTTGGGCGGCTCGATCGCTGTGACCAGCCATCTCGATAAAGGCGCGGTGTTCACGCTGAGTCTACCCACGGACTAGCAAGCCCCAGTTGGCGCATTTCCTCTTCCCCTGCCGCAATTTGTGGCGATCTAAGCTGCCCGGCCCGGGCCCACTTTGCCGACATTGACAACAGGTAGCGGGCGTGCTATTTTCTAAGTCCCCAATGAACCCTTGACGGGTGTGCCGCGTCTAATTCCCAAGGAGCTTTCCGCATGAATACGCGACTGACCCTTGCGCTGGTGATAATGGCCGTTTTGGCCTCGGCCCAGCCGATGTTGGCCCAGGATGGCTCGTTCGCTTACACGGGAACGATCACCGGGCGTGATGTCTACGTTCGCGCCGGGATGGGGTCCAACGCCTATCCGGTGGCCAAGCTGTCGAGCCCCTCGCAGGTGACGGTTGTTGAGCAAAGAGGCGACTGGCTGAAGATCCTCCCGCCGCCGAACGTCTTCAGTGTGATCAGCAAGGACTACGTTCACGCCGCCGCCAATGGCGTAACCGGCACGGTCACGGGCAACCGCGTTCGCGTCCGGGCCGGGTCCGATCTGGTCGACCTCGGCGGCGTGACCAAGCACTGGGCCTTCCAGCAGTTCCTCAACAACGGCGACCAAGTCACGATTGTCGGGCAGGGACAGGATTTCTATAAGATCACGCCGCCGGATCGGGCGCGCGTTTGGATTTCGGCCAAGTACGTTGCTCGTGGGGGGCCGGCAGCGCTTCCGCCGACCGCCCCTCCCCGTCCGCCCGAGCCGCCGACTCCCGCTCGTCCGCCTTCGGGCGATAGCGCCCGCGCAACCATGCCGACCGCCGATGCCATTGCCGCTTTTCGGTCGGCCGAAGAAGCCCTCAAGCTTGAGTTCGAAAAGCCCTTCAAGGACCGTCAGCTCGAGCCCATCGTGGCCCAGTACGAGGCAGTTCAGGTCCACCCAAACACGCCCCTGGGCCGAGCGGTTCGGTCGCGGATTACGTTCCTCAGTGACGCCGTCAAACAGCGTCGCCAGTGGGAGGCCACGCAAGAAGATGTCGCCTCCGTCCGCCGCGGTCAGGATGAGGTCACTCGCCGGCGCCGCGAGTTGTCGGAAGAGGCCGCCAAGCCCATTCCGCCACGCCTGGCCGCCCAGGGCGTTCTGCGGCGAAGCTTGATCTTCCGCGGCGGCGCCAGGCCCTTGCGGTTCATCCTGGAAGACGCCACCCAACCCCGCATCAATGCCTATATCCATTGCAGCAGCCGGCATATCGATCTGGTCGCCTTTGAAGGCAAGGAAGTGGGTGTCTACGGGCAGGTCAACTATGGCGGGCTGCGCGGCGTGGACCTGGTGGATGTTGAACGCCTGGTGCTGATGACTCCGGAAGGCGAAGTCGACGTGCCGCCGGAGGGCCCGGGCGAACTGTCGCCACCGGGCGAATTACCGAAGCTCGAAGACGACGCCCCGCCGGACGTACCGACTGAAACGGATGGCCCGCAACTCGTCGAGCCGGACTCGACCGATGTCGGCACCGAAGGCGTACCCGAGCCAACACCCGAGGTCGACCCCGAGGCGCCGACCACCGAGCCGGACGAGGTCCCGGCCGAAGCGGATAGACCCACCGAGGCCGAACCCGACGCCCCGGCAGAGACCACCGATACGCCTGAAGAGCTGCCGACCCCCGAGCCGCCTTCGGCGGACAAGGATGAACTGGACGCGCCGGAAAAGCCAGATCGCCCGGAGCGAATCGAATTCGATCGAGTTCCCAGCGAGTCCGACGAAACGCCGGGCGAGATTGAGTTTCCCGAGGAACCTCAGCCCAAGCCCGAGCCCCCCGCCCGTCCGGAGACCCCGGCCGTGGTTGACGATGACGACGTGAAAGTCATCGATGCTTCGGGGGATGATGATGTCCGAATCGTCGACGAGGAAGAGGCGGAGGTCGAAGTGGAAGTCCCCGAGGCGCCGGAGCATCCGGACGTTCCCGCCGAAGTCGACACGCCCGAGGTCTCGGACGTGCCGGACGAACCGGCCCGGCCACGTCGCCCCCGGATCATTCGGCCTCCGGTGGTCGAGGATGAAGACCCCGGTAGCGGCGGCCCGGAAATCGTCGACGAGGATGAGTACCAGTAATCACGGGCGGGCCCGGAAACCCCAGGAGATGTCTTCAGTGCTCGTGCGAATGGAACTGGCTCGGATTCTGATCACCGAGTACGGCGATCAGCAGATGATCTTCCTTCGGGAAGCCGATGGGGATCGGCATTTCCCGATCATGATCGGCGTGAACGAAGCGCTGGCGATCGACCGCCGCCTGAAAGGCCAATCCCCCCCTCGTCCGATGACCCATGACCTGATGGCCTCGGTGATCGAGGCGATGGGCGGACGGATTACCAAGATCGTGATCGGGGAACTGCGTGAGCACGTCTTCATTGCGACCCTCTTTGTCGCCCAGGCCGGTCGCGTGCTGGAAATTGACGCCCGCCCGTCCGATGCAATCGCCTTGGGGGTGGCATTCGAGACGCCGATCTTCGTGGCCGAGCAAGTACTCGACGCCTTGGCCAAGACGCCCGATACCAAAGCGGACCGCCTCCAGCTCCTGCGCGACCGTCTGGCTATGCTGGAAGAGCACGTCGGACAACTGGGCGATCGCCTGGAGGATCCGGCCTTTTGCAGTGCGGC
The DNA here is from genome assembly GCA_964428895.1 of uncultured Planctomycetaceae bacterium. Lineage (GTDB taxonomy): Bacteria > Planctomycetota > Phycisphaerae > SM23-33 > SM23-33 > HyVt-337. The sequence goes on from CAYRZU010000001.1 coordinate 117,337, forward strand.
CGCGCCGGAGGAACTTGGCCAACTGGAGACCCAACTGGAGGCCATGCGAAACGAGTGCGAGCAAATTCGCCGGGTCTTGGCTAAGTTGGGCTGACTCGACCGGAGGTCGGACATCTCCGCTAGGGGCTAGCGGCTAGAGGCGGATAGCTCTCCGAAGAACGGGAACTGCCCCAAGGAAATCACCACGCCGGCCGGGGTGTAGTAGTGGACGCAGAAGATGTCGTCATTCAGGCTCGTGATGGTTAGACCGCAGAAGTTGCCAGCCTTGGCGTCGGCGAGTTCTTCCATGGTGGGCCCGGCGCGATCGGCGTTGTTCGTCTTGGCAAAGTGGGTCACGAAACGACACAGGGCGTTCCGCCCGGTACGAATCATGAGATTACCCGGGACGTAGTGTCGATCGTTGCTGCTGCCGGCCTTGGGCGGGTAGAGCTTGGCTTCGGCTCGGGCGTATTCATAGACGATCAGCCCGCCGCGAGCCCCACGGGTATCGGCGCGGTCGCGCTTGGCCAGTTCCCTCAAGGCGGTTCGGATGCTGGCGCGGCTGAACATCTCCTCCAGCAACCACAGTCGCCAGAAATCGGCCATCGACAAATGGCTAGCCTGACTGGTCAGGCGTGTGCTGGTCCGCGAGCGTTTTCCGTCCGGTCGGTAGATCGGGTGGGCGCGGGTAGTGTGGGCCTTCCCCACGCGTAGGGCCAGGGCCGGCTGGGTCAGGCGAATGGCCTCTTCGTCGCCGGCCAACGCCGCCAGCACCGCGAAATCCCGAATGTTGAACAGATACGGGTTCTGGCGGTAGGAGGCCCAGCGGCTGGCCAGCGTGGCGGCGGTGTCGATGCGGGGCTGCTGGGTCTTGTAAGCCACCACCGTTTGGACCAGCGCCGCCTTGCTGATGGGAATGTAATCGAAGGCGTTGATGAAGGTCTGGATCGCAGCGACGGCCTCGGTCTGGGGGGGCAGAGACATGAACTTACGCTTCAGGTCGGATAGTCGCACCCGCTGAACCAGCACCTCCATAGCCGAGCCTTTGGCCTTGAAGGCCGGCTCATTCATCACCTCGACGAGGGCCTCGTCCCATTCGCGCCGCTGGACTTTTTGGACCACGGTGCGGAAGTGGCGTTCGCTGGGGCCGTCAGGCGGTTCGAGCGCCCAGGCCTTGACGATCTCGGCCAGGGCCCCGCCCTTGGCGTTGCGGGTGAGCCACTGAAGCATGGAGGCCTGCATGGCCCCGCGAATCTTGGGCTGTTGCATGGCCTTGACCACAAAGACCGCCATGGCGGGGTTGTTGCCCTTCAGCAGGTGGTCTAGCAGATCCCGCTGCAATTCAGAGGGGGCCTGCCCCGACGACAGCAGCGGCATGAGGATGTCATAGGTCTCCGGGGATTGGTCTTCCAGGTCCAGGACCAGTTGTAGGGACGCCCGACGTTGTTCGATCGGCAGGCGCTGGTCGGTGACGCGCTGGAGATTGTGGCGCACGACCGTGGCCGGCGGAAAACTGCCTCGCATATGCTCTTGGGCCCGGTATTGCTCAATGGTCACCGGCGGGGCCAAAGAGGCATCCTCGCAGCCGACCAGGGCCGACAGCACAAGTGCAAGTCCGAGTGTCGTTACCAGTTGTCGCAATGGCCGCGTCATGGTCACGGTCCCCATATTACGACGGCCCCGGTAGGGGCCGCTCTGTCAGGAGGGCATTGTACCGATTTGCCCGCCCCAGACAACCCCCAACCCCCCCCGCCAGCGGTTCCGCAAAGGAAGTTGTTGCGGGGTGCTCCGCAACGACTTGCGCGG
>CAYRZU010000002.1:0-100917 GCA_964428895.1 uncultured Planctomycetaceae bacterium
GGCCTGGCCGACAACACCATGGTGATCTTCCTGGCCGATCACGGCCATTACCTCGGCTACCCCAACGACGGCGGGCAAGTGGGCAAGACCTGCGGCTACTACCGCGGCGGCAAACTGGCCGGGGCCGATGCGGACGTGTTCGTTCCACTGCTGGACTCGGTCAGTAATCCGCCGTTCCTGGTCCGCATGCCGGGCCAGACCGCCGGGAAGGTCTGCGGCGAACTGGCCCAGCCGGTCGATGTCATGCCGACGGTCTTGCAGTTCCTCAAGGCCCGTGTGCCGAAAGGCCTGGACGGGCAATCGCTGCTGCCGCTGCTGGCGGGTAAGAAACAGCCCTTGCGGTCGGCAGCGGTTACCGCCTGGCATGAGCAGTTTGCCCAGATTTCCGACCGTCGCTGGCTGTACGGCCTATGGGTTCACGACCACCCCCCGAAGCTCTTTGACCGCAAGACCGACCTCAATCAGAAGCGCGACGTCGCCAAGAAGCATCCGGCCATCGCCCGCAAGCTGCACCGCAAGCTGATGGCCGAGTTGCGGCGGCTGGGCGCCGCGGAGGATTGGATCAGCCGCCTGGAAACATAGAAAGTTGTCCGAGTTTCCCTACTTTCCTCGAGAGTTAATTCTAATCCCGGACTACCTGACCGGTTTCTCCTTGGGCACCACCTATCCCCAAGTATAATACTGGAGATGGGATAAGGGCCAAAGCGGAGCGAGCCAAGGTGGGATCATACTTTTCAAATTGCCCCGCCGGGACACGGAGAGTTTCAGCCGGTCGTCTGCGATGTGTCACGCTTCTCGAACAGGGATAAGGACAAGGACAATGGGAAACAGGCCGAAGGCCCGTGCGGCGTATCGAAGAGGGATGAAGTCACTCAGAATTGCGGCGCTGGTCGGTTGCTTGGGCCTGCTGCTGTGGGCCTCGCCGGCGTGGGCGGGTGTCACGTGGACCGGCGATATCAGCCCGGCCGACCCGACCACCTGGACGCTAGCGACCGATGGCTACGTTGGCTGGTTCAGCACGGGCACGCTGGACATCACCGGTGGCGGGGCCGTCAGCAGCAATTGGGCCTACGTCGGCGAGTGGTTCGCGGCTGATGGAACGGTTACCGTTGATGGCGCCGGATCGACTTGGACCAACAACGACACTCTCCGCATTGGGGGCGACGGTACCGGTGAAGTCAACATCACCAATGGCGGAGCGGTCACGACGACACATAGCCACGTTGGGGGCGATGCCGGTTCCTTCGGCACGGTCAACGTCGACGGCGCCGGGTCGAATTGGACAACCACCACAGACTTCATCGTGGGATACAGCGGCACGGGCGAGGTGAACATCACCAGTGGCGGCACGGTCTTCAGCGCTACGGCTCACATTGGCGCGGAGGATTGGTCCTCCGGGACGGTCAACGTTGATGACGCCGGTTCGCAGTGGATTAACAGCGGCACCCTCTATATGGGCCACGTCCCCGGCGAGTCGACCAATGCCACCGGCGCATTGAACATCACCAATGGCGGAACGGTGACCAATGGTGATGGCAACATCAGCAGGAAGTACGGCGGCGCTGCAACCGTCACCGTGGACGGTGTTGAATCGACCTAGACGAACAATGGCAGGCTCAATGTGGGTTACGATAGGTCGTCCGGTCCAAGCCTGCTGGATATCAGGAATGGCGGAACGGTCACCTGCACCTACGGCTATGTTGATGATTACGCCACGGCCGATGTCGACGGCGCCGGGTCGGGCTGGACGAGCACCGGGGTCCTATACCTGGACGGCGACATGAACGTCACAGGTGGCGGAACGGTCGCGTGCGAAGACGGCTACATCGATGACGGCGGCGGCCGTACCGCAATCGTTACCGTCGACGGCACGGGATCGACCTGGACGAACACAAACACCCTTACCGTGGGCTATGACACGTCGAATGGCTCGGTCGTGTTGGACGTCGTCAACGGTGGAACGGTCACCTGCGCGACCGGATACGTCAACAGCATGGGCGCGGCCAACATCGATGGGGTTGGATCCAACTTGACCAGCAGCGGTCACCTCTATCTGGCCAGTGTCCCCAGCAGCGGCGCCACCATGACCATCACCAATGGTGGAACCGTCAACAGTACGGACGGCTATGTCAGCTACGTCTACAATGGCCTGGGTGGGGTCACCGTCGACGGAGCGGACTCAACCTGGACCAACACCGGCGAGTTGCACGTGGCCTACCGTGACGAAGCGGAGATGGACATCACCAACGGCGGCGCGGTCACCAACACGAACGGCTCGATTGGCTACCACGCCAGCGCCATCGGCCGGGTCGATGTCGACGGGGCCGGCTCGAGTTGGGCTAACAGCGGGGACCTGGCGGTGGGCCGCCTCAGCAACGGGTCGCTCTACATCCTCAGCGGCGCGACGGTCAGCAGCGCCAACGCCCAGATGGGCTACGGGGCCAGTTCCAGCGGCATCGTCACCGTTGATGGCAATTCGAGTTGGATCAACAGCGGCGACCTGACCCTAACCGGCCAAGGCGCCAGCCTGCTGACCATCAGCGGCGGCTCGCTGGTGGTGGCCTCGGGTCTGGACACGCTCAGCGGCCAGGTCAACGTTCGGTTCGGCGGGGAGCTGGCGTTGGCCGGCGACGCCGACGGGTCGCTGGCGGAGTTCCTGGGGCTGATCGGCGGGACGGACGCGATCTACGTCTGGGACGGCTCGGCCAGCGCGTGGACCCATATCAGCGGGGCCGTCCACGGCGTGGATTACAGCCTGACTTACTATAACACCGGCGATCTGGCCGGCTACACGGTGCTGAACGCCGGCGGGACGGTCGTCCCTGACGGGGACCTCGACGGCGACGGTGACGCCGACGCCGACGACGTGGATCTGATCGTAGCCAACATTGGCGGCGATCCGGGCACGTATGACATGGACGGCGACGGCGACGTGGACGTCGATGACATGATCTTCTTCGTGGAGACCTACCTGCAATACGACACCGACGGGGACGGCACGCCCGACGGCGTGGGCACCTACCGCGGCGACTTCAACACCGACGGGGTGGTCAACGCCACCGACCTGCTGCTGATGAAGATCCACTACGGCAGCGTGGCGGGCTTTGCCGGGGGTAACGCCAACGCCGACACGGTCGTCAACGCCACCGACCTGCAAATCCTCCAGGACCACTTCGGCCAGACCGCCGCGCCGGTTCCCGAACCGATCACGGTGGCCCTGCTGACAGCCGGCGGCCTGGCGGTGCTGCGGCGGCGTAGGTCGTAGAGCCGAACCGATGAATAGACCGTCCCGTGTCTTTCTGTATTGACTGACAAGGAGCAAGGAAATGGGAAACAGCCGAACGATTCGCAGGGCCTATTGGAATCGGATGACACTGCTCCAGACTGTGGCGGCGTTGGTCTGCTGCCTTGGCCTGCTGCTTTGCGCTTCGCCGGCGCGTGCGGGCGTCACGTGGACCGGCGACGTCGTCCCGGCCGATCCTACCACCTGGACGTCAAGCACGAGCGGCACCATTGGCGATACCGGCATCGGTACGGTAGACGTCACCGGCGGCAGCGCTATCATCAGTAGACGTGGCATCATCGGCTACCTGGCCGGATCTTCCGGAACGGTCACGGTCGATGGCGCCGGATCGACGTGGACCAACAGCGGCACATACGACGACTTCCACGTAGGTAGCTGGGAAGGCACGGGTGTGCTGAACATCACCAATGGCGGCCTGGTGACCACGGAAACCGAAGTAGAGGTCTCCCGCGGCGCCAGCGATGGCACGATCCAGTTCGACGGCGGCATCTTGACCACCTGGGGGCTCAACAGCGCGTCGGCCGACCTGACCGGTACAGGCACGATCAACACGCATGGCCTCGTCAGCGACGTGGACTTGATCTTCGACTCGACCCATGGGTACACCCAGACCGTCATCCTGAACAGCGAACCGGGACAGAACATCACGGTGAACCTGGACGTGGACGGGAAAGGGGCCTTGGGCGTCGGCCATAGCGGCGCGGCATCGATGACCATAACCGATGGACGAGACGTTGAGTCCACGGCCGGCTACATCGGCGACAGGGCCGGGTCTTCCGGCACCGTCACCGTCAGCGGCTCGGGAACGAATTGGACCGTCTCGGGCTACTATACGTCGGGCGTTCCCTACCTCTATGTAGGCCGTTACGGCACGGGCGTGCTGAACATCACCAATGGCGCAGCGGTCAATGATGCCTCCAGCTACATTGGCCGCGAGGCCGGGTCGGTCGGAACGGCTACCGTCGATGGCGCCGGATCGAGTTGGACGAGCGATATCTACAGCTACAACATGAGCGTTGGCCATTCCGGCACCGGCACGCTGGATGTCACCAATGGCGGGACGGTCAGCCATCGATCGGGCTCCATCGGCTACGGCGCCGGAGGCTCGGGAACGGTCACCGTCGATGGCGTGGGATCAAGTTGGACGAACACGACTGGCCTGGGGGTAGGCGGCTACGGCACTGGCGTGATGGCCGTCACCAACGGCGGAACGCTTACTACTGGCGGAGGCACCCTCGGCCGGTATGCCGGAGGTCACGGTACGATGACCGTCGATGGGGCCGGATCGAACTGGACGGACGGTGAGCAAATCGCCGTCGGCCTCGAAGGTACGGGTGTGCTGGATATTACCAACGGCGGATCGGTCAACGGTACCGACGGTTACGTCGGCGACGGGGTCGGTTCTTCCGGCACGGTCACCGTCAGTGGCGTCGGGTCAAGCTGGAGCAACAGCTACCTCTACCTCGGCAACGAAGGCACGGGCGTGCTGGACATCACCACGGGCGGGTCGGTCAGCAGTTCCAGATCTTACGTCGGCAACCAGGCCGGTTCGGAAGGAACGATCACAGTGGACGGCGCTGGATCGACTTGGGCGAACACGGGCACCTACCTCTATATCGGCTACGAAGGTGACGGTGAGTTGAACGTCATCAACGGAGGGTCGGTCAGTAGCCAGCGAGGCTACATCGGCTATCTGACCGGTTCTTCCGGCGCGGTCACCGTTGACGGCATCGGATCCGGTTGGGTTTGCACTGGCCGCCTCTCCGTGGGCAGCTATGGCGGGAGCACGCTTGATATCACCAACGGCGGAATGGTCAGCAGCACCAGAGGCGGCGTTAGCGGAACCGTCACGGTCGACGGCGCCGGATCGACGTGGACGGACAGCGGCGACCTCTCGGTCGGCAGCGGAGGATCGCTGAACATCCTCAACAACGGGGTGGTGACGGTGGCCGGCGATACATGGGTCTCCGACAGCACCGGCTCCCCCGGCACGATCAATCTCGACAACACGACCCTTACGACGGGCGGGCTGCTTTGCACATTCTCGGACTTGGCCGGCACGGGCACGATTGACACACATGGCCTGGTCAGTGACATCGACCTGGTATTCGACTCGACCCACGGGCTGACCCAGGTCTTCGCCCTGAACGCCGAGCCCGGACAGAACATCACACTGAACTTGGATGTGGATGGAACCGGCGCCATGGGCGCCGGCTACGACGGTGTCGGAACCATGACCGTCACCGACGGCCTGGACATCGCCTCCACGGAGGGCCAGATCGGCCGCAAGAGCGGCTCGGACGGAACGGTCACTGTCGATGGCGCCGGATCAAGCTGGACGAACACGGGGGAGCTGTATGTCGGCTGGTACGGCACAGGCGAAATGAGCATCACCGGCGGCGCGACGGTCAGCAACACCAATGTCAGGATCGCCTACCAGCCCGGCTCTTCCGGAACGATTACCGTCGACGGCGCCGGATCGATCTGGACCAACACGGGCTATCTGGAACTGGGTCGCGACGGCACGGCCGAGCTGAACATCCTCAATGGCGGCGTGGTTAGCAATACCAATTGCGACATCAACGACAACGGCGGCCCGGCCGCAACCGCCACCGTCGACGGCGCCGGATCGCGTTGGACCAACACAGGAGACCTCAAGGTTGGCGAAGATGGCCCGGGCGTGCTGAACATCACGAATGGTGGCGCCGTCAGCAATGCCACGGCCTATGTTGCCTCGAGCGGCGGTTCTTCCGGAACGGTCCTCGTCGATGGCGTCGGGTCAACGTGGACCAACACGGCAGACCTCTACGTCGGCAACTACGACACGGGTGTGTTGAACGTCTCCAACGGCGGAGCTGTTGGGTGTACGAATGGCACCATCGGACGTAACAACGGCGCTTCCGGAACCGTCACCGTCGATGGCATCGGGTCAACGTGGACCAACACTGGCGACCTCACCGTCGGCTTGGATGGCCAGGCGGAGTTGAACATCACCGGCGGCGGCGCGGTTAGTAGCGCGGCCGGCTATATCGGCAGCGGCTCGGGTTATTCCGGGACGGTTACCGTCGATGGGTCCGGATCGACCTGGACCAACAGCGGCGACGTCCACGTTGCCTCGACCCACGCTGCCACGATGACCATCTCCGACGGCGCAACGGTCAGTGGGCTCGACGGCTACATCGGCTACGGATCCGGTTCGTCCGGGTTAGCCATTGTCACGGGCGCCGGATCGAGTTGGGTCAGTTCCGGCGATTTCCACGTCGGCTACGGTGGCAACGGCGTGCTGAGAATCACGGGCGATGGGCTGGTCAGTGTCGACGGGGCGTTCTCGATCGATGATCATTTCGGCTCCGGTGGCCAGGTCAAGATGCGTTCGGGCGGAATGCTGGCGCTGGCCGGTGATGCGGATGGGTCGTTGCTGGAGTTCCTCGGCCTCGTCGGTGGAACCGACGATATCCTCTACTGGGACGCCCTGACCGAATCCTGGGACCCCATCACCGGCGCCACCTACGGCGACGATTACTTCCTGACCTATGCGGCCGGCTACACCACGCTGACCGTGGGGGGGCCACCCCCCCCCAGTGACGGCGACTTCAACGGCGACGGCGAGGTCACGGTCGAGGACATCGACGCCCTGGTCGCCAACGTCGGCGACCCGGCCTACGACGTGGACGGCGACGGCGACTGCGACGCCGACGATTTGGTCTACTTGGTGGAGAACCTGGTCCAGTGGTCCCGGACAATCGGCGAATCCGGCGTGGGGACGCAGTGCGGGGATGCGAACCTGGACGGCCTGGTTAACGTCACCGACCTGGCGCTGATGCTGCCCTGGTTCGGACAGGCCACCACCGGTTGGGCCAAAGGCAACTTCAACGTCGACGGCGCGATCGATGCGACCGACTTGGCGATCCTGAAGAGCCAGTTCGGCTTCGTCGCCCCCGGCGCGCCGGTTCCCGAGCCGATGACGTTGGGTCTGCTGGGTCTGGGCGGTCTGGCGCTGCGGCGGCGGCGGAAGGCGTAATCGGCCAAAGCTATCACAAGGCACCGAAGCGGGCGGCGAGCATCATGTTCGGCGCCCGCTCTTGTGCGCCCGCCCTGCGCCCGCCACTACTCCCTGCGGTGGCCGGAGATCGTCCAGAGCTCCGGTTTGCCCCAGGGGCCTTCCTCGAGCGGGCCGGCGTAGGGGAGGTGTTCGTAGCGGCAGGGGGTTTCGACCACGCGGGGGTCGTTCTGGGCGGCCAGGACGTCCATGAGCTTGGCCTTCAGTTCGGCCTTGACGGCCGCGTGCTCGGGGTCGTCGGCCAGGTTGGTCATGTGGTCCGGATCGGTGCGCAGGTCGAACAGTTCCTCGGCCGGGCGCTTGCCGAAGCCCAGTTCGAACAGATCCTTGACGTCCTCCTCGGCGCGATGGTGGATCATCCAGGCTTTGGTCGGGCCGGCGTCCAGGTCGCCGTAGACCAATTGGGTATCGTGACAGAGCACCTCGTACGGCGGCGGCTCGGCGGTGGGGTCGTCCAGGCCGCCGGGGTCGCCCATGGGCCAGCGATCCGGCGCGAAGTTGACGATGTAGAGATAGTCGTGCGTTCGGATGGCGCGCTGGGGGTAGGGCAGGCCGCCCTCGCGGGCGCCTGCCACGTGGCGCTCGCGGCCGGTGACAACGAAGGTGCGATCGGCTTCGACTTGTCCGCTGGCGTCGCTTTCCAAGAGGGGGATCAGGCTGCGGGCGGTCATGGTCTCCGGCACGTCCACGCCGGCTGCTTCCAGGAAGGTGGGCCCCAGGTCCATCAGGTTGATCATGTCGTCCACCACGCGGCCGGGGGCGATGTGCCCGGGCCAGCGGGCGGCCAGGGCGACCTCGCACCCGATGTCGTAGAGGTTGCACTTGGCGCGCGGGAAGCCGGGAATGCCGTGGTCGCCGCTGATGACCACCAGCGTGTTGTCGAGTTCGCCGATCGATTCGAGCATCTCGAGGATCACACCCAGCCCGGCATCGACGGCCTGACACTCGCCGAGATAGTCGCACACGTCCTCGCGCACGTCGTGAACATCCGGCAGGAAGGTGGGCAGGCGGCCTTTCAGGTCGTCGGGCTCGAGCCCCCATAGGCTCTTGCCCGAGCCTTGCTCCCATTCCCGGTGGGTGTTCGTCGGCCCCCACCAATAACAGAAAGGCGCGCCGTCGGGTCGGTCAGCCAGGAACGCTTCGAAGTTGGCGCGAGTCTCGTCCAGCAACACTTGCTTGGTGCCCTCGACGCCGAGCTCCTCAATGCGGCTGGTGGCGTTGATGGAGAAGTTGCCATACAGGCTGCCGGCCGGTTCGTAACAGGTGCGCTCGGCGCCGTAGGGGGCGTTGACGGCCAGCCCCGGCGCCCAGACCTTGTAGGTGTAGCCGATGTGGTAGCCGGCCTTTTCGAGCGTGAGCGGATAGGTGGGGATCGACTCATCCCACATCGCCCCCAGCAGGATCGCCCCCATGCCGGTCTGCCAGAAGTACTGCCCGGCCAGAATGGAGCTGCGGCAGGGCGTGCAGCTTGGCGCGGGGACGACGGCGTTGGTAAACAGCGCCCCCTCGCCGGCGACCCGGTCGAAGTGGGGGGTGTCGATTAGCGCGCTGAGCGAGTTGGCGCCTTCATGCTGGGCGTAGGCGCTGGCGTATCGGCCCCAGTCGTCGGCGAAAGCGAAGACGATGTTCGGTCTCACGGGGTGGGCTCCTGCTTGAGCTTCGTTAACAACTGAACGATGCCGTCCTGGAGGATTTTCTCCACGCCCGGCTCGAGGGGCATGCCGCCGCCGCTGGTGGGGTTGCCGTAGGCTTCATAGCCGGCGCGGTCGCCCATCTCGTAGTCGGCGGCCGTGGCGACATACGGCCCGGCGAGGCAGTAACCCAGCGTAACGGTGTGGGCAAACGGTGAGGCCTCGTCGGCGAAGAGCTGGTAGTCGACGAACGTTTCGTACGGCAGGGACAGGATGACCAGGTCCGGCCCGATCGCCATGGCCGTCATGGGATAGGCCAGCGATTTCGGCAGCTTGTCCTCTTTGACCAGTTCCAGCCGCTTGGCGAGGCGCTCGTCGTCGGGATTGTCTTCGACGGCCTTTTTCAGTTCTTCTGCCGAGGGCGCCTGCTGGAACGGCAGCGTCAGCGTCAGCGATTCAGCGCGGATCGCCCCGGGCTTGACTCCCTCGAGATTGCCCCGCAGCAGGGCGTTGGCGAGCTTGGCGCCGGAGGCGTCGCAGGCTTCCGGCCCGCCGCGCAGGGGGAAGGCGTTGATGTTGGCCCCGCAGCCCTGGCCGAACATGAACACCCCGCCGGTCTCGACCGTGCCGCCGTCACCCAGGAGCTTCTTCAATCGTGCGATCGCCGAGCCGGGGTAGTCGGAACTAACCACGTCCGTGAACTGTGTGATCACCGGGTGGGCGGCGTAGGTGAACAGCACCGCCACGCGGCCGGGGCGGGCGGTGGTGTTGATGGCGATCACGTCCGTCCAGGCCGCCACCGGCCCGGCGGGGTTGATGGCCATGGTGACCTTCCCGTCGTCTTGCATGAGGCGGCGATTGAAGCCGATCTGGATCGGCACGCGGTCGTAGCCGATCGCGGCCGGTTCGAGGGCGTCGTTGGCTTCAGTGGCCAGGTCGATGCAGGTCTTGACCAGCCAGTCGATGTAGCTCAGGCCGTCTTCCCATTTCTCCCCGTCGGCGGGCCCACCGGCGTTGTGGCTGTGGCTGCTGTTGATGGTCACGTTCTCGGCCGGGATGCCGGTGGCCTTTTCAATGCCCTCGCGTACCTGTGTCGTCGGGCCGAGGCCTAGAGCCCCCCAGTCCAGCGTGAGCACCACGATTCGGGTTGCCCCGTCCGAAAGGACCAGGGCCCGGGCGTACATGTCCTGATGTACCTTCTCGCGATCACGCGTGCTGGTGATCCGGGCCTCCCGGGCCGCGGCCAAGAAAGCCGGCTTGGCCGGCTGCGTGGTCGGTTCCGCCGGCTGTGTGGTCGGCTGAGACGCTTGCGTGGTTGGTTTGGGCGCCCGCGTCGCCGGTTCCTCAGCCAACGCCGACGTGACCAACGCAACGGCAATGATCAGACACAGGCATGTGCGCTTCATGACGTCCTCCTGTGAGGGGTACTGAAGAACATTACGCTACCGGCACAACGTGCGACCGGTCAAGCCCGGCGGGCGGCCTCACCAGTTGCCTTCCTGGCTCTTCATCCGGAAGACGTCCAAGCTCGCGCACCACACCTGCTTGGGCTTCGACGCAAACTCCAGTTCGATCACCGGGATGCCCGCGATCTTGTCCGGGCAGGTCTTGGGCAGGTCCTTCAGCAGAATGTGCGGGCCTTTCTGCTCGAACTTGACCGGCTTGCCGGTATCCAGGTAGCGGGCGCTCTTGAGCTTGCTCGTTAGGCCGCCGATGCCGATCGCGGGCGCCGCCCAGTAGCGACACCAGAAGTAGACCTTCTTGCCTCGGGCCGAAAAGTCGCCGCAGCCCGAGGCCGTCCACTGCGCCCGGTCGCGCGGGCCGTAGACGGCCTTGCCGTAACGGGCGAGCCACTTGCCCACCGTCTTGAGAGGCCCGACCGATTCGGGCGGCACGTTGCCTTCGGGATCGGGTCCGATGTTCAGCAGCAGATTGCCCTGCCCCGCACAGGCGATGTTGAGCATCTTGAGGATGTCGCGAGGCGTGTGAGCATCCACCGCGGCCGACGGCATGTAGCCCCACGACGTGTGGTTGAAGGTCATGCACGCTTCCCAGGCGCGGCCTTCACCCTCGGGGGCTACGCGACCTTCCGGCGTGGTGAAGTCTTCATCCAGTTGTGAGCGATCGTTGATCAGAATGTGCGGTTGCAGGTGGCGGGCCATCTGATTCAGCGCCAACGAGTCCCAGCCCTCCGGATGCACGAACGGGCGGGAGATGTCGTACCACAGGATATCGATTGTCCCGTAGTTGCTCATCAGTTCCCGCACACAGCCGTGCGTGAAGTCCAGGAACCGCCGCCGGGCCTCGGGGTCGAAGCCGCTGCGAGCGCCGTCCGGGTGGCGCCAATCCATCAGCGAGTAATAAAAGCCCACCTTCAGCCCGAACTCGCGGCAGGCGTCGACATACTCAGCCACCAGGTCTCGGCCGGGGCCGCGGTTCACGGCGTTGTAGTCGGTCTGCTTCGTATCCCACAGGCAGAAGCCCTCGTGGTGCTTGGTGGTCAGCACCATGTACTTCATGCCGGCGTCACGGGCGAGCCTCGCCCACTTCCGCGGCGTGCCGCGGCGGGGCTTCCATTGGTCGGCCAGTTGGTCGTACTCGTCAGCCGGAATCGCCTCGAAGCCCTGGGCCCATTCGTTGCGCCCCAGAATCGAATACGTTCCCCAGTGAACGAACATGCCGTAGCGGGCATCGGACCACCACTTCATTCGCTTGGGGCGGGTCCGGTCGACTTCGTTGGTGTACTCTCTCCACGGCTTGAGCTTCACGGTGGCGTTCCTTTCAGGGAATGCAGGCTGTTGGCCTGCGACCAAAGCGGCATGCGTGCAGTCTAGCATCGACCTCGGCACCGTCAACGGCCGAGCGACCCCAGTTGAATGGGGACTTGTTGGAAATGGGAACTACCCCGATTGGTTCTGCAGGGGGAAAGTGGTAAGGTCTTGGCAAAGAGCAGAAGATGCTATTGCCACGCTATGGAACAGGTATTGTGTCCCTCGATAGGTGAGAAGCATGAAAACGCTAAACGTACGCTCGTTCGGCCCGATCACAAAGGGCACCGTTGAGTTTGGTGATCTAACGGTATTTGTCGGGCCACAGGCCAGCGGCAAGAGTCTGCTGGCACAACTGTTCAAGGCCCTCGCGGATCCGGGATTCATCCGAAAGGAGCTGAGGCACCATGGCTTCGATTGGTTGCACGGGGGCGATCGTGTAGCGGATTACCTGTCGCTCTACTTCGGCGGCGGGATGCAATCCATCTGGTCGAAGAAGACGAAAGTCTTCGTCGACGGCAAGACCGTAGACATCCAGAAGCGAGTCATTACCCCGCCGCCGCGTGTTCACACGAACGAATCGGTCTTTCTCATCCCTGCTCAGCGTGTACTGATTCTCCAGGACGGGTGGCCACGGCACTTTATGAGTTTTCAAGCGGGTGACCCCTTCTGCATGCGGAACTTCAGCGAGGCCCTACGCCGCCTGATGGATCAGGGCTTGGGAACGGGCAAAGCCATCTTTCCGCAAGTGGGGCGGCTGAAGCAGGGCATCCGCGATCTGTTGGACAAGAGCGTGTATGTCGGGGGGAGGCTGATGCTTGAGAAAGACGCACAACGACGAAGGGTCGTGCTTGTCCCCGAAGAAGGAGCGAAATCGCTGCCATATAGCGCATGGTCTGCCGGACAGCGAGAGTTTACACCGTTGCTGCTTGGGATCTACTGGCTAATGCCTGGGTCAAAGGCATCGAAGAAGTCCGACGTTGATACTGTGGTGATTGAGGAACCAGAGATGGGGTTGCACCCTCAAGCGATTCTCTCGTTTTGTCTAGTGATGCTTGAGTTGCTGCATCGTGGCTACAAGGTTATCGTTTCCACGCATTCACCGGTTGTTCTGGATGTGGTGTGGGCATTGCGGGAACTCAAAGGCGTCGAGGAGCGTCATGCTATCCGTGCGTTGAAGGATATCTTCCGCATCGAACGACTGAGCCCACAGATTCGCGAGATTCTGATTTCGGCACTCAACGTACGAGACAGGACGTACTATTTTGATCGTGGCGACAAAGGGGTAGTGATTCGCGACATTTCCTCCCTCGATCCTGGCGACGAAGATATTGCCGTGGCGGGCTGGGGCGGGCTGAGTGGGTTCTCTGGGGACATAGCGGACATCGTTGGGGATGCCCTGGTCGAAGGGGGCGTCGCTTGATGGCTGCATCAAAGACTCCCAAGCAGTCCACCAGAAAGTTCAAGACCGTTATCGAGACAATTCAGGTCCTTCGGTATCGGGGGGGGCTATTAGCAATCCCTAAGAAGGAGGGACGTGGTCGGATCTCTGCGAAAATCCCTTCTCATCTGCTTGGGAGCGTGAATATCGACAAGGACTGCGCGAAAGATGAGCCGCAGGCAAATCGGTGGGACTTCGCCATTGGATATCATCGTAGTGCAGGGCCATTTGTCTACTTTGTTGAGGTCCACTCCGCGACGACGAGTGAGGTGTCATGCATAGAGAAGAAGCTTGCTTGGTTGGAGGAGTATCTGCGCCGTGACTCCTGCGCGTCGCTCTCCAAGCTCCCACGGGAACTCCACTGGGTGGCTAGCAGGAATGTCAAGATTCCCAAGAACACCCCCCAATATCGCCGGCTCCCTTTTCTCCGAAAGAGGGGATTGAACGGGCCAGTCGAGCGATTGAAGCTGACATGACTCCCCACGGGGGGGATGAACCTGGATGAAGCGGGACACCTGGGGCGCGCGGGAGCCATGCGGCGCGTCTTCATCCCTGGTGTAGCCCCCCCCGGGGGCCAGGGGACAGGCAGTCCCAAAGGCCGGTCTGTTGTTGCCGTTTAGCCCAACGGGCTGACGAATCTCAGCCTTTCAGGCTGAATAGATGGCCCGGCTGGAAGAACGGGCTGAAAATGGGTACTCTGTCCCCCGATCCGATTCCCGAAAACCAGAAAGGCGTACCACCCCCATGGCCCTGGACACAAATCCCGTCGCGCCGCGCAGCGGCATCAAGAGTCGTCAATTCAAGGTCTTCACCTATCAAGAGGTCGATCGCGTCCCCGACATCGAGTTCGGCTATTGGCCTCAGACCATCCGCCGCTGGCTCGCGGAGGGCATGGACCTGGAGATGACCCCCGAGGAGACCAACAACGCCTTCAACGCCAAGGTCGACGCCTACATGGGCTTCGACGACGACGAGTTCTGCCACGGCATCGGCCTACACACGGGCATGGACCCGACCTTTGAGCACGAGATTATCGAACAGAAGGAAGGCTCGGTCATCCAGCGCGACGCCGGCGGCGTGATCGCCGAATGCTTTGACGGCAGCACCGACGAAAGCTCCATCCCGCACTACATCAAGTTTCCGGTCGAGACTCCCGACGACTGGGCCGAAATGAAGTTCCGTTACGATGCGGCCGCCTCTTGTCGCGCCGTCTCGCAAGAGACCATCGACACCGCTCGCGCCAAAGCCGCCCAGGGCTGCTACAACAGCGTCTTCTTCTGCGGCCCGTACGCCTTCCTCCGCGGGCTGATGGGCTTCATGAACGTCTCCACGGCCTTCTACGAATTCCCCGACATGATCCGCGACATGCTCGATACCTGGACCACCCTCTGCGCTAGCCAGATCGAAGCTTTGGGCGAGACCCCGATCGACCACGTCAACTGGTGGGAAGACATGGCCAGCAAGAACGGGCCCTTCGTCAGCCCCGACATGTTCCGCGAGTTCATCCAGCCGAGCTATCACGACATCATGATGGCCGCCAAGACTCGCGGCGCCTGCATCTCCATGGTCGATTGCGACGGCGACCCGCACGACATCGTCGCCAACTGGATGGAAGAAGGGGTGAACATCATGTTCCCGCTGGAAGTCGCCGCCGGCGTGGACGCCTACGCCTGGCGCGAAGAGTTCGGCAAGGAGCTGCTCATCCGCGGCGCCGTGGCCAAAGTGCCCCTGGTCGAGGGCGGTTCAGCCATCGACGCCGAAATGGAACGCCTCAAGCCCCTGCTCGACCAGGGCGGGTTCATCCCCCACCTCGATCACCTCGTGCCCCCGGATATTTCCTACGACAACTACCGCTACTACCTCGACGCGAAGCGGAAGTTGATTGGAAAGTAGGCTTCCGTATGAAACGGGAGGGTTGCTAGTACTCGCAACGGTAACCGTCCCGTTTTGCCCATAAGGCTCATGACGGAGTTGGGGAGTCAGCCTCGAGCGATTGAGACAGGAAGCGATCTCTGTTCATGAGCAGGAATGCCTTGAAGCACGTCTTTGCGATCTTCAGCATGTTCTGGAACTCGATTGAGCCAATCGTTGAGGCATGAGCACGATCAAAGTCATTCTGATCCTCAATATACGGCTTTCTCGATCCCTCGTTCGGAAGCAGTCCCCCCTGATGAGCTAGAGTTGATCGCAAGGTATAGATTTCATCCTTCTTCTTCTTGGGCACCTCAAAGCAATACTTATCGAGAAGGTCTCTGAACTTTCTGCGCACCGCGTACATGGGCTGCCCGCACGTGGTGCAGTTCTTGCCCTCTCCATCTAGGTGCTCAATGTGGACCAACGCCTCGATCGCCGTGATCATTAGCAGGAAGGATACACTGATCTCTGAGTCCATCAGCCCTATCGCCTTCGACAGCACGTCACATGCATTCAGGTAGAGACCTTTCAGATCCGAATCTGGGGCAGTGAGGTAGATCTCAAAGAGCTGAGCCGTTGGAATGCCGGTTCTGTCCCCTGTCGATTGATCCATCATCTCTAGCGCCACAGGATCTATGAGGTCATAGCCCTCGGAGGGCAGTATTGGGCCTACCTCCGTCTCATACGCATGATTATACCCCTCCTGACCATATTCCGCCGAGCGACTCAAGTCAGTCAGGCTCGTGAACCACGATTGCCTAACGCCATAAGCCAGGAAGAACTCCGGAGAAATGGCGTTCAATAGTGCCAACACTTCTCGGGACCTTTCGTATGCAATCCAAAGATTTGCACTCCAATCAGGGACAGGCACAACAACGTGTTCGTCGAAGTTTGGCTTCTCAGCCAAGTGATAGCTGAATTCCCTGACCGCCCGGACTCCAGATCGCTCCTCATATGAGATGTCGAGAAACATCGGGTGGTGGCCAATCTCTGCAGGAGGGAGGGGGAAGTCTAATGGGCAGTTCGCTATGCGGAAGTGCGGCGGGCACTCGAGAAGCACGTCGCGTTTTTCCCGGGTGAATACTATGTATCGCCTTGTCTTCATCGGCATGGTCTCCTGGCGGATAATTGCTAACCCGTAGGGAACAAAGCGGAACGGTTGCCTCTTGTGGCTTCCATGAACGGTAACCGTCCCGATTAGCCGCGGCCGCACGATCTGGCCACGGTGCAGTAGTTACTCGATCGGTGTTGCTTGCACGTCGCCTGCCTCGACGGCTTCCAGCAGAGCGCGTTGTGCGGCTGCATAGTGACGAGGGTAGACGCTGTAGACGAACACATCCCCCTTGGGGGTCATCGCGTGTGTCCATTCATACCCACGCTCCGTAAGGAAGTCGCAGAGACGAGCGTGCTTGCTACCGAAGTCCTCTTCGTCCATCGCCAGATTCGCAAGTGTCTTGGGCGGCTGGTCGACGATGCGAGCGATGAACCCGCCTGGCCCAGCGCAGTTCTCCACCTTGACCAGGAGCGTGTTCTCCCCCTTGGTCAGCTCGACGGGCACGAAGTCCCTCTTGTTCGTGCCATGAATGACGTGCGCACGATGAACGAGCTCGCCATTGAGGTATGCCTTCCCGCTGTCGTCGGTGCCTATCTCCAGGAACGTTCTGCGGCCGGTGGCGCTTTGGACGGTCGTGTAACCGTACATCACAGCGAAGTGGTAGGGCCACGGCCCGGGCTCACGGTAGGGCGCGCCGAAGACACTCTCGAAGCGGACATCGTCCGTCGGCGAGGTATGCCTCTGCCACTGGCGGGATGTCCCATCTGAGTACGTGACGGTGGCCCCCTCAGTTGGACGCACCGCGGTCTCCCCCCCGGCGGATTCCAGGTAGTCGACCAGGAACCGTCCCCGGAGGCGCTCGACGAAGCGGTAGCCAGTCGCCGCAATCCGTTCGCCTTCCTCTGCGGTTAGCGCTCTGCCAGGGAACGGTCCGCAGACCAGCCAGTCGCGGATATAGGTGTGTTCCGCCGTATCGTCTTCTTTCAAGGCGCCGCCCTCCTGTTTCGCAAGCTTGATCCCGAAGCTGTCTTCCCGTTCTCCCCATCCGGGCCCTGGGGCCGGAAGGCCGACCCCGAGGAGAGAATCTTTGCTTTCGGCCTCGAGGCCAAGCCAGATGTCCATCGGCCAGCCTTTCCCGGGCAGGCGAAATGCCAGTTTGTTACCACGGAGAGCCAGTGTGACTTCCTGCTGCTTCCCGTCCGTAACGGAACCCGAGACGATGCCCGTCCAGCGTCCTTCTTGCGGGGCGGAGACCAGAAGGCTCATCGTCATTCTTTCCGTGCCCTCGTTCGGGCGGTCAACGGCAGTGCCCCGCCAGGACCCAACGAAGTCACTGGGTGATGCCGTGTCGAGCACCTTCAGAGAGGGTACGATGCGCTCGCATCCGGTCACGACGACACACGCGATGAGGATCATTCGTGCACGTTTCATTTCGTTTGTCCTTTCCTGCCAACGAGGCCAGGTTCAGTCCTTCGCGTCACGGCCCGCGCTAGAGGGCCGGGACGTAGGCGCGGCGCTTCTTTCTGTGGATGACGTGCAATATGATCGTGACGATCAGACCTGCCAGGCCTGCCAGACCCAACGCAAAGCCCACAAACACCGTCAGCACACCGACGAGTATCCCCTTGAGGAAGCCGCCTTTGCTTAGCGCCAGAACGTACGGCTTGGCTGCATCAGCTCCGGGCAGCGGTTCGCCATACAGCTTATATCGACCTGGCTCGTCGACCGTCACCTTCAACAACGTCACGCCGCTGTAGTGTTCGTCCATGTAGGTCATTGAGTAGGTTGACTTCGTGGCCGTGGGGGAAAGCGACAACTCCCGGCCCGTCTCGACGTGGACGAGGCGACATGAGACGGCCGACCTGTCGGACAAGGGCGGCGACCGAAACGACCGACCATCGATGTGCGACACGTGGTCATAGTTGATGACGTAGTGGCCGGCTTCGAGTTCGAACTCGGCCTCGCCCGGCATGAGGGCGCGTTGCTGAGAGGCGCGAGAGACCGTGGCGAGAATGCCCAATACGAAGACCACCACGCACAGGCATGCTCCGGCCAGGCCCAGGACCGAGAGCAAATAGCCAAGCCAGAACTTCCGCCGGCGCGGTGCACTCGGTGCTGGCGGCGGGGTCGCGGGGGTGTCAAAGGCTGGAGTCGTCTCTGCCATTGGGAGCTCCTAGTGTTCGAGCTGATTTGTACGCTCTTGGTACGTGTCGAAGATACTCCGGACCTTCAGACGTTTGCGGACCTCGGCCAATGTTGTCTCTTCGCTCGGGGTCAGTTCGATGGTGATCGGTAGACCGGGGCGGACGGATAGGAAGTTGTCACTGAAGCGGGCGTTGAAGCCCTCCAGTTCCAGCCAGGCCCACAAGGCTGGGCGGGCGGCCGAGAGCGTGACGGTGTAGGCACCCTCACGCTTGCCGCGGCGGACGGTGGCTCGCAGCTTGGGGTCTTGTAGTTCGATGTGCTTGGGGCGCACCAGCAGCACCAGGTTGCGGCTGACGACCTTGCCCTTGACCAGGAGTTCCAGCCAGAGCAGGAGGTTGCCGGCGCCGTGTTGGTCCGCGGCATCGCGCAGCTTGAGCGTGGTCACGCGGGTGTTGCCGTTGGCTTTGGCCCTCACCGGCGAACGGCCGTCCACGACCGTCTTTCCCGCGGCTGTGGTTAGGGTCCATTGCACCTTGCCGGTGGCCGGGGCGGCGGTGGTGTTGCTGACGTGCAGTTCGACCGTCTTGCGATCCATATCTTCCAGGCCGGTGACCAGCAGGGGCGAGTAGAACGCGCGGGCCATGTAGTGCAAGGCCTTCCAGCGGCCGAAATAGTCGAGCGACGACCACGTGGGGCCCGGCCAGGTGTCGTTGATCTGCCAGTAGAGGCTGCCCATGCAGCGCGGCATGTGGCGACGCCAGTGTTCGACCGCATACTTGATGGCCAGGCCTTGCTGGATCTGACTGAGCCAGATCGTATTTTCAAAGCCGACCGGCATGCGGAACCAACTGAGCATGTAGTGGGCAATCAGCGAGTTGCCGATGCCGCTTCGCTGGTGATGCTCCATCACGCGGCTGGTCAGGTTGCGGTCTTCGGGAACCGTGAACGTTTCGAGGGTGCGCGGCTCGGGGAAGCTCTGGAACCCGTACTCGCTGCAGAAGCGGTGCAGGCTGGTGCGGTACCACTCGAACGGTTCCTTGAGGTGCCAGACATTCCACACGTGGGCGTCGCCGCAGGCGGGATTGCTGGAGAATCTGCGGTCGCCGGTGGGCGAGAACTGACTCGACGGGATGTAGTCGATGCCGGGATGGTGCTTCTTGACCACGCCGGCCAGCATCGTGTCGAAGAAGGGCTTGTACATTGCCCACGTCATGCGGAACGGGATGTCGTCCTTGACCAGGCCGCACATCTCGACTTCGTTATTGCCGCAGTAGAAGGCGATACATGGGTGCTGACGCAGCCGCTTGACGTTTTCGACGGCCTCGAGCTTGGCGTTTTCGAAGAAGGCAGGATCGTCCGTCGGATAGGCGGCGCACGCGTACATGAAGTCCTGCCAAATCATCAGGCCCAGCTCGTCGCAGAGATCGTAGAACGTGTCGTCTTCATAGATGCCGCCGCCCCAGACGCGCAGCATGTTCATGTTCGCCTCGGCGCAGCTTTGCAGCAGGTCGGCGTAGCGCTCCGGGGTGACGCGATTCTGAAACGCGTCGGCTGGAATCCAGTTGCCGCCTTTGGCGAAGAACGCCTGGCCGTTGACCTCGAAGTAGAACGACTGGCCCCAGCGATCGTTCTTGCGGATGTTCTTGATGGTCCGCAGGCCGATGCGGTGTTGCCGGCGGTCGAGCCGCTTTCCGTCGGCGCCAATGAGCTGAACATCGAGCGTATAGAGGTGCTGCGCCCCCATGCCGTTGGGCCACCAGAGCTTGGGGTCCTTGATGGTCACCGCCGCTCGGCCGCGCCCCTTGCGCAAGGACACGATCTCCTCCGCGACGATCTTCTTGCCGTCGCGAAGCGTCACCACGGCCGTCAGGGACGAACGCTTAACGACGTCCGCGGGAACCGTGATATCCAGGTCTGCGCGATTCTTGGCGTGCCTCTGGCGGATCTCCACGCCCCCCAGACGCGCGGTGTTGAAGGCGACCAGCCGAATCGACCGCCAGATGCCCGACGTCGCGCACATCGGACCCCAATCCCAGCCGAAGTTGCACTGCTCCTTGCGAAGATGATTGCTCCCCACCAGCTTCGTGTCGTCGCCGACCGCCTCAAGCCGCCGCGCCTTGTCCCGGCGGATGCCCTCGACCACGGGCGAGGCGAAGGTGATGCGAAGCTCGTTGACGCCCGTAGTTAGATGCCGGGCGACGTCGAACTCCCAGGCCCGGAACATATTGTCCGTGCGCCCCACAACTCGCCCGTTGATCTCGATCTTGGCCAGCGTGTCCAAACCGTCACACTGCAGGAGTACGCAGTCATGGGCGAGCAGGGATCTCGACGCCTTGAAGGTACGGCTGTAAACCCAGTCCGTCTCACCGACCCAGAACTGCTTCAGCTCGTTGTCACGGAAGAACGGATCGTCGATCGACCCGGCCGCCATCAGGTCCGTGTGAATACATCCTGGCACGGTCGCCGGAATGCTTTCGGTCGAGCCTTTCTGTGCGACCGTCCATCGGTCACCGCCCAGATCAAGCATCTGCATCGTGAAGTCCCTTCATCAAATCGCCATTTCCTTCGGAGATGTAGTGATAGGCTCTCAGGGCTCGTCCGTCCACCGGGGAATTGGCGCAATCGCCGGTTGCATGATGGCCTCAAGTTGGGCAGACTCTCCGGTCACCCGTAATGGAGAGCACAACCATGACCCGATGGTCCATCGAGCAGGCGCAACAATGGTATGCCAAGCAGCCATGGCTGGTCGGCTGTAACTTCCTCCCCAGTTCGGCCGTCAATCAGTTGGAGATGTTCCAGGCCGATTCTTACGACCCGGCCACCATCGACAAGGAACTCG
This sequence comes from uncultured Planctomycetaceae bacterium, assembly GCA_964428895.1. Lineage (GTDB taxonomy): Bacteria > Planctomycetota > Phycisphaerae > SM23-33 > SM23-33 > HyVt-337. The sequence goes on from CAYRZU010000002.1 coordinate 21,157, forward strand.
GCTGGGGGCAGGATCTGGGCTTCAACACCATGCGGGTCTACCTGCACGATCTGCTGTGGAGTGTCGACCGGGATGGGTTCATCGAACGCCTCGACGACTTCCTGGGCATCGCCGATCGGCACGGCATGAAGATCCTGCTGACGCTGTTCGACGACTGTCACCGCCCCGACCCCGTGGGCGGTCCGCAGTTGGCGCCGATCCGTGGCGTCCACAATTGCGGCTGGGCGCAAAGCCCGGGCTACAAGCTGGTCGAACAGTTTCATGACGGCACGATTTCCGAGGCCGAGCGCGAGCGGCTGCGCGAGTTCGTCACCGGCGTGATCACTCGCTTCAAAGATGACGAGCGTGTCCTGATGTGGGACCTGTACAACGAGCCGGGCGGCAAGGCCAATCCGCTGCTGACGGCCGCGTGGGAGTGGGCCCGGGGGGTCGGGCCCTCCCAGCCGCTAACGGCCTGCCTGGAAGGCGCCGGCGGCGAAGACTGCATCGTCACCAATGCGGCCAATTCGGACGTGATCACGTTCCACTGCTACGACGGCCCGCTGCTGGAGAAGATCATCCTCGCCCACCAAGAGACCTTCGAAGGCCGTCCGATTGTCTGCACCGAGTACATGGCCCGGGAACGCGGGACGACGTTCCAGCACTCCATGCCGATCCTGAAGAAACACCACGTGGGCGCCATCAACTGGGGCTTCGTGGTTGGCAAGAGCCAAACCCATTTCAACTGGGAGACGGTCCTGAAGCTGGAGGACCTTCGGGACCAAGGCGCGTTCCTGAAGCCGGGCGAGGCGATTCCCGAGCCGGAACTGTGGTTCCACGACATTCTCCGCATGGACGGCACGCCGTTCAGCCAGGACGAGGTCGACTTCATCAAGAGCGTCACCTAAGGCCGCCTCTGTCGCGACGCCAAATCGCCCCCCCCAATCGCGGTCGGGCGTGCTAGAATTAGCAGTAACGGCGGCCCAAGGCCGTTCGATAGCCCGGAGGCCGGCCATCGCATTGGAGTGAACCAACACAATGTCTGACACGATGGAACATACATTGACTGATCCGGCCGCCTTTGAACTGCCGCCGGACCTTCAGCAGCTTCGAGATGAATGTCTCGCCCTGCACAAGCTCCCCAAGGGCGACCTGCCGGAGCAGACCATCGCCGTGGCGGAGGCCTGGAAGACCCATACCGACGATGAGCCGTGGGCGATCTGGAAGGCGCGTCGATTCGCGGCGCTGCTTGGTGCCATGCCCGTTCCGCTCTCGCCCGGCGAGATCGTCATCGGCAAGCCCGGGCTGACCCGCGAGGAACTGCCCGCCGACCTGGCAGCACGCCTGGACGCGGCGCGGCAAACGTTGGAGTCGATGCCGAACGATCCCGGTGGTGATACGGGTCACCATCATCCGGATTACGCGGTCATGTTCCGCCGCGGTGTGGGCGGCACGTTGGACGAAATCCGGCAGCGGCGTAGCGAGACGGACGACCCCGACAAAACCGTCTTCTACGACAGTTGCGAGATCGCCATGCAGGCGTTCTCCGAGTTCATCCTCAAGCTGTCGGCCGACTGCGAGGCGATGGTCACCGCCGACTCCGAACGCGCCGAGACGTGGACCAAGCTCGCCGAGATTTGTCGCAACATCTCTTCCGACGCCCCGGCCACCTTCCACGAAGCCGTCCAACTGATGAACCTGATCATGCTGGCCGGGTGGTTCGCCGAGTACCACACCCAGAACAACTACGGCCGCATGGACCAGACGCTGCGCAGTTTCTACGAGGCGGACCTCGCCGCCGGCACGCTCACCCAACGCGGGGCTTTCGAGTTGATCAGTTGCCTGCTGATCCAGCAGAACCGCATGCACTGGCCGGGCGGGGCGGTGGGCGTGATCGTTGGCGGCATCGGCCCGGACGGCAAGGATGTCACCTGCGACCTGAGCTACCTGTGCCTGATGGCGCGGCTGGTCACGCATCTGGTGTACCCCACGGTGGGCGTGGCGTGGCATGAGGGAACGCCCTCTGAGTTGATGGACTTCTCAGTCAAGATGCTGGCCCACGGCGTGGGGTGCCCGGCGTTCTTTAACGACCCGGTGATTTCCGAAGGTCTTCGGCAGCACGGCGTCAGCGAAGCCGATTCCCACAACTTCATGAACTCCACCTGCGTGGAGATCAAAGTGGCCGGGGCCTCCAACATCTGGGTGGCCTGTCCGTACTTCAACTGCACCGAGCCGCTCCTGGAGGCGATGGCCGGCGAAGCTGACGGCAGCCTCGACCCGGCGGCCGACTTCGATGAATTGCTGGAGCGCGTCAAGACGGGCCTGGCCAAGCGGCCGACCGACGCGGCCGAGTGGTGCAACGACGTGTGGGACCAACGAATGCGCACGGGCCTTCAGCCGTTCGCCGACTGCATGATCTCCGACTGCCTGGAGCGCGGGCTGGACATCGACCACGGCGGCGCCCGCTACCACTGGGTGGAGCACTCGTGGGTGGGTCTGGCCAACCTCGTCGATAGCCTCACCGCGGTGCGGCATCTGGTGTACGAGACCGGCCGAATGTCGCTGGCGGAGTTCTACGCGGTTCTGCAGGCCAACTGGGAAGGCCACGAACCGCTGAAGCGCGAGATTGAGACCTCGCTACCCAAGTACGGCGTGGACGATCCGGGCGTGGACGGCCTGGCCAAGACCATCGCTCACTTCCTGATGGACACCACCGAGACCAACGACATCGGCGGGCATCGCTACGTGCCGGGCTTCTTCTGCTGGATCATGCACAACGTGCTGGGCACCGACACCATGGCCACCCCGGACGGCCGCCATGCCGGCTGGCCGATGGCCGACGGCGCGGGCCCGGCCCAGGGCCGCGAGACCAACGGGCCGACGGCGGCGATTCTGTCGGCCACGTGCTGGGAGCACGAACGGGCGCTGGGGGGATTGGTCTTCAACGCCAAGTTCACGCGCGATTTCATGGCCAACCGCGAGAACCACGTGGCGCTTCGAGCCATGATCGAGACTTACCTGCGCCGCGGCGGATTCGAGATGCAGCTCAACGTCGTGGATAACGCCGACCTTCGCGAAGCCCAGAAGCACCCCGACAAGTATCGCGACCTCGTTGTCCGTGTGGCCGGCTATTCGGATTACTTCGTCAACCTGGCCGAGAACATCCAGGACGAAGTCATCGCCCGCTCCGAATTCAACGTGGTCTAGTCTGCGGGCCGGCTGGCGCTGTCCCGAGCGTTGACGATGGCCTCGGCCTCGATCAGGTTGATCGACGGGCAGGTGACGTACTCGACGTCGACGCTCTCGACCACGCCAGTGGCGCTCATCTTGAAGCTGCCGGTCAGCTCCAACCCAAACCTCGGCTGCGTGACCGTCAGGGCCGGGCCGCCCTCGGGCGGGTAGGTCAGCTCCATACCAATCGGCCCGTGGCCCTCTTCCAAGCGCTGGCGCCACCAGAGCATTTCCTGGCGGAGCGTATCGGGCAGCCACTGGGCCTCGCCGAGCGCGGGCAGGTGGAGCTGTTCGGCGGCGGCGGCGGTGGCCCAGAAATCCTCGGCGTTGTCGAACCGTTGGCTGCGCGCGTGGGCGCGGGCGAGGTAGCTGGTGGCCATGGCGGCCATGGCCTCGTAGAACTTGGCGCCGGTGACGCGCACGTTGGGCGTGACCTGGGGATTGCCCTCGGCGTCCTTGGCCCACCTGGCCTCGGGCAGAATCATGTTGGCCCGGAACCAGGCCAGGAAGTCATCTTCCAGGGCGATGATCTCGTCGGCCAGGGCCCGGGCCTTCTCGCCATTGGCGTTTGTGCTGATCTCATAAACGTACGCTTCGATCAACTTGCGGTGCTTGCCGCCCTCGCCGTCGTAGAGGTAGTGCAGCACGGACATGCTCTGCATGTAGCAGGCCCAGACCTTGCCCTCAGCCAGCAGTTGGTGCCAGCCGGCCCCGTCGATGTTTAACAGTTGCTCCAGGGGGATGAAGTTGGGCGATTCCATCACGGCGCTGTGGAGGTAGCTGACGGTCAGCACGCCGTCGACCCAGCCGTCACCGGTCCACATCAAATTGAAGAACAGCGACCCGTGTCCTTCGTCCAGCCAGGTCGGCCAATGGCGATTGACGTTGCCGGCCTGGGCAATCTCCACGGCCGCGAACTGATGGAACAGTTCATGGTACATCAGCGGGCAGGAGACCATGCTGATGGCGCCGAAGTTGGCGTCGGAGGTCTGCATCATGAAGCGGGCGCCGACGCTATCGCCGTGGCCGCCCATGAACAGGCCCGGCATGGTCGGGTGCCCGCCGGCGGCGACGTAGTCTTCCTTGCTGCCGAACAGGAAGGCGAGCTTGGGGAAGTTGATGGGGAAGTGCTCGGCCTCGAAGCGGTCGGCGTAGTAGTCGTAGAGCGCTTCAATCCGCACCGCGAAGTCGTAGGTGGTCGCGTGGGCCATCTGGCTGTAGATGGAGAAGTGCCCGGTGCGGATGCCCGGCAGGCCGAAGACCGGATCGAGTCGTCGCCACCCATACGGCAGGGGCGCCTGGTCGGTCGTGGGTCGGCTGGTGGAGGCCTGGTCGGTGGTGGGCTGGCTGGCGGCTGGGTCGGTGGGCTGCTTGTCTTGGCAGCCTGGCGGCAGCGCGAACAGGCAAAGGGCCATCATCGGTAGCAGCTGCATCTTGAGCGATCGAGCCATGCTGTGGTCCTCGTAGGATTGTCCCGGCGTGGCGGGTGGCCCCCCGGGTACGGGTAGCCCTGGCCGGCGCGGCGCCGGATGAGCGGGGCATTGTACCGTTCCCGGCCGGCCGGAGCGAACGTTGACTTCTTTGAGCTGACCCGGGCGCGTAGAATCCAGGGCCAACGCACGGCTGGATGAAGCCAGGAGGTCCTTGTGCACATTATTGAAACCGACGCACCGATTCTCGAACCCGAAGACGGACTGATCCTGGGCAACGGCGATCTGTCGGTCAGTATCTATCAGAAATCCGATTTGCTTATCTGGCGGTTCGGCAAGGTGGACGTGTGGGACCGCCGCCTGGACCTCGACGCCTGTCCCGCGCCCGCCCACATCGACGAATTGGCCCGCGGCATCCGTGATGAAGGCTGGGTCAGCCACGAGTTCGTCTACGGCGAAGGCCAAGCCACGCGCGGCAAGCCAAAAGACGAAAAGCGGATGAAGGAAATCTGCGACGGCTGGCCCGCTTACGCTCGTCGGCCCTATCCGTGCCCCAAGCCGGTCGGTGAACTGGCGATGCACCTGCCGGTCGACATGTTGGGCCAGCGGATCCATCAGCGGTTGACGATTGAGAAAGGCACAGCCGAGATCACGATCTCCTTCGATAACGGCGTGTCGATTGAGCTTGAGTGCTTCATCGCGCCGTCGCCGAATGTGTTGGTGGTGCGATGGCAGGTGCATAACTGGAACGCCGATACCGCCATGGGCATCCACGGGCCGGTATGGTTTTCGCTCTATCGCTGGGCCGACCCGCCGGTGGAGCAGTTGGCGGCCTCGCTTCACACCCGGGCCCGCTATCGCTACTTCTGGGGCTCGATCGAATCGGGCGAATGTACCACGCTGCCCGGGCCCGAAATGCGAGAGCTGGACGGGCGACTCGTCATCGAGCAACGGTTCTATCCCGACCTGGAATTCACCGAGGGCTTTCGGACCATCCTGGCGCCTTACGTAACGAGCCTGGGTATTGAACGGGCCGATATCTACACGCAAGACGCCGTGCTCAATATCTTCGCCAACGAGGATGTGCTAAGTGGCGAGCTGGCCGTGGCTGTTTCGACCAGCACCGATGACGGCGGGGCCGAAGCGGAGTGTCAGCGGACCCGAGCGCTGCTCGAGCCGGGCCTGTCCGCGGCCACGGCCCAACTTGAAGACGCCACCGTCGCCTTGGCCGAAGAGTTCTGGGGCCAGTCGTCGGTGCAGATCGACGACCCTGTCCTGGAAGACGCCTGGTACGAGATGCTGCACTTCCGCCGCTGCACGTGTCGGGGGGACGTGGTCGCGCCGGGGCTGGCCTTGCCCAGCACGGTTCGGGACTATTCCCTGTGGCACGGCGACTACCACATGAACATCAACTACCAGATGGGGTTCTGGGGCGACTACGCGTCCAACCACGTCGACCTCGGCGACGCGTTCTTTCCCGGCATGGCCCACATGGTGGAGATCGGCCGCAAATTGGCGCGGGACTACTGGGGCTGTCGGGGCACCTTCATTCAGTTGGCGGGCTATCCGTTCCCGGTGGCGGGCGACCCTTACGGAACGGGCGCGCTGTGCCGCATGACCTACATGACCGGCTGGGTGGCCGGCTACTACTGGTGGCGCTACCGCTACACCATGGACCGCGACTGGCTGGCCGAGACCGGCTACCCGGTCATTCGCGACTGCGCCCTGTTCTACGCCGACTTCCTGGAGAAGCGCGACGACGGCCTGTATCACGCCTGGCCCAGCATGCAGGGCGAATCGATGTTCACCGGCAAGGTCGAAGACTACACCGATCAGCCGCAAGTGGTCCGCCACGCCCGTTACGGCTTGCAGTGCGCCGTCCGCGCGGCCGAGGCCCTGGACACGGACCCCGAGTATCGCGACCAGTGGCAGGACATCCTGGATAACCTCGTCACCACCGACGACCTCGACGCCCTCGGCTTCAGCGACGAGAAGAAGCGCCGCTACGCGCTGATCCAGCCGGCGTTTCTGGGCGCCGACATCGGCGACGGCCGAATTCCCGACAAACTCGACGAGCCGGACTATCTGGCCCCCAGCCGTAATGGCTGTGGGTTCTTGGCCTGGCCCACCATGATGCACATCCACAACGACGCCTTCGACCCCGAGCGCGACATCCCGACCTTTGCCGAGAACCTGCGGCGCTGGCGCCGCCCGGGCGGAATGATCCGCGCCTGGAACATGGCCGGGCACAGCTACATCGGCGCCTACGTGGAGAGCCTGGGGATGTTGGCGCCGCTGCAGGCGTTCCTGCTGCAAAGCTGGGACGAAGTGATTCGCATCTTCCCCCTCTGGAAGGCCGACATCGACGCGGCCTACACCAACCTGCGCGCCGAAGGCGCGTTCTTGGTCAGCGCATCCTGGAAAGGTGGCGCCCTCCAGTCGGCCACGATTCACGGCGAGCGGGGCGGGCCGTGTCGCCTCGAATGGCCATGGGACAGCGCGCCGGCCATTACGTGCGACGGCCAATCCGTGGATGTCACCGGCGAGGACCACGGGGTGGTCGCCTTCGACACCGAGGCCGGTCAGACCTACGACCTCAAGAAGGGGTGATATCCGTAGCGTGCGTAGCAGACCTACGCGTCCTACGAGCTCATTCGTAAACAACGAACCCGGGGCCACGCCACTTCACCGTCCTGGGGTAACCCAATGACGTGGCTCCTTGGATTCCACTCGTCGGGAGATACCTGCCCCCCGAATCGGGTCTCTCTGGTACGCCAAAGCCGCCCTGTGCGGCGCCCACGAAGGTCGCGATCGCGCCGGCTATCCCGAGAATGATGCATACAGCGGAGCCTACGTACCAGAGAGCAGTGTCCTTTCCGGGCAAGGTGGGCGGATTGACGACCGCGCCGATAATGCCGGCGATCATCATCGCAAAATACCAGATTCCAGCCAGCAGTCTCCGCATGCTGTGCTCCCGGAACCGGATGTGTGTTGCGACGGCGACCAAGGTGGCCTCGCACGCAACTCACAAGTCAATATAGACCGCCGGGGCGCAAAATGCCACGGGGAGTGCTGTCCTTCCCGAAACCGGTCTCAGCCGAGGACCCCAGGCGGGACGGACCTACCAGCTCGTGAAATCCTGACGGCCCGGACCGGGCCTAGCCGCCTTGGCGGGAGGGGGTTTCCGTGCTAGAATCACGGTCTGGACGGAGTTCTGATCGTGGGGGGGCATTTCGAACACAAGGAGTGACTGTCATGAGGCGAATCGTTTTCGCGATGGTGGCGCTATCTTTGGCGTCAGCGGCGTCGGCCGGTGTGGCGGCGGCGGATGACTATGACCTGACGTGGCTGGGCCTGGGCGGCGCGGACTTTATTAAGGACGACGGCACGGTCTACGCCGAGAGCTTCCAGATCGCCGACAACGATCTGGTCCTCGGCCGCAACCGCATCTTCTACGGCACGGCCAACAACTACGGCGACGCGTGGTGGGTCTCGGACGGCACGACCACCACTCGAGTCGGTCTGTTCGACACCGACCACACCCGCAGCACCGACAATCAACAGAAGACCTACGTACTGGGCTTCTATGGTGGCGGGCAGTTCGCGGCCGGCGAGTCGGAGAAGTACCGTCCCGACGGCAGCAAGATTTCCAACACGCCCTGGGTGTATGACGGTACGCAGACCATCGCGTTGGGTCTGACCGGCGCCGTCTATACGGACGCCGGCGGGTACCTCTACCCCAGCCGCTGGGAAGGCGCCGCCAACGGCAACTTCCTGGGGATGAACACCATCTACAACGGCGGATCCACCAACATGGGCACCGCCACGTGGGTCTACAACTACGCCACCGACACCCACACCAGCGTGGGATTGACCGGAGCGCAGTACATTCGCGATGACGGCTACGTCAAGACCCGCGCCGGGCGCCTCTCTCCCGACGGCAACTACGCCTTCGGGCGGACCTATCTGTACAGCGGCTCAACGGAGAACGGCACGCACGGCTGGCGGTATGACGTCAGCACCGACACCACGGTGCAAATCGGCCTGACCGGGGCGGGGTTCGTTCGCGACGACGGCTACATGGAAGTCGAGATCCGCCGCGGCAACGCGTCCGGTCAGCTCAACGGGCTATCCCGCCGCTACAGCGGCTCGACCGACATGGGCCGCGTGGCCTGGATCTTCGACGGGACCAGCACAACCCAGATCAGCCCCACCGGCGCCGAGTTCAGCCGGGCCGATGGCTACCGATACGAAGACGCCTGGTACATCAACGCGTCCGGCCAGGTCGCCGGCGAAGCCACCACCTACGACGGCGCCGCCACCGGCGGCAAGCGGGCGTGGTTCTACAACGGCACGACCACGCAGGTCCTGGACGGCCTGCAGGGGGGGTACTTCGAGAAGTCCAACGGGCACAACCAAGCCCTGCCCAACGGCCTCAACGCGGCCGCTCAGATCACCGGCACGAGCTATCGCTACAACGCCTCGGACACCTACATCGGCCTGCAGGGCTGGTTCTACGACAGCGCCACCGATACCACCGTCGCCTTGGGCCTGACCGATCCCGCCTACACGCGGGTGTCCGACGACAAGCAGTATCACTATCCCCACGAACTGAGCGCAACGGGACTCGTGCGCGGCAGCAGCGACCGGTACGACGGCCTGTTCAGCAAGGGCCGTTGGGTCTACGACTGGGACACCGACATGACCTACGAGTTGGCGTTCTCGACCCGCTCGGACGGTTACTATGACACCCCCAAGTTCGAGTTCACCAACGACGGCGACGGTCTGGTCGGCTACTACGAGCTCTTCGATGCCTTTGACGTTTCGCAAGGCTATAGCTTGTTCTACTGGACCATCGACCGGGCCACCGATACCCCCACCTTCGTGGACCTGGAAGACCGAACCGCCCTGGCGGCCATGGAAGACCTCTTCGCCCTCTACTACAAAGGCTGCGGCATGAACGCCGGCGCCTTATTCGCCGGCACGGGCACCATGGCCGACGGGTCGCAGGGCGCGTATCTGCTGACGCCGGTTGAGACGAGCGTCCCGGGCGACTTCGACGGCGACGGCGACGTTGACGCCGACGACGTCGACATCCTCTGCGCCAACATGGGCGGCGACCTGAATCCCTACGACGTCAACAGCGACGGCGTGGTGGATGAAGACGACATGATCTACCACATCGAGACGTTGGTCGAGTACGACACCAACGGCGACGGCACGGCCGACGGCAACGGAACGTATCGGGGCGACTTCAACCTCGACGGCGTGGTCAACGCCACCGACCTGCAGATCATGAAGGGCGGCTTCGGCGCGGTCGGTGGCTATGCCGACGGCAACGCCAACTGCGACACCGTGGTCAACGCCACCGACCTGCAGATTCTCAAGAGCACGTTCGGCCAGACCGCCTCGGCCGTGCCCGAACCGTTGACGGTCGGCCTGCTGGGCCTGGGCGGCCTGACGCTCTTGAGACGACGGAAGTAGTCTCCGCCCTCAGCGCATCGAAGCGGGCATCCTTCATGGATGCCCGCCTTCTGGGGCCGCGTCTGGTACACTCCCAGCCTACCCACATCAGGATCGACGATATGCCCAAGCCGAATCTGTTGTACATCATGACCGACCAGTGTCGCGCCGACGCCCTGGGTTGCAGCGGCGGATGGGTGCGGACGCCGAACTTGGATCGCATCGCGGCTGAGGGTGTGCGATTCACCAACGCGGTGACCAACTGTCCGATCTGCATCCCCGCGCGGGTGTCGCTGGCGACCGGCCGATATCCGCACAACACCGGCGTGTGGGACAACTTCGAGTACGACATGCCGGCCGAATGGCCCACCTGGATGCAGGCCGTCCGCGAGGCCGGCTATCGCACCAGCCTGTTCGGCAAGACCCACCTCCACCACCACAGCGGCGATCTGCGCGACCGCGAGCATCTGATCCGCGCCTACGGTATCGACGACATCGACGAAATCACCGGCCCGCGCGCCAGCACAGACTGCACCTGCGCGATGACGGCGAACTGGGAGGCCAAAGGGCTCCTGAAGCCCTACCAGGCCGACTACGCCGAACGCTTCGCCAACAAGCCATGGGTCGTGCGCCCCTCCGTCCTGCCGCTGGAGCACTACGCCGACGTCTACGTCGGTCAGCAGGCCAAGCGCTATCTCGAAAGCTACCGCCGCGATCAGCCGTGGTGCTGTTGGGTGAGTTTCGGCGGCCCACATGAACCGTGGGACACCCCCGAGCCCTATGCCAGCATGTATCGGCCGGAGGATATGCCTCCGCCGGTCGGCTCGCGCGACGCGCTGATCGACGGCGCCGCCAAGGGCCACCTCGGCCGCGTGATGGCGCACTACGCCCCCGAGGCCCTCTCGGCCGACGACATCGCCGCGATGCGGGCCAACTACGCCGGGAACGTTACGCTGATTGACGACCAGATCGGCGAGATTCTCGCCGCCATCGAGGCCCGGGGGGAACTGGACAACACCGTGATCGTCTTCTCTTCCGACCACGGCGAAATGAACGGCGATCACGGGCTGATCTACAAGATGCAGTTCCTCAACGGGGCCGTCCGCGTGCCGCTGCTGGTCCGCACCCCGGCCACCGCCGCCGCGGGAGGCGGCGCGGTCTCCAACTCACCGGCGGAGTGGTTCGACATCGGGCCGACGCTGGTGGAACTGGCCGGCGGCGAACTGAAGCACCAACAGTTCGCCCGTTCGCTGCTGCCGACGGTCAACGATCCGTATCGCCAGCACCGGCCGTTGGCGGTCTCCGAGTACGCGCGGGAAGTCATGATCATGGACGAACAATGGAAGCTTGCGGTCAACCGTGACGGCGAGCCGTACCTACTGTTCGACCAGGTCAACGATTCCGAAGAACTCATCAACCGCGTTGCCGACGCAGCCGTTGCCAACGTGATCGACCAGATGCGGGCCGAACTCCTCAGCCACCTACTGCAAACGCAGATTGACCGAGCCGGGCCCGGCGTGTAGATGATGGCCATCAGGATGAAGCAACCGAGGAAGGACGACGTATGAGTTCGGACAGTATCCAGAAGGTGCAGGTGGGGGGCTGCGGGCTGGAGCTGTGTCGGGTCGGCATCGGCTCGGGGACGGTGGGGGGCGGTAAGGAGTCCAACCAGACGCGGCTGGGCGATGACGTCTTCAATGATCTCCTGCGATACGCCTACGACCGCGGCATTCGGTATTTTGATACGGCTGACGACTACGGCAGCCATCGGCACATGGCCCAGGCCCTGGCCGACAAACCCCGCGACAGCTACCAGCTTGTCAGCAAGTTCGCGCCCGTCGGCTCGCAGCCGGGAGCAGACCTGCTCAGCCCGGACCTGCCCATCGAGCGGTTCCTGGCTGAATTGGCCGCCGACGTCATCGACCTGCTGCAGATCCACTGCGTGGCCGACGCGGATTGGACCGACCAGCATCGAGCCCAGATGGATGCGATGGCTGAGTTGAAGGCTCGCGGCGTCATTGGCGCTCACGGCGTGTCCTGTCATACGCTCGTGTCACTGGAGACTGCCGCCGACGAGCCATGGGTCGACGTGATCCACGCGCGGATCAATCCGGTCGGCACGAACATGGACGCCGAACCGGCCAAGGTCGTCCCCGCGCTCCGACGCGCCAAAGCCAACGGCAAGGGCGTCATCGGCATGAAGCTGTTCGGCCAGGGGGAGTTCAGCGCCGCCCAGCGCGCCGAGAGCATCGACTGGGTGATCGGCCTGGACTGCGTGGACGTGCTGTTGGTGGCGTTCGAGTCGACGGCGGAAGTCGATGAGTTCCTGGCCGTTGCCGGGCTCGGTTAGGAGACCCCCTTGGATCGGCCGAACATTCTCACCATCCTGGCCGACGACCTGGGCTGGGGCGACCTGGGCCTACACGGCTCAGACATCCGCACGCCCGTCATCGACGCACTCGCCCAAGGCGGCGTGGAGCTCACCCAGCACTATGTGTGTCCCATGTGCACGCCTACGCGGGTGAGCCTGCTGACCGGTCGGCACCCCGGCCGATTCGGGCCGCACGCGACGGTTCCTTCCAACGCGCCGGTCCTGCCGGATGGGTACTCCACGTTGGCCACGGTTCTGCGCGACGCCGGTTACGACACCGGCCTGTTCGGCAAGTGGCATCTCGGGTCGGACCCACGGTACGGGCCCAACCAGTTCGGGTTCAACACCGGCTACGGCAGCCTCGCCGGCGGAGTCGACCCGTTCAACCACCGCTACAAGCGCGGCGAGTTCTCGGTGACATGGCACCGTAACGGCCAGTTGGTCGAGGAGCCCGGCCACGTGACGGACTTGATCGTCCGCGAGGCCCGTCAGTGGATTGAAAGCCGCGATCGATCGTGGTTTGCCTACGTGCCCTTCACGGCTGTCCACGTTCCGGTCAAGCCGACCGACGCATGGTTGGCCCAATACGAGGATGACACGTTCGACGACGATCCGCTCAGGGATCAGTCCTTCAAGAAATACGCCGCCTACACCAGCCACATGGATCACGGCATTGGCCAACTGCTCGAATCGCTCGAACGGACGGGCCAGCGGGATAACACGTTCATCGTGTTCGCCTCCGACAACGGCGCCATTAACGATTGCGCCCTCCACAGCACGGACCAATACCCCGGCCACCAGGAGGCCTACCCGCGACTGGGCTCGAACGCGCCGTTCCGGGGTGTCAAAGCCCAGCTCTACGAAGGCGGCGTCCGCACGCCGACGGTCGTCAACTGGCGCGGGCGATTGTCGGCAGGGCAGATCGACCGGCCGGTGCAGGTGGTCGACTGGATGCCCACCCTCACGGCGCTAACCGGGGCCCAGCCGGCCACCGATCCCCAATGGGACGGCCAGGACATTTGGCCGTTGATCGCCGGGGACGCGCCCGAGCCATCCGAGCGCAGCCTGTTCTGGAACTTCCACGGCGGCGACGCGCTGGGCATGCGCCACGGCGATTGGAAGCTGATCGTTCGCACCGTCGACGGCGCCGAGCATCGCGAGCTGTTCAACATTGCCGACGACCCCACCGAACAGCACGACCGCGTGTCCGACTGCCCGGCCATCGTCAACGATCTGGCTGACAGGATCGCCGAGCAGCGCACTCGCGACGGCACGAGCGCCCGGGGCGACGTCGATTCGCCCATGGTCTCCTAGTCCGGGGACGCCGCTGCGGCGAGCGCTTGTGTGTTCGCGATGGCGTGTTATAATGCGTTTCGCAGGATCCAAGTCTCTTGCGAGGGCGGGGACACCAACAGCAAGGAGAGAGACGATGAAACGGTTACTGACTGTAATTGCAGTGCTTACCGTGTGCGCCGGCGCCGCGAGCGCCGGGACGCGGGCGGACCTGTCAGGCGATTTCGTGGCCGATTTCAGCACGGCCATGGATATGCCTTTCTTGAACGTGGGCAATCTGGGCAACCTCGACAACACCTACGACGGCGGCAAGGGCGCCGTGGCCTACGCCTACGACGTCGGCAAGTTCGAGGTCACCACCGGCCAATACACCGAGTTCCTCAACGCCGTCGGGGCCACGGACACCTACGCGCTGTTCAACGACCGGATGGCCGACCCCGTACACGACGACGCGCACCCAGATGATCTCCCCTTCGGCGGGTGTAACATCCAGCGCGCCGGCACAGCCGGCAGCTATACGTACTCCATCGCCGCCGGTTGGGAAGACCGTCCCGTCAACTACGTCAGTTGGGGCGACGTGTGCCGATACGCCAACTGGATGAGCAACGGCATGCCCACCGGCGCCCAGGACCTGACCACCACCGAAGACGGCGCCTACTTCCTCAACGGCGTCACGGACAGCACCGGCCTCAAGGCGGCCGTCGCCGCACGGAACTCCCCCGGGGCCGGCGAGCGGTTCTTCTATCTGCCCACCGAGGACGAATGGGTCAAGGCCGCCTTCCACGCCAACGACGGTGACACCGGCAACTACTTCGACTACGCCACCAGTTCCGACACGCTGCCGGGGTACATCGCCGACGGCGGATCGGTCACCGATCCGGACCCCGGCAATATCGCCACCTACGACGGCGACGGCGGTGTCGATGGCATCGGTGCTCCTTACTACCGCACCGAAGTCGGCGAGCACGAGAACACCGATAGCCCGTACGGTGCATTCGATATGAACGGCAACGTGGGCGAGTGGACGGGCGGCCTGGGCTTCGGGTCGTTCGCCATCGTTCGCAACGGCGAGTACGCCTACGGGCCCGACAACCTGCACGCCGATTACCGCCGCATCCGAAGCCTCACCCGCGAAAGCGGCGACATCGGCTTCCGCCTGACCAGCGTGGCCGCGAGCCTCCCGGGCGATTTCGATGGCGACGGCGAGGTCGGCGCTCCGGATATCGACGAGCTGTGTGCGAACGTCGGAACGATCGATCCGGTGCTGATCGAGAAGTACGACATGGATCTGGACGGGGACGTTGATGAAGACGACATGATCTACCTGGTGGAGAACCTGGTGGAATACGACACGGACGGCGATGGGGAATCCGACGGCGCCGGCACCTACGTAGGTGACTTCGACCTCAACGGCGTGGTCAACGCGACCGACCTGCAGATCATGAAGGGCGGTTTCGGCGGCGTGGGCGGCTACGCTGACGGCAACGCCAACTGCGACATCGTGGTCAACGCGACCGACCTGCAGATCATGAAAGCCAACTTCGGCCTGTCCGCCTCAGCTGTCCCGGAACCGCTGACGATTGGCCTGCTGAGCCTGGGCGGCCTGGCGCTGCTTCGGCGCCGCCGGTAGAGGACACGAACAAAGGAGATGTGCATGACTGGAAGCACGATCACGAAGCTGGTCATCGGGCTGTTCACCGCCGTTGTCGCTGTTTCGTCGGCCGAGGCGGCCCTGCAGGTGTACGATTACCGTGACAACATTCTCGCCCCCCGGGTCGAGTACTTTGCCTACGATCAGACTATGATCGCGCTGAACGTCAAGACCGGTGACTTCCAATACGTCTACGAGGTCGGGCATATCGCCGACGGCGTCAATGAAGTGGAGCGCTACAATCAGGACGGGTTCGTCGACAACAATCTGATCCCCGAGGCCGAGCTCACCGACGACATGGTCTGGTTCGCCCATCGGGACGTGAAGGTCCCCGGCGCGGCCACCGGCGATGCGGTGCTCTTCGAGACCCCGACCGGCGGCGCTGGCGGGCAACTTGACGCCGACGGCGCGATCTACAACCCCGCTCGGGTGCCGGGCTCGAATCCGAACACGTGGGTGGCCCACGATTGGTACTGGGCCGATCAGGACCTCCCGGGCGGAACCGCGGCGCTTCCTTACCCGACCGACGGTGCGTCGGCCGGGACCGTTGACGGCACGTTGAGCTACAATAATGACTCGGCGACCGGTTATACCGGCGCCCTCACCAGTGGATTCGGCGGCTGGGGCCACGCCAATGGATGGCCGTTCGGCGTCTCGCCTTCAACGGCTACGGTCGCCTTCCAACTGGAAGAGGCCGACGGCACGCACTACGGGTGGGTGGCCTTTCGCCACAACGGCGACCGCGTCCACCAGTGGATTCACGGCTGGGCGTACCAGACCACGCCCTTCGTGGCGGCAGAGCTGACTTGGGATTCCAGCAGCGAACCGGGCGATTTCGACGGTGACGGCGACGTGGACGCCGACGACATCGACATTCTCTGCGCCAACATGGGCGGCGACCTGGACCCCTACGATCTCGACGGCGACAGCGACGTCGATGAAGACGACATGGTCTTCCTGGTGGAGACCCTCGTGGAGTACGACTCCGACGGCGACGGGACTGCCGACGGGACCGGAACGTATCAGGGCGACTTCAACCTCGACGGCGTGGTCAACGCCACCGACCTGCAGATCATGAAGGGCGGCTTCGGCGCCACCGGCGGCTATGCCGACGGCAACGCCAATTGCGACACCGTGGTCAACGCCACCGATCTGCAGATCCTCAAGACCCATTTCGGCCTAACGGCTGCGGCCGTGCCCGAACCGCTGACGGTGGGCCTGTTAGGCCTGGGTACGCTCGGTCTGCTGCGTCGAAGGGCCGAGGCCTAGACGTCCAAGGCGAAGGGCGGCGACGTGGGCCGCCCGCTGTTGTGTCCGGCCGGGGCGTGGTCGAACGCCGGTCGGCAAAGGGAGAGACGCTGCGCGGTCTCAATAAGGGAGCGACGTCATGATCGAGCGAATTGTGGTGGTGCTGACGGTGGTTGGGGTATGCGCGGGGACGGGCTACGCGGGCTTGACCGCTACCGGGGACGTCACCCCGGCCGATCCGGCGACCTGGACGGACGCCACCTCCGTCTACGTGGGGCAGACCGGCACGGGGGCGGTGGACATCACCGCCGGGGACACCACCGATGCCTACGCCGCCCACGTGGGGGATGAATCAGGCGCCTCCGGAGAGGTCACGGTCGACGGCGCGGGGTCGAGCTGGGATATCGTCTACCCACTCCGGGTCGGCGATGAGGGCGACGGTCTCCTGACCATCACCAACGGCGGCACGGTCAGCAGCGGCAGCATGAACTACGTCGGGCGTATGGCCGGGTCGACGGGCGAGGTCAACATCGACGGGGCCGGCTCGTCGTGGACACACGACGGCCATATCTGGATCGGCGAATCTGGCCAGGGGGAAGTGAACGTCACCAACGGTGGGTCGTTCGTCAGCTACCATAGCGATGCCGGCACGATGGTCATGTTCGGTCTCTATGCTGATTCAGTTGGCTCGATCACGGTTGACGGCCCCGGCTCGACCTGGACGGGGGACGCCGGGACCGGGCTCAGCGTCGGCGTATGGGGAAGCGGCACATTGAGCATCACCAACGGCGGCAGCGTAGCCTTGGGCGGCCTGTCGAGTTCTATCGGCCTCTACGCCGGGTCGACGAACGTGGCGACCGTGGATGGCACGGGGTCTCTGCTGGACCTACAGGGCTCGCTGTCTGTCGGTAGTGGCACGCTGAACGTCACCGACGGCGGCCAGGTCGACGTAGGACGTTCGTTGATCACGAGGCTGGGCGCGGCCAGCGAGATTCACTTCGACAATGGGTCGGTCGAGGCCGGGGCGCTGTACGCGGCTCCGGGGCAACTGACCGGCGCGGGGATCGTCAACGCCCACGGCCTCGCCAGCGACCTCGACCTGGTCTTCGACAGCGTCGACGACCTCACGCAGACCTTCATCTGGGACGACCTGCCCGGGCAGGATGTTACCGTGAACCTGGACGTGGACGGCCAGGGCGGCCTGGGTGCCGGACACGACGGCGTCGGGTCCATGACGATTGCATCCGGCATGGACGTCACGTCGGTGGAAGGCATCATCGGCTACAACGCCGGCTCGAACGGCGCGGTCACGGTCGACGGGTCCGGCTCGGCCTGGCGGAACGACGTGGAACTGACCGTCGGCTGGGAGGGCGCCGCGACGCTGACGATCTCCGACGACGCGCTCGTCACCGTTGGATCGTGGGGCTTGACCATCGACGAGAACAGCGACGGCGACAGCTTCGTCAACATGCGCGACGGCGGCATGTTGGCGCTGCGCGGGAACGCCGACGACTCGCTGGAGGATTTTCTGGACCTGATCGAAGGCACCGACGCCATCCGTTACTGGGACGGCGCCGCCGAAGACTGGGCCCCTCTTATCGGCGCGACCTACGGGGAGGACTACACCCTCGAATACATGACCGAAGGAGAACTACAGTATTTCACCGTGCTGACCGTTTCGGCCTCTGATGACCCGGGGATCACGGACGGCGACCTGGACGATGACGGTGACGCGGACGCCGACGACATCGACCTCCTCTGCGCCAACATGGGCGGGGACCTGGACCCGTACGACCTCAACGAAGACGGTGTGGTGGACGAAGACGACATGATCTTCCACATCGAGATGCTTGTGGAGTGGGACAACGGGGTCGACAGCGGCGTCGGCACGTATCAGGGCGACTTCAACCTCGACGGCGTGGTCAACGCCACCGACCTGCAGATCCTCAAGGGCAACTTCGGGCAGGTCGCGGCGGCTGTTCCCGAACCGCTGACGATGGGCTTGCTGAGCCTGGGCGGGTTGGCCCTTCTGCGGCGCCGGTAGGAGTGTCAGTCCAGCAGGACCGGATTGGTCCACGCCTTGCCGCCGGCGCGGTCGGTGACGACCGCCCGTACGAACGGCCAGTGTGGCCGGGGGATGGTGTGTCCGCTGATTCCTCTGCCTTTCGCGGGCCCCCGGCGCACGGCCTTTTTGGCGCCCGGGCCGAGCAGGGAGATGGTCGCGCAGGACGAGCAGCGAAGTTCAACCGTCTCGGCCGTGACGCGGAAATCCTTGATCTCCGGACCGGTCGACGCGTAGCAGGCGCCGGCCCGGATCGCCGATAGGACCGAGCGCGTCGACAGCGACTTCATCTTCAGCCACGTCCATGCGGTCGCCACGTCCGCTTCGGTGTGCGCGTCGTCGGTCGCGATGGCGGGCAAGTAGATACCCGCGTTCAGCCCCGCCGCCCATTCACGCTCGCGGTCGCCGCCACCGGTCCCCTGTTGATGCGAGGCCCACAGCTCGAACGCCGCCAAAGCGGGTGTATCCGCCAGAAGCTGTGGCCTGACGTTCACGCCGGGCGGATGCGCCAGGATCGCGATGCCCCCGAGGTCCTCGATCTGCTGGATGCACGCCCGAACATCCTTCTGGGCCGCACGCGACACGGGGTACCCGTGCGGAACGCCCAAGCCCACGATGTGATGATTCCGGCACCGGTGGCCCGGATACAGCGGGTGTAGCTCAATGCCGTTGATGACCAGAAATCCCCGGCCGCCCAATCCCCGGACATCGTTCGACCGCTCGTGATCGGTCAAGGCCAGAACATCGTAGCCCTTCTTCCGATAGAGCTCGGCGGCGGCCTCCACCGACCACGCGCCGTCCGATGAACGGGTATGCGTGTGCAGGGAGGCCCGATACCACTTGCCCGGTAACTCGAACGGATTGGTCAATGGTCTGCTGGTCATCGTTGTTTCACTCCCGCGGCAATCTGACCGGAGAGGCCTCGCCGGGCAAGGAAAAACCGAAACGCCCAGGCCCGAGCGCCCGCTCGGTTGACATCGGGCGGGGCGGCGCAGTAGAAGCTCTTTCGGTGACGACCACGCGGAAGGGCCCCAATGAAACCGACTTTCACAAATCCGTTCGAATTGCCCGGCAAGTGGTACAAGGGCAACTTCCATTGTCATACCCGGACCTCCGACGGCGGCGTGTGGGTCGAAGACGCCGTCCGGATGTACCGCGAGCATGGGTACAACGTGCTGGCTGTCACCGACCACATCAACACCAACGATATCAGCGGGCTGTCCGACAAGAAGATGCTGGTGCTCAACGGGGCTGAGTTGCATCCGCCGTTCCATAAGCGCGTGAACCCAATCGTGGAGTACCACATCTGCGCGATCGGTCTCAAGCACGGCCATCCGTTCACGCGGAAGATGTGGGGGAACGTGCAGGATTGCCTGGACCACATTCACGCGTTCGGCGCGGTAGCCATCATCGCCCATCCCAAGGACGTCAGCTTGGACCCCGTTACGGAAATGGTGGGCCTCAAGCACGTGGCCGCCGTGGAAGTCTGGACCAGCCTCTCCGAGATCGACATGGACCACGGCGAGGCCGAGGATGACTGGGCCGAGTGCATGGAGCATGGGATGTTCCTGGCGGCCACCGGGTCCGACGACGCCCACTGGGCCCCGCGGCACGGCTGGTCGGAGGCCTTCGGCGCGTGGACCATGCTCAAGATGCCGTCGCTGACCGAAGCCAACGTCCTGCAGGCCCTGAGGACCGGTGCGTGCTACGCCTCCGGCGGGCCGACCGTGACGGACTTCCGGGTCGTCGACGGCCAGGCGATCATCAAGTGCTCGCCCGTCACGCGAATCCACTTCAAGTTCGGTCGGCACGAACGGAAGAACCGTTGGGCCAAGCTGGATAAGACCATCCGAGGCTTCACGGCGGACGTGTCCGACTGGGAGTGGGTGCGGGCGGTGGTCGTCGACGCCGACAACCGCAAGGCCTGGACCAATCCGATTCCGATCCGGTAGGGCCGCCTGGTTACAGGAAGCTAGACCATGAGTTGTCTCTTCACACCTACCACCATCGGCCCGGTGACGGTCAAGAACCGCTTTGTCCGCAGCGCCACCGGCGAGTGGATGTCGCGAAAGGACGGCAAGATTCAGGATCGGCTGGTTCCGATGTACGAGGGTCTGTCGGCCGGCGGGGTCGGGCTGTTCATCACCGGGCATATGTTCGTGCACGAGGACTGGCCCTGCCATCCGCGCCAAACCGGCATCTACAGCGACGATCATCTGGCGGGCTTGCGGCGAATGGCGGAGGCGTCCACGTACAACGACACCCGCGCCGTGGCGCAGATCAACTACGTCGGCCGCAAGCCGCACGAGATGACGCCGGCTGAAATCGAAGAGGCCCGTGACGCCTTCGTCGCCGCTGCCCAGCGCGCGGTTGACGCCGGTTTCGACGGCGTGCAAATCCACGCCTCGCACGGGTATCTGATTAGTTGCTTCCTGACCCCGTCGGAGAACCAGCGGGACGACGCGTACGGCGCCGGCCCCGACGGCCGGCGCAAGCTGCTGCTGGACGTGGCCGAGCGGGTCAGAGACCAAATCGGGCCCGAAAGCGTCCTCTGCTGCAAGCTGGGCTCCGTCGACGGGCGTGACAACAGCCTGCCGCTTGAAGAGACCGTCGAGACGGCCAGGCAACTGGAGGCGTTGGGCCTGCACGCGCTGGAGCTATCGACGACACTACGGGGCGACCATCTGCACCCGATCATGGAGGGCGTCGACTCGGTCGAAAAGGAAGCCTACCTGATGCGGGAGACCGTAGCCGTCAAGGAGGCGGTCGGCATTCCAGTGATGCAGGTGGGGGGGCTAAGGACGCTGTCCCGCATGGAGCAGATGGTTTCCGAGGGCACGTGCGACATGGTCAGCCTATGCCGGCCGTTCCTCCGCGAGCCCGACGTCGTCAACAAGTTCCGGGAGGGTGCGGCCACGCGCTCAGCCTGCATCTCCTGCAACAAGTGCCTCAACCGCCGCGGTAGCAAGTGCATCTTCGACGAGGCGTGAGCCTCTGCCCCGAGCGGCGACGCCTACCGGCGTTGCCGCCTTCTCAACAACGCTCCCGCACCCAGCGCCAGGAACGCCGCGGAGGCGGGCTCGGGGACCTCGCCGACAAAGGCGTCCCACTGACCTGCGTTGGGGCCGGCGAGGTCGCCTTCCGTATAGCCCGTGAAGAAAACGCCGTCCGAACCGTCGGCCGAGACGCCAAACCCCCTGTCGTCATCGCTGGTTCCCGACTGATACGTCCACACGACATTGCCGTTGGCATCGTACTTGCGCACAAAGACGTCATCGCCGCCGGCGTTGGCCGGTCCCAGGCTGCCCTCGGTCGTCCCCGACACGTAGACCCCTCCGGCGCCGTCGGCTGCGACGCCGTAGCTCCGTTCGTCGCCGCTGGTGCCGAATTGCCGCGTCCACACCGCATTGCCGTCGGCATCGTACTTCCGCACGTAGGCGTCCATCCCGCCGGCATTGGGCCTTTCCAGGTCGCCGCCGGTCCAACCGGACACATAGACGTTCCCCATGCCGTCGGCCGAGACGCCATAGCCCGCGGCCGACCCGTATGACCTGTACCAGACCTCATTGCCGTTGGCATCGTACCTGGCGACCCATGCTTGGCTGATACCTACGTGGTTGCCGCCTGCGTATCCGGACGCGTAGACGCCCCCTTGCCCGTCCGGGGCGATGCCGCCGTAGCTGGTCTCGCCGACCGGCATCGCCGTCCAAACCAGGTTGCCGCCGGCGTCGTACTTGCTAAGGAAAGCCTCGTCGGTGGTCGCATTCCAACCGGACGTATAGACGTTACCCAAGCCGTCGGCCGTGACCCCGCTACCCCAATAGGACGCCGTCCCCGCTTGCGTGGTCCAGACGTGATTGCCGCCGGCGTCGTACTTGCTCACGAATGCGCCGCCGCTCCCGGTGGCGCCCGGCAGGGCGCCGCCTGCCTTGCCGGCGAGGTAGACGTTGCCGGAACCATCGGCGTAGACGCCGCCCCCGCCGCCGGTATCGTACCCGGCCGAACCGAACTGACGGGTCCATATGAGTTGGCCGCTGGTGCTGTATTTGCTGATGAAGGCGTCCTTGTCTCCGGCGTTGGGCCCGGCCAGGCTGCCTTCAGTCCAGCCGGTGGTGTAGACGCTGCCCGCCCCGTCGGACGAAACGGCGTAGCTCCAGTCGTTGCTGCTCGTGCCGAATTGCTGCATCCACGCGACACCTTGAGCCCCGGCCGACCCGGCGCAAACCAGCACCATCACGGTAATTACGAAAACGCTCCAGAGGATACGGCACATGATCTCCCACTCTCCTCTCCGTTGGCCACTCGGCGGCTCGGGCCGCCTGTCCCTTTTCCACCAACCTGCTCATGTTACCACAGTTGGGGCGTTCTTCAAGCCCGATCCCCCGACGGTCAGACCGCCGGCAGCGCGCCCGGGCGGCGCAACTCGTCTTGGCCCTTGCCGACGTCGACGGCGTTGACCGGCACGCCTTGTTTGACCGCCTCGGCGGCCAGGCGATCATCAACTGCTCGCCCGTCGAGCGAATCCACTTCAAGTTCGGCCGACACGAACGGTTGAACCGCTGGGCCAAACTGGATAAGACCATTGGCGGCTTGACCGCGGACGTCTCAGGCTGGGACGGGCCCGGGCGGTCGAAAGTCGACGCCGCCAACCGCAAGGCCTGGGCCAATCCGATTCCCGTCGCCTGAGGCGACTCAGTTGAAAGGGCCTTCCAATGAAGTCACTGACGTGCTTGCTCGCCGTGTGCGTCATGGCAGGGAGTATCTCGATGCCCGACCACGAGTCCACCTGGCAGGCCGGGGCGGCTGAGACCGTCATCACGGACGTCAAAGACAAGCCCGAGGTCTACATGGAGCTCTACGCCCGCGCCCTGGTATTGGGTAGCGGCCAGCAGCGGCTGGCGATCGTGACGCTCGACATCGGGACGGTCAGTGACCCCTACGCCGCCGCGTGCCGGAAGGCGATTGAGGAGGCCGCGGGCATCCCGGTGGCCAACATTCTGATCTGTCCGTCTCAAACCCACAGCGCCCCGGGGGTCGACGGGCGACATATGTCCACGGAGTCCAGTCAGTGGTTGACTGAGGCCCTGGCCGAACTGGTCAAGAGCGCGGCCGCCGACCTTCAGCCGGCCACGCTGCGGGCCAGCCGGGCGCCGGCGCAGATCGGCTACAACCGTCGCCTGATGGAGAACGGCCGAATCGTCATGAAGCCCAACCCCGACGGCGCCGTGGTGCCCTGGGTGGATGTGCTGGCCGCTTACGACGCCGACGGCAAGCGAATCGGCGTGTTGTTCTCCCACGCGGCCCATCCGGTGATCGTCCACTGGTCCAGCGAGGCCATCGGCCCGGACTTCCCCGGCTACGCCGTCATGCACCTGCGGCGGCTGCTGACGGCCAAGGATCAACCCGAGGGCGTGTTCATGTTTGCCCAGGGCTCGTGCGGCAATATCAACGGCTATCCGTTGCAGGGGGGGGCGCGGCGTGCAGTGCGGCCGGGCTGTCGCTGGCGTTTTCGGTGACCCAGGCGCTGGCCGACGAGCAGGCCGTCACGCCGGGGCCGATCACATCGCGCTCGCTGACGCTGTCCTTGCCGCGCCGGCCCGACGCCAACGGCAAGCAGAGCTTCCTGCGGTTCCCGATGCAGGCGGTCGCCATCGGCGGGGACGTGTGCATCCTGACCGTTACCGGCGAGATGTTCGCCGAATACCAATTGTTCATCGACGAGGCCTCCCCCTTCAAACACACCTTCCTGTTCAACCACGTCAACGGGCTGTCCAGCTACATTGCCACCCAGGCCGACTACGACCTCGGCCCGGCCGGCGGGTACGAGGCGTATGACGGCCCGACCCGCGGCGGCGGACAGCCCTTGGACCCGTCGGTGGAACAAATCGTCCGCGACGGCATGGTGAAGCTCCTCACCGAGCTGAAGGTGGCTTCGGAGTAGTGACACTGCGGCGGCGATGGCATACCATTCGAGACGTCAGGCCTTGGAGGTCCGTTCTATGAGATCCGTTTGGGCGTTATGGGTTCTCTCGTTCGCCGCGGCTCTGGCGGTGTGTCCTCAGCCCGCGGCGGCGCAAACTGCGACCATGCTGGCCGGTCAGTTCCCTCGCATCGAGCCGCCCAAGAAGTTTCCCCCACACCCGCGGTTGTTCCTGAACGCCAAAGAGATCAAGGAACTTCGGGCCTGGATCCTTCGCGACAAGAAGCTCTACAGGCATCTCGACGCCTTCATCGGCAGGATGCGCCAGGTCGCGGCCAAGCCCCCACTGCCCGACGGGAACCGCAACCGCAACATCGGCATCGCTCGTCAGGCCAACGAGTTGGCCCTGGCCTATACGCTGAGCGGAAACATTAAGCTGGCCAAGGCGGCTGCGAGAATCCTCAAAGGCTACGTCCGCATCTTCCCCAGCTACGAGGTCACCAACACCAAGGGCAAGGCCACCGATTCGACCTTGGCGGAGGTGCAATGGGCCGCCTACGCCTGCGCCGCCTACGACCTGATCTACGATTCGGGCGTGCTGACCGATGCCGACAAGACCGCCATCGAGCAGCAGGTGTTCAAGCCGTCCGCCGAGGCGATGCTGGCCTGCAACCACGCTCACCGCAGCAACTGGCGGATCGCGGGAACCAGCGGCGCCGGGGTGATCGGCTTTTGCATCGGGGATCGGGACCTGATCGACCGGGCCCTCAACGGCGGGCGGGACGGCGCGGGGCAACTGGCCTACGACGGGTTCGTCAGCCAGATGGGCTGGTCGATGTTGGCCGACGGCATCTACTACGAGCGGGCGCTCGGCTATACCGACATCTGCATGCTGTTTTACACCTGGATGCTGGAGGCCGCCCGGCACAGTGACGTTGATCTCTGGCACACCAAGTTCGACGGTCACGAACTCGACCTCGGCTGCGACCACGACAAGCAGTTTGACCGCAAGGGGGCCAAGACCTTCCAAAACTACTTCGAGGCCATGTGCTATCGCACCTTCGGCGACGGATCGGTGGCCAAGGTCGGCAACGACGGCGCGGGCCGCCTGAAGCGGTCTCACTACTGGGCGGCCGCCTGGCGGGCCTACCGCGACCCCAAGTACGCGTGGGCCTTTCGCAATGGGCTGGGCGGTGCGGCCTTGGGCGAGCCGCTGGAGCTGATGTTCATCTCGCCGGAGATGCCAGCCGGCGAGTTCGACCTGTCCAAAGACACCACGATCGCCCAGACCGGCCAGCACCGAAACAACTGCACCCTCCTACCCAACGGTGGATTCGCCATCTTGCGCGACAGCGCCGAAAAAGGGGCCGTTGCGGTGGCCGCCACCTACGGTGAGTTCGCCAACGCCCATTCGCATCCGGACCAGTTGAGCATCTCGCTCTACGCGGGCGGCCACGTGATTGCCCCGGACATGAAGGACTACGGGTACGGCCACGAGGGGCACCTGGGCTGGGCCAAGCAGACCATCGCCCACAATACCGTCACCGTCGACGAGGTCTCACAGCTCCCCCAGGAAGCTCACCGGGATGTCTGGATCGGCAAGAATGAATTGAGACCCGTATTCGGGCGATTGGCCCTGTTCGAGCCGGGCAAGCGCCTCAAGGCCTTCCGCGCCACCACGGATACGGCCTACCCCGGCGTGACGCTGGACCGGACGATCGTGCTGGTCGACTCGGTGGTGGTCGACTTCTTCCGTTGCCGATCGGCGACCGAACACCAATACGACTTAGCCCTGCATGTTGACGGTAAGGCTGCCAAGGCCGACGTCGACTTCAAGCCCCTGGCCGGCGGAAAGCTGTCGGACCGGCTCGGGTATCAGGCGCTGGTCGAGGTCCACCGGGCCGACCTGCCCGCCGAGCCGACGGCGTTGACGTATCGATCCGGCAAGTCCGGCCCCACCATGCGCGTGACGCTCCTGCCGGACGCCCCGGCGGAGCTGTTCGCCGCGATGGGCTATCCCAACCAGGACGGCCGCCGCCGCAGCGCGCTGATTACGCGCCGCAAAGGGACCAACGTCGATTTCATCACCGTGATGAGCTTCGACGGCGCCGGCGACGTGCGGGATGTTCAACCCTTGACTGATCTGCCGCCAGGACTGCTGGGCGTGCGGATCAACCGCAAGGGCGGAACCGATCTCATTGTCAGCGCCGAACAGGCCGGGACCTACACCGTTGCCGGCCAGACCTTCACCGGGCAAGTCGGCCTCCTCGTCCCCGGGGCCAACACAGGCGCCGCGCCCGCCGGGCCCGATGACGCCGCCGAGGGTGATGCCGCGGACGATGACACCCCGGCTGGGACTCCTCCGACGCCCAAGCCGGACGCCCCGTCCGACGAGGACCGCGCCGCCAGCTTGCTGCAAATGGCCAAGACGTATCACAACCGCGACATGACGAAGCTGGCCATCACCAAACTCGAGACCTGTATCAAGAAGTACCCCGATACCGAAGCCGCCAAGGAGGCCCAGGCCTTGCTCGGTCAATGGCAGTAGGGCCGCGGCGCGGATCGATCTGTGTGTTTAACAGGGAGTAGCGACATGCCGCAGGAATCCATCATTCCCATCCGAGCCGTTCATCTTGATCTGAAGGGCGTTCCCCCCACGCCGTCACGCCTGGCGGAACTGCCGCGGGTCGTTGCCGGTCTCGGCTTCAACGCGTTGCTGGTGGAATGGGAGGACACGTTCCCCTGGCGCGTCAACGAGGCTCTCAGGAACGAGACCGCCTATACGCTGGATGAAGTGGACGCCTTCCACGCCGAGGCCGCCGAACACGGCGTGCAGGTCATTCCGCTCGTTCAGTGTCTGGGCCACATGGAGTTCGCGCTGAAGCACCCCGAGTACGCGGGCTTGCGCGAAGTGCCCGACAAGATCGACGTGTTGAACCCCCTGGCCGACGGCGCCCGCCAACTCGTCGCGGAGCTGGTCAGGGACGTCATCAGCGCCACCCCCGGGCTGACACATTTCCATCTCGGCGGCGATGAGGCCTGGGCCTTTGGTAGCCATCCGGACACCAAGGCCTGGGTCGAGGCCAAAGGCAAAGGGGATCTGTATCTGCACCACGTTGAGCCGATCCTCGACGAACTCAACGCCGCCGGCATCCGCCCCATGCTGTGGCACGACATGATGACGGACTGGGACGGGGAGGCGCTGTCCCGCCTGGCCGAAAAGGCCGATCTGGTCCTGTGGTGGTACCAGGGGGATCCCAGGGCCGAGGGCGGCGACCACCTCAACGAGGCGATCATCCGCCGGTTCGCCGATCACGGCATGCGGATGTGGGGTGGGTCGGCCTACAAGGGCGCCGACGGCCCGAACGTGGACCTGCCCGACTACGCCCAGCGCGAGCGCAACGCGCTAGCCTGGGCCGACATCGCCCGCACCCACAACCTGCAGGGCGTGATCACCACCGCCTGGAGTCGCTACAGCCATTGCGGCTTCCAATGCGAACCGATCGACGCAGCCCTGGACAGCCTGGCCAACCACGGCGTCATCTTCAACAGCGGCCAGACTCCCCCCGGCGGCCGAGAGGACTGCCTGGCGGCGCTGGCGAAACTCGGCGAGCGGGCCCGCTTCGACGAGTGCTATGCGGTGATGAAGGGCTTGGCCGACTTCCGGGCCGAAGCATGGCCGATGGTTCGCAACATTCTTGAGATCATGCACACCCACGATTCCGACCACACCCGATGGTTCGGAAGCGTAACCTACGCCGAAGGACAGGCCATTCGGTTCAGGGAGAACGCCGACGCCCTCACCGCCCGCATGCACGACGTGTTTGACCCGTTGATTCGGCCGGTGTGGATCGACCGCTATCTCGCCGAGCGCCTGGCCCCTCTGCGCAACCAGGCGGCGCTAATGGACAGCGAAGCCGCGCGGATGCGAAGGGCCGCCGCCGATCGGCCCAGCGACCTGGCGTGTTGAGTCGGCCCGTCATGCCTCCAGCAGCACATCCTGCCGGCGCAGTTCGGCCTGGACCGAGCCGACGTCGACCGCGTTGACCGGAACGGCTTGCTTGACCGCTTCGGCGGCGGCGACTCCCGCGGCGTGCCCGACGACCAGGCAGCCGGACTGGCCCCGAACCATGCCCGGACGCTCAACGCAGGGATTCTTGGCCGACCCGACAATAACGTTCGGGGTTTCGTGACCGATCAGAATGCCCAGCGGAATGTTGCCGGCCTCCCGGAGCAGGCCAAACGGCTTGGTGCGCCGGTCGACTTCAGTGACCAGGCCGACGACGTCCGGAAAGCGTTTGCCGTCTTCGAAATCGTCGGCGCTCAGTCTGCTCTTGCCGATGAAGGTCCGGGAAATCCGGTGCCCGATTTCCGAGGCCGTTTCCACCAGGTAGGCGTCCTCGAAACCCGGGAAATGCTTGATAAGGAACTCGGCCTGCATTTCGGCCAGCAGTCGGCCTTCCTCCTCGCGCTCGCTCTCGGCAATGACATCGTAGCCGTCGCCATAGAACCAATTGGAGTTGATCAACACCGTGCCTCGGTTGCATCGCGCCGAGAACAGCCCAAAACAGGCCATGGTCTCGGCGTGCTTACCGAATCGTTCTTGGTAACCGCCGGATGCCAGCGCGTGGGCCACCACACGGAGGGTCTTGCCGCCGCCGTGGGGAAGATGGAACACGCCGTATTCCCGCCAGTTCCGAACGGTATCTTCCAGGCTCGTGGGCACGTCGACCTGGGGGGAGTAGCTGTCGGGGTCCTGCTCGATCCAGTCGATGATCTTATCGATGTCGACGTTGGCCATTCGGTTCAGCAACGTCGAGCCGTCGTCGACCTGATCATACCGCCCGCCGGCTGGGCCGATGATGCTCAGATCGCCGGAGGCGTCGACGAACTGGCGGGCCGTGACCGCAAAGAGCTGGTCGCGCGCGTGAAAGAGGCCGGCCTGAACGCGCTCGCCGTCGGTGAGCACGTCGCACATGACGGACCCGTAGAGGCATCGGACATTGGCCTCGCGAAGCATCTTGATCATGACGCGCTTGACCACTTCCGGGTCGTTGGGGATTTGCGGCTGCGTGGGCCTGCGGTAGTGGGGCTGTGTCCCGCCCTCAGCCACGAGGCGATCTATGAACTCCACCGGCAGGCCGGTGGTGATCTCCCGGCCGTCACGGGTCACGAAGTAGTTGCCGATGCTGCACATCAGCCCGCTGGTCGCCACGCCGCCGGGAAAGTGGTTCCGCTCGACGAGGACGGTGTCGACGCCTGCTCGGGCGGCCGACACCGCCGCGGCAAAGCCACTCATCCCGGTGCCGAGAACGAGAACGTCACAGTCAAGCAGGACGGGAACGTCCCGTGGAGGCGCCGTTAGTGTCTTGCTCATGAGATGTGTCCATGTCGTGTCGCGGCTAATAGAGCGTGAAGTTTGCGCCGGTTCCCAAGGGGATGGGGCGGTCGGGCTTGGCGCCCATTTCATTCTGGAAGACACAGACCTCCGACGCGGGATCGCAGGAGAAGATCAGGTCGGGAACGCCGTTGCCGGTCATATCGCCCGTGGCGACCATCCCGATCTCCGCCGGCGGAACGTCGAAGATGCCGACCTTCTCCCCGCGGCCGTTGAACATCGCCGCAGCCGTGCCCATGACAATCGAATCGAGGCCTTCGCCGAACCAGTCG
Organism: uncultured Planctomycetaceae bacterium; assembly: GCA_964428895.1. GTDB lineage: Bacteria > Planctomycetota > Phycisphaerae > SM23-33 > SM23-33 > HyVt-337. Next base: position 51,475 of record CAYRZU010000002.1, read on the forward strand.
ATCAACTTATGGTGACGGCTACCGTCGGTGATAATCTGGCCGAGCAGGTTGCCGTGATCGTCCAACACCCAGTGAGGGCTGACACCGGGCTCGCGATGATCGATATCAACCACGACCTGTTTGCCGGGCACATCTGCGCAGACCTTGCCGACGTCGATGGACTCAAAATGATGGCCGGTGACGGACCAAATCGGCCCGCCGGCGCCGTCGATCATGGCCACGCAGTAGCCCGTGCATAACGTCAGAGCCAGGCGGGACACCGCGGGGGCCTTGCCCATTTCAAAGACGCGGACGCAATCCAGATGGCCGGGCTCGTCCGACAGGTCGTTGACGGGCAGGTCCCAGCGGCTCGTGCCGTTGGGGTTCAGGAGGGCGTAGCCGGCCATGATCTCGTCTCGGCCGTCGCCGTCGATGTCCATGGGGTGAGGCTGATGGGCGGTGCCGTAGCCGGCGGGCTCTACGACGGTCCACAGCAGCTCGCCTTCGCGATTGAAGGCCCAGATCTGTCCGTAACGGGTCGTAAGCAAGACCTCGCCCGCCCACTTGCCGCCGGAGAGATTCACGAAAACCATGCAGTCGGCTGAATCAGGCGGAATCGCGAACCGATGCTTTTCCTTACCGGTCGCGCCATCGAGTCCGATGATGGCGTCCTTGGTGGCAACGACCACCTCATTCCGCCCGTCGCCGTCCCAATCGTGGATTTGACAGGCCACGTCGTGGTGCAACGTGTTGCGCCCTTCGGCGGGGTCGCCCCATCGCCAGAGCACACTGCCGTCCAGCCGATGGACGACGACCGAGCTGGTGTAGTGAATATCGTTGGCGTCGAAGTTCTTGGCGCTGACGATCTCGACCTGTCCGTCGCCATCGACATCGCCGGCGATGATCCAGCTTCCGGCGTAGTCCGGGTCGAGGGTGACACGCTTCCACGGCCGGATCAGGGGAAGGCCGTCATTGGGGATGTCGTTGGCTCGCACGTCGAACAGGCTGGGTGTCATGGCCGTGCCGTCTTTACGCATCGGATCCCCCCGTCAAGGCGGCGTGGGCTTGTTCGAAATTGAAGGCCGGCTCCCAGTTCAGGATGCGCTTGGCCTTGGTGATGTCGTAGGCCGGGCCGATCCATTCGCCACTGTAGCCGTTAGCGAGCAGCCAGTCGTAGTGGTCGGGCCAGCAGTGTTGGGCAATGCGGCCGCCGTCGCCGTCCGCTTCGCGACACATCTCGCCCGTGTAGGGCAGGCGGTTGACGGTGTTGAATGCCTCGAAGAAGCCGACCGGGCCGCCGGGCTCTTGCAGGCCGCACAGCACACGGACGGCTGCGACGTGGGCGGTGGCGATATCATCGACCACGGCGAACGAGCCGATCATGGACAGGCACGTGTCCAACTCGGACCTCGGCATGAAGGCGGGCGGCCGCATGGCGAAGGTGCGGACCTCCTCGGCGTCGGCTCGGAGGCGGGCAATCGTCTCCTGGGTGTACTTGGTATAACTGTAGATGTCGCTGAGCGGGAACAGGCAGTCCTCCGAGACCGGCCAGGTATCCATGGGGATGTTGCCGTAGCCGATCGCGGCGATGCTGCTGGTCAGCACGATTCGACCGATGCCCATCTCGGCCGCCAACGCATACAGCGTCCAGGTGCCTTTGACGTTGGCGTCGAGGTATTGGTCATCGGTGTAGGGCTTCCACGGATGCAGCGAGGCGGTGTGGACGACGGCGTCCACGCCTTCCAGTAACTTGCGGAGGACGTCTCGATCCGAAAGATCAGCTTGCGTGAAGGCGCATTCGCTGGGCAGGGGCGATTCCGGCGGCGCCATGTCCAGGCCACGCACATCGAAGCCGTCGGCTATGAGCATGGGCACGACATGGCTTCCAAGATGGCCGGATGCGCCGGTTACGAGAACGGTGGTTGCGTTGGGGTCGCTCATAGTTGTCCTACCAAGGGGCTTGGGCCATCGGAATCACAACGACATCGAAGACGTTCACGTCCGGCGGGGCGGTCGCGACGTGCAGCACGGATCGGGCGATGTGCTCGACGGTCAACCAGCCGGTGGCGTCCTTGCGTTCGGGGTTGGTCAGCGTGGTATCGACCACGCCGGGGCAGACCAGGCTGACGGCGATTTGCGAGCCCGAGCCGTGGAGCTGACGGGCGACCGACTCGGTCATGTGCCGAATGGCGGCCTTGGAGGCGTTGTAGGCGCCGCCGTCGCCGAACTCGGTCCAGTGCGACCGCACCGAGCCGATGTTGATGATCTTGCCGGTATCGTTGACGACCTTCATCAGCCGCACCGCGTGACTCATGCAGTTGAAGGCCGCAACCACGTTGATCTCCAGACACCGGCGAACGTCCTCAACCGCCAACGACTCCACCGGCCCGAACGGCGCGATGCCCGCGTTGTTGACCAGCACGTCCAGGCGGCCGAGGTGTGTCTGCACGTGGGCGAACAGGTCGTCCACGAACTGTTCGTCGGTGATATCGCCCGGCAGGGGCATGACTGTCCCCGGCGCGTCGGCCATGTGGGCCGCCAGATCGTCCAGTTCAGCCGCCGTCCGACTCGTGGCGACAACGGTAGCCCCTTCGGCGGCGAACAGCTCGGCCACGGCCCGGCCGATGCCGCGTCCCGCGCCCGTTACCAATGCGATCTTGTCAGTCAGTTGTTCCATGAAGAACTCCGGTAAGCTGTCGGTGTGGATGGAGTATGCCACTGGCGCCGGCGGAACTCAATGCACATGACGGCCTGATTAGCCTGTGGCGTGGCCTTGGGTCCAAGAGGACGGAGATGACGGCAAGGGGGGAATGGCCAAACACGGAAGCCCTGTGTGTGGGTTCCGCGGGAATACCAGATCCTGCCACGGCTGGAAGAGGGATTGGTGCCCCCCCGGGGGCGTTGCCCCCGTAGGGGCAACGCCGTCAACTGCCGCCCCATCCGTGGCTTGCGCCGCCCCCCCCCGGTGAGGCTATCTGCGTAAGTGACGACCCCCCTCAGGCCGTCACCACGATAACTACCAGAGGATGCCAGCAACGACATCCGCAATAGGCAGAAGGTCCCTCTGCCCTTGTCCGAGGACTAGCAGGCTACCCGGCAGGGGGGGCCGCGCATAGCCCACTTTTGTGGGGTCTTCCGGGGCTAATTCATGGTTTAATAAGGCGCTGCCAATTAGGTGGGCAATTGGGATGACCGAACCGAAGCTATCCGAATCAGACGTCAGGGCCATCACACAACTGCTTGGCGAGGTGGCGATCCTTGAAGGCGATCTGGTCGCCAAGCGGCGTTTTCTGGCGGAGGGGCTTGCGGCGCTGATCTCTGCCGACGGATGGATTTGGGGCAGGGGCGCTTGGGATCCAGAGACCTCAAATCCCACCGTGCTGGACGTGCTGTTCGGTGGGTTGGACGAGCGACAGGTCGCCGCGTGGTTCGAGGCGTGCACCGTCGCGCTGCCGGTGAACGACCCGATCACCCAACGGCTGGCCGAGGGGAGGCAACTCACCTGCACACAGCAGGAGCTCGTCGACGACGAGACTTGGCAGACCAACCCCACCGTTCGCCAGTATGTCCTGTCCAACAACATGGCCCAGACGTTGTATGCCCTGACGCCGCTGGGCGAGCGGGAGTGGGTCGGCATCGTGTTCTATCGATCGGAGGGTCAAGAGCCCTTCTCGCAGGACGAGCGACGGATCGCCCATATCGTGACCACCGAGGTCCGTTGGCTTCGCGAGGACGTTGCCCTCGGTCCGGTCAGCGCCAGAGCGCTGCAATTGCCTCAGCGCCTGCGCCCGGTCCTCACGCTTCTGCTGGACGGGTATGCGTGCGATGAAATCGCCGACCTCATCAGCCTCAGTCCGCACACGGTCAAGGGCTACATGAAGACGATCTACAAGCACTTCGACGTGCGAAGTCACACCAAGCTCATCCAGGCGTTCCGCCACCAGAACTAGGGGCCTGGCCTATTGTTCCACCTTCCACAGTGAGGCGATGGCGTTTTTGATGATGATCTCGGCGCCGACTTCCCGTGGGCCGAACCATTCGCTTAGCGCGCCGCACGCCCACCAGAGCGGCAGCTTGCGACCGCCGCGGATGTAAGGCATGATTCTATAACAAACAGAGCGACCCCAACCACATTTCCCCCAAGGCTCTTTCTCTTCGGCGGCGCGTTGGCGTACAGTAGCGGCCGACATGAGCGGGCCGACGAACATCCTGCTGATCCATTCCGACCAGCACCGCTACGACTGCCTCGGCGCCAACGGCCATCCGTTCCTCCAAACGCCCAACCTGGATCGCCTCGCCGCCGAGGGGATGAATTTCACTCACGCCTTCACGCCGATTGCGCTGTGCACACCGGCGCGCAATTGCCTCCTGCACGGCCAGTGGTCGTTCCAGCACGGCTGCATCATGAACTGCGATTCGGAGGCCCCGGCCGAGCCGCCTGCGGATCTGCCCAGCTTCAGCCAACAGCTTCGCGATCAGAACTACCGCCTCGCCTACGTCGGCAAGTGGCACGTCTCCAACACCCGCGGGCCGGCCCATTACGGCTTTGGCAAGTTCCCGGGGCACGACGCCTACGACCAATGGCTTCAGGCCCAGGGCTGCCCGCCGGCCGATTACGCCAATGGGTGGTTCGGCGAGACCCTCCACGGCCGAACGCCGGAGCAGACGCATCTGGCGTGGTGCGCCGACCGCACCATCGACTACCTGCGAACCGCCGCCGCCGGTGAGGACGGCTTCTTCATCCGCTGGGATCCCCCCGAGCCGCACCTGCCCAACCTCGTGCCCGAGCCCTACGCCAGCATGTACCCACCGGAGACGATTCCCCCCTGGCCGAGCTTCGGCGATCCGCTCGATGGCAAGCCCATCGTCCAGCGGCAGCAACTGTTCACGTGGAAGATCAATGACTGGACCTGGGATGACTGGGCCCCGATCGTGGGCCGATACCTCGGCGAAATCTCCCTGATGGACGCCCAGATCGGTCGCGTGCTGGCGGCGCTGGAGGAGCTGGGCCTGGCCGAGAGCACGCTCGTGATCTACACCACCGACCACGGCGACATGTGCGGCGGGCACGGTATGATCGACAAGCACTTCGTGATGTACGACGACATCGTGCGCGTGCCCTTCATCGCCCGTTGGCCGGGCCGAATCGCGCCGGGCTCGCAGTGCGACAGCTTCGTCTCTCACGAGATCGATCTGGCCACCACCTTCTGCGACGTTGCCGGCGCCCCCGTGCCGGAGACGTTTCAGGGCCAGAGCCTTGTCCCGCTCTTTGACGGCGGCGGCAACGATCGGCCCGACATCCTCAGCGCCTACCACGGCAATCAATTCGGGTCCTTCAGCCAGCGGATGGTCCGCGACCGCCGCTGGAAATACGTGTGGAACCCCACCGCCGAGGATGAGCTCTACGACTTGGTCAACGACCCCCACGAGCTGACCAACCGGGCCGGCGACGCATCCTGCGCCGGCGAACTCGCGCGGCTGCGCGGCCGCCTGATCGACTGGATGCAACAAACGCACGATCCGCTCGGCAACGAATGGACACGGACCCAACTGCGCGAAGGGCTCAGCCTGTAGAGAGGTCCAACGCCAAGATGGAGGCCCCCATGAGCGATGGATGGCAGACGCGACTGGCCAGGCAGGACAGGTACTTCAAGGAAGGGGCGGGGCACTTCCTGATCATGGGCACCTACGCCGAGGGCGGGCCCGAGCGTGCGGCCGAACACCCTATCGAGGGCCAGACCAACACCCTGTCCGAGGAGTTCCTGGCCAAGCACGCCTACGACCTGGGCATCCAGACCGCCCTGTGGGCGGCGCAGGAATTGGCTTGGAACGAACGGCTGGACGACGATTCGCTCCCCGGCCACGCCATCGACGTGGGCGTCGGCTCGACGGCCTCGCTGTTTACCGGCGGGAAGGTGCTCTTCCACGAGCACACCAGCTACTCGCTCGATACCTTCGTGAAGACCTGGGACGACGTCGACCGCCTCAAGTTCGACCCCGACAATCGGTGGGTCCAATACGACCTTCAGACCTGGCGCGGCATTTCGTCGGCCTACCCGCCGGGGCTCGTGGTCAGCCCGCATTTCTTCCGGAGTCCGCTGGACCTGGCCAACGATCTGCGCGGCAACCAGATCTTCGTCGACATGTACGATGAGCCCGAGCAAGTCGAGCGATTGCTGACGGTCTGCACGGACATGATTATCGAGGCGGCTGCTTTCCTCCGGCAGGAGATTCCTCTGTTGCGCGAGTCGCCGTCCGGCATCTGGGGCATGGCCAGCAGTTCGCCCGACGTCGTCGTCATTAACGGCGACCAGGTCGACATGATCTCGCCGGAAATGGGCGAGCGGTTCAATCATCCGTACATCGAACGCATCTGCCGCGAGGCCGGGCCGGTGTTCTTCCATCACCACACGCTGGGTGTCTCGCGGGTTACGAGCGTGGCGAAGATGAAGGGCATTTTCGTGCAGAATTTCATCTACGATCAGAAGTGCCCGAAGATTCTCGACATCGTGGACGATGAATGGATCGCGGCATCCAACCGTGTGCCGATCGACGTCTGTCAGCCGCTCAACGAAGCCTACAATCTCGACGACGTGCTGGAAATAATGGCGCCGGGCCGCTTCATCGTGCACTGTCACGGCCAGACGGCCGACGAATGCAACGACATGATCGCCCGCATCCGGAGCTACGACACGTGATCAAACACAAAGGCGACACCTGGAATGAGTCGAGCGTTCACGCCGACATCGAAACCGGGCGGGCCGTGCGGCGACTGACCGCAGCGGGGCTGTGGAACGAAAAGCCCACCTACCACACCAACACCGCCTTCACCGCCGATGGCGAATCGCTGATCTTCGCTCGCGCCCACGAGGGGCGCACGGCGATGTTCAAGTGTCATGTTCCCACCGGCGAGCTGACGCAACTGACCGAACCGGCGGGCGGCGTGGGCAGCCCGTGGGGCGTCCACAAGATCGGTGGAGAAAGCGAGTATTTCGACGGGCGCGGCATCAGCGGCATCATGGCCTGCATCGCGCCGAGAAGCCGACGGGTTGTGTTCGGCGTTGGCAGAAGCGTTCGAATCGTTCATCTGGACACATTCGAAGAGAGGGTGCTGCTCGAGGATTTCGGCCCGGAATGGGTCGACGGTGCGATGAGCATTGGGCCGGCCGAGACGCACGCGCTACTGCCCCTCATGCCGGGCCACCCGGAGGTGCTCGCCGGGAAGGAGCCCACCAAGAGCTACGTCGACAGCTTCGCCGAAGGCGGCATGGTGACGCGTTATGTCGAGATCCCGCTCGATGGCGGCGAAAGCCGAATCGCCTTCGAAGACGATGGGTACGGTGCGCCCATTGCCCGCACAGCCCGACCGACGACGATCTGATCCTGATCGACCGGGACCGCGCCCCGATCTTCTGGGGAGGCGGCGACCACGGGGCCAGCACGCGATGCTGGACGTTGCGCCTGTCAACGGGCGAGCTGACCGAACTACGCCCCCGTAACAATCAGCGCTTCCAGGTGCATGCGGCCTGGACGTGGGATGGCCAGTGTGTGGTCTATCACGGCTTCATGCGCGAGGGAGGGTACTACATCGGCATCATCGACAAGTCCGGCCAGGTCGTCCGGGAGTATGCGCTGCCCGAGGCTGGGGCCTACGGCCACGTGTCGGCTGTACCGGATCGGCCAGCCATCTTGCTCGACGGCAACGTGACCGAAGACAAGCTGACGTGGCTGTACTACAACCAGGACGAGCCGCGCTTCGAGACCATCGCTACCCACGGCACGGAATGGCGCGGCATTCCAGGCCAGTACTCGGACCCCCACCCACAGACCGACCCCACCGGCCGATGGATTGCCTATCACGTTGCTAAAGACGGCAGGACCGACATCTGCGCCGTGACGGTGTGAGGCGGATTCCAAGGGAAACACAATGGCCAACTCCGAGCCGCGCCGCGAACGCTATCGACCTCAGTATCACTTCTCTATGAAGAAAGGCTGGATCAACGACCCCAACGGCCTGGTCTACTGTGACGGCTTGTACCATCTGTTCTGCCAACACTATCCCGACGACATCTGTTGGGGCCCCATGCACTGGTCGCACGCCGTCAGCGACGATCTGGTCCACTGGAAAGAGCAACTGATTGCTCTGTTCCCGGACGAATTGGGCACGTGCTTCTCCGGTTCGGCGGCGGTGGACTGGCACAACACCAGCGACCTGGGCGACGACGGTCGACCGCCGTTGCTGGCGTTCTACACGGCCGCGGGGGATTGCGTTGATCCGCCCCAGCCGACCACGCAGGCCTTGGCGTTTTCGACCGACGGTGGCAAGACGTGGAAGAAGTTCGGCGGCAATCCCGTTCTGGGTCACGTCATCGGCGGCAACCGCGACCCCAAGGTCTTTTGGCATGAGCCAACTGGCCGATGGATCATGGTTCTCTATCTGGACGTCAACACGTTCGGCCTGTTCGCCTCGCCCGACGCGAAGACCTGGGAAGAGCTCAGCCGCTTCGACGTCCCCGGCAACTGCGAATGCCCCGACCTGTTCGAGATGCCCGTCGTCGGCGACGCCGATCGCCGCAAGTGGATCTTCCTGTCCGGGGCCGGCCGATGGGGCGACGGCGACTGCGCGCGATATGTGGTCGGATCGTTCGACGGCGTTGCCTTCACGGCCGAGTCCGATCCCATCCCCATCGAAGACGGCGGCTGGAACTATTCCACCCAGACCTTCTCCGACGCACCCGACGGCCGACGCATCTTCATTGGCTGGTCATCCACGCCGTTCGGCGGCGAGGGCGCCTTGCCCGGTAATCCATTCAACGGCCAATACCACGTGCCCTGGGAATTGAGCTTGGTCGATACCGAGGAAGGCCTGCGCCTTGCGCGGGGGCCGGTCGACGAAGTGGCGTCGCTGCGCCAAACCCCGGTGCAATGGCCCGCCGGGGAGCTCGCGCCCGGCCGTCACGCGGTCGGCGGCCTGGACAGCCGCAGTGTCGATATCGAGTGCGTGATCGAGCCCGGCCAGGCGACGGGCATTGGCTTCCGGGCCGAAGGCGTGGACATCGTTCACTATGACGTCGCGTCGCAAAGGATGCGGGTCCTCGACCGCGAACACGCTTGGCCCTTGGAGGCCGATGGTACGCTGACGCTCCGTGTGCTGTTCGACGTCAACTGCGTGGAGGTCTTTGGCCGCAACGGCCTGAAGGTGATGACCAGCGTCTACTCGCCGAAGACGCTCGAGTGCCTAGATGAGGCCCAGCCGCCTCTGAGTGTGGCGGTCACGGGCGGCCCGGCAGGCGTGGATCGCATGGCCGTCTACCCGATGCGAAGCATTTGGGAAGCATAGGCCGGTAGGCTACGGCCGGCCGGACGCAACGGCCAGCCCCGTCTGCCACTCATTGCCCCGTCGCCCGGCGTAGATCATGGTGTAGGTCCGGCCGGTCTGGATGACCTGGGGCGTCAGCACACCGTCGCAATCCCAGGCGCTCGTGTCGGTCGAGGGGACGAACACCGGGTTGAGCGGGCTGGGCTCGAAGGTGCGGAAGTCTCGCGTCCGCACGTGGCCGATGCGGCAGACCTCGCCGTCACAGCCGCCGTAGAGCATGTGGATGTACTCCGGGCCGACGAACAACTCCGCCTCGCGCACGCCGAAGCTGTCCCACCATTGGCCCGTGCCGGTGAAGACGGGGTTGGCCGGATTCTTGGTTACGTTGGCCGGGTCGCTGATCGGGGCGGTGGCGTGGCAGATGGTGCAGTCGGCCTCGCACGAGCCGGTCGGCCTGCCGGTGTAGACGATGTGAATGGTCTCGCCCACCACCGCCACGGATGGATGCGTAGCGCCCCATTTCTCGTGCTCGGTGTCGGCCAGGATGACGGGCCCGGTCCCAACGCGCCGCCACTGGCCGAGATCGCCGTCGCTGACCAGCAGGCCCGTTTGTTCAGGCGAGCCATGACCTTCGCCGCGGTAGTACATGTAGGTCTTCCCGTCCGCCGGATTGCGGAAGGGGAAGGGGTACTCGACGGACTTGTTGTCCCAGGCGGCCGCGGCCGGGGTGAAGATGGGGTTGCGTGGATCGTGCTCGACCTGCCAGGGCTTGTCGGCGGGAGCGGCGCTGTGCATCAGCACCCACCGGTCGTCCCGGTTCCAACCCCAAATATAATGAACCGTCTCGTCGACCACGATGCCGTGAGCGGCGGCCGCCCACTGAGGCGGCGGACAGGCGAGGATGGGGTTGCCCTCGGCGATCCGCTCGAAACTCGCGAAGAGCTCGAACGGAAGGGCGTGGATTCCCGTTGAGTCTGTGGCGTCGCTCATACGTTCCCCTGTCCGATGGTGTCTGTCGGCCCGGCCAATCCAGGGCCGCCGGCGGCGACGTAGCCGTGGCTGGGGCCGGAGGCGTCGGGGCTAACCCAGAAAGCGTAGAGCTTGCCGCGGGTCAGGTAAAAGCGGAATCGCACGGTTTGTCCGGCGAGTGTCGCCAAGTCAGCTCCATTCCAGGTTACCGGTGTGCAGGTTGTGTCGGCGGAGACGGCGTTGCAGTTGGCCGGTGTGAACGGTTCGATCGGCGCGCCGTCTTCAGCCAGCACGTCCACTCTCAACTCGCCGGTGGGGCAGTCGACGTTGACGTGGAGTATCGCGCCGGTGAAGGTCACCGGGCGGGTGGTTAGTATTCCGCCTTGAGCGTCGGCGTCCATGGACGCGAAGCCGTCCCGGCGCAGGATCGCCAGCCCCGTGCTGGCGCGGCCGTGCAGGCCGGTAGCGTCCTTGGCCCGGGCGGACACGTAGACGTAGAGCTTCTCGCCGACGATCAGACACCCTCCGCCGGCCGACTGAATGTTGCCGTAGTTGAACAGGCCCTCGTCCCAACTGGCCGCAATAAATCGCTGGCGGCTGGGCCGGTCCCAATGGAAGCCGTCACGGCTGAAGGCGACCAGAACGTCGCAGCGTTTTTGAAGGCCTCGCTCGGCCACGGCGTGGTTTTCCGGGCCGGTCCAGATGGTGAACAGGCCGAGCATGAGGCTTTCGTAGGCGGCGGCGTCGAGGTTGTACAGCTCGGGCTTGATCTGGCCGAACTCGCCGACGGGGTTGGGCGGATCGAGATCGTCGGCGTTGGCCCAGTAGACCGAGTCACCCACGACCGTCATCCGTTCGTTAGGAGGAATCTTCTCGACCAGCCGTTTGGGGTCGGCGTCTTCCAGGTAGGCCCGCGCGCGGCCGATGACCGGGCCGTGAATGCGCTGGCTGAGGCACCAGACCTTTCGGAACGGGTTGTAGAAGGTGGTCGTGCGGTCGCCCCACATCGGCGTGGCGGCGATCGGCTCGGACCAACGGACGCCGTCAGCGCTGGCCCGATACGTGTAGTGCCATCCTTCGCGTTTCTCCGTGGCGAAGTACTTGAAGCGCTCGGACGGGTCGGCGGCGGGGTCGAGCCAGACCGTGGTCGAGTCGGTGTGGCCGACGTCCAGGACCACGTTGGACCCGTCCAGGGCTTTGCTTCGTAGCTCGATGCCGTCGAGCGCGGGCTTGCGCCAGGTCACGCCGTCGGCGCTGGTCGCGTAGGATAGCCAGCGGTTGATCCAACCTTCGTTCCCGGCGGAATACCACATCTTGAAGAGCTTGTCGGCCGGGTCGTACCACACGCCTCCGCTGTAGGGACAGGCCGCGTTGCTGTCACCGGCGGGCTCCCAGGGCTGATCGGGCGCGAGGACCGGATTGACGGCGTGGTATTCAGCGGCGTGGAACGTCCGGGTCAGCGTGGTGCGCTCGATCAGGAAATCGTCGACAAAGAGCTGACGGCCGAGGTCGATGGGGACGACCGCCGGGCGATCCTGCAGGTATGGAACCGGCATGGGCTCGCGGGTAAGGCCGTCGCGTTTCGGCGGCCATGGGACGGGCAGCTCGATGCCGTTGTAGAGGGTCATGATCGGTTCGGGCGGCGCATTACCAGGCCGTGATGCCGTCGCCCCATTCGAGGGGGGCGCTGCCATCGGGCATGGCGGGGTAGTCGGGCGCGCCGATGTCCGGGACCAGGTCGGCGATGTTGACGGGAACGCCTTCCAGAATGCTCTTACCCGCGGCCACGCCGGTCAGGATGGAATATGCGCCCGACCGCTGATCGGCGGCACGCTTCCACTTGTCCGGCTCGACGGTGTCGGGGGCGAAGATCTCCTGCAGCATCACGGGGTCGGCCCCGTTGTGGCCGCCCGTGCCGGTCCAAAACTCGACGGAGTAAGGCGCCTTGAAGTGCGGGAAGACGGTGGTGTACGAGCCATCCTCGATGAACTCGTGGGGGACCGAGCCGTCTCCGCTGATGTAGGAGCTTTCCTTGACCTTGTGCTGCAGTCGGCCGCGCGTGCCGTTAAAGGAAATCGAGTAGCCCTCCCACGGCAGGTAGGCTGCCAGGGAGTAGTTCATCTGCGGCCCGCCGGCGTACTGGACGTTGACGTTCATGGTGTCCCAGATGTCGACGCCGGGGGTCATCGTGTCGCCGGCTTCGGGGGCGAAGATGCACTTGTCCCGCCAGTAGCCGTCGAAGCTCTCGCAGTCCTGGTAGAGGCCCTTGAGTTCTTCAGATGAGCCGATGTCGAGATAGAACTTGCAGACGCCTGCCTCCGGGCAGCCCGTGCAGCGCGGGCCGCGATTGGTCAGGCCGAGCCGGTCGGCGATCTCGGGCGTGTAGTACTTGCGGGCGCCGGTGGCGTAGACCGTTCGCGGCACGTCGGAGAGCCACCAGTGAGCCAGGTCAAAGTGGTGCGTGGCCTTGTGGACCAACAGGCTGCCGGAGTTGGCCCGGTTGCGGTGCCATCGCCGGAAGTAGTCGGCCCCGTGGTTGGTATCGAGCATCCACTGGAAATCGACGGACAGGATCTCGCCCACCACGCCGTCCATCAGCAGGTCCTTGACCTGCGTGCGGATCGGGGCGTAGCGATAGTTGAAGGTCACCGTGACCCGCTTGCCGGTGCGCCGTTGGGCATCCAGGATGGCCTGACACTTGACCTCGTCGGTGGTCAGGGGCTTTTCGATGATGACATCACAGCCGAGCTCCATGGCGCGGACGATGTAGGTGTCATGATCGCAGTCCTTGGTGGCAATGACGACGCAATCGGGTGTGGTCTCGGCCACCATCTTGTCGAAGTCCGGTGCGTTGAAGCAGGGGACGTCCGCGCCCGCTTTGGCTGCGATAGCGGCGGTACGCTTGAGGCGGCCCTCATTGAGGTCGCACAGCCCGACCAACTCACAACGGTCTGCGTAGGTGTCGGTGATGGCCTCAACGTACATGCCCGACCGTAGGCCGACGCCCACGATGGCGTAGCGCTTCTTGGTTACAGCTTGCACGTCAGGCTCCTTCCGGCAGTCAGCTTGCGCCCACGGCCGAGCGTGACCGCGCCCTTGCCCGTCAGCTCGAAGGACTTCAGTTCGAGTTGGCCGTGAAGCACCTTCAGTTCCACCCGCGTACCGGTCTTGGCCGGCTTCTGCGTGACGGTGCCCCAGGCGTAACCGTTCGACCAGAAGAAGGTGGACGCTTTGTCCGTGGCGGCAAAGGCCATGCGCTTGGTGACGCCCGAATACTCAAAGCCGGTCAACGCTGTTACCGCCGCCCAGCTTGCCATGGCTCGGCCGTAATGGTGGCCGCACTCGGCCTCGTTGAAGGGGCTTCGTCGGCGACCGTCGTAGCGGTCGCGGATGTCCTTGATGCAGGTCAGGCCCTTGGCGAGCTGACCTTCCTGCAGCATGTGGACGGCCGCGGTGTATTCAAAGCCCGTCATGACATCGCCCTGACCGGGCACGGGGATCCTCGGCCGTCCACCCTTGGGGTAGGCCGCGATCAGCAGGGCCGATTCTTCGTTCAGGACGAACGAGTTGCGGTAGTTGACGTGGCCGAACATGTTCTCGCGGCGGTTGTACTTGAAGATGCTCCGCAGCGTCTTGCGGATGTTGGCGGGCCTGAGCAGGTAGCCCAGTCCGCACACGTGCGCCATGAACTGACCGGCCAGTTGGTCGACCAGGCACCCCGGACCGAGCTGGAACGGGGGGTCCTTCAAATCGATGTCGGCATTGGCGAGCAAGCCCTTGGCCACGTTGGAGGCCTTGCCGGGCGGGATGATCTGCTGCTCGTAGTATTCGCCGTTGAAGAGATTCTCGTCGGTCCACTCTCGGCCGCGCTGGAACAGGTCGCGACATTTCTCGGCGAAATCATCCTCGCCCAGGTAGCGGGCCATTTCCTCGCTCGCCCGCAGTGCGCCGAGGTACCAGGTCTGGCACAGCGGGTTGGGGCCGAAATACTCGGTGTCGAGCGTGTGGTGCTGGGCGCCTTCCATGACGCCGTCCTGGTCGCCGTCCCAGCCCTTGGGGATCCAGCAGAACTCCATCGCTCGCTTGGCGGCGGGCCAATAGCGCTGCAGCACCGCATCGTCGCCGGCGAGTTGCCAGTCTCGGTAAAGCTTCATGATGCAGCCGAGCTGCCCGTCAGTGGCGGCCCAGTTGTAGCAGCCGGGCTCGGCCAGCAGGTGGCCCGGGCGGAAGTCCATGTGCCCGTCTTTGCGGGTGGCGTCGATGAACTCGACCTCTCGCATGGTCAGCGCCAGGTCGCCGAACAGGTAGCTGGTGGCCTGCTCGTAATTCCACACGTGGGTGCACGAGCCGTTGCAGCACCCGGCGGTGTCGAAACAGCCCTCCCACGCGTAGAGCTTGCCGTCCGAGAGGCGGAAGCACGTTTGGGTCCGCAGCGTGGAGGCGTTGTAGAGGGCGGCCTCCTTGACCACGTCGGGCAGGTCGCTGTCGCAGAAGCTGCGAACGAAGCTGAGCGTCCGGGCCTCCAGCTTCGACAGCTCGGGCAGCGTCTTGGCGGCGACGTCCCAGGCGTTGCGGTACTGCATGGTGTAGTAGTTGCCGATCTGATCGTTCGGCGGATCGCAACAGGTGTGCTTGGGTCCGTATGGATCGCCCGGCCAGGCGATGCGGTTGGGGAAGTGCCACGTCAGCAGGAAGGTGAAGGTCTTCTCGCCGCGGGCGGGGATCGTCTGCTTAACCGCCAGCGAGCCGCGCGGCCCGGAGACGTTGCGATCGCGCTTGCGAGGGGTGAGCTTGCCGTCGGCGCCGAAGTCGTCGAAGAAGTCCAATACCGTGTGGCCCCACCAGCGGTGGACCCAGGCCGTCCGGTGCGTGACGCCGGCCTTGGCGGTGGTGGCCAGGGCCATCGTGCCGAAGCACTCGGAGTGGTCGGGCACTTCGCGTGAGGTCATGTAGATGCCGCGAAGACCATTGGCGTCCTTGAAGGTGTTGACGTTCTCGCCCACCTTGCCGTTCGTGCCGTCCGTGCCGATGGTGTTCTGCACCGTGCCGGCGACCGAGGCCTGCACGGGACGATTGGTCTTGTTGCGGACCACGAACCGCATGACGGCCATCGGAATGCTGCTGGCGTCGGTGTCGCCGGGGATGAAGGGGTTGAACGCTTCGATGCGCACGTCGACCGGCACGTCCGGATCGCTCAGTAGCACCTGGCCGAACGGATAGGCCGCGTGGAACTCGGCGTTGCGGAAGCGGGGCAGGTAATGGTTGCGCGCTTGGCTGCCGAGGAAGCCCTCGTACTCATGGTGTTCGAGCAGGCCTTCCAGGCCGTAGGTCACCGGCGCCTTGCCAGCTTCCTTCGCGAACAGGGCGAAGAAGGTATCCCGCGGGGCGTAGCCCTTGGCCGGGCGGTTCAGGATTTCCCAGTCGCGCAGGTCGCCGCGGCCGCCCAGGGACACGGTGCCCGTGCCGATGCCGCCCAGCGGCAGGGCGATGCGGGTGAGGTGATCGTGGTCGTAGCTGGTCAGGACGGGCCAATCGGGGTTCAATCGTTTGCTCATGGGTGTCCTCAGTCTAGGTCCAGGGGTCGGACCATCGGTTGACGCAGGTGTCGTTGGCTTCGTAGTAGTGGCCCAGGCCGTCCCGGGCAAGGTAGGCCTCGCCGCGGAGGAACTCATCGCCCAGGGCGTCGAGCCGTTCCTGCAGCCGGCGCTCCAAGTCGGCTTGGCGCGCCGCGTGTTCGGGTTGGCCTATAAGGTTGTTCATTTGGTACGGGTCGGCCTCGTTGTCGTACAGTAGCCATGGGCCGCTGGTATTTCGGACGTAGGTATACCGGATTGTCCGCAGGCCGCGATACGGTTTCATGCCCATTAAGCGAAGTTCATGGAAAGCGGCGGGCATGAGCAGCAGGGCGGCGTCATCGGGGTCGGGCGTGCGATCCCCTCGAAGGGTCGGCGAGAAGTCGTGGCCTTCGACGGTTTCGGGAATCGGCAGATCGCACAGGCCCAGCAAGGTGGGCATGATGTCCGGCGCATCCAACGGCAGGGGCAGTTCGGCGCCTTGGGCTAGTCCGGGGCCGCGGAGCAGGAACGGCACGCGGATGGATTCATCCCACGGGAACAGCTTGGTGTTTAGCGCGTGGGACTGTCGCATGTCGCCGTGGTCGGAGGTGAAGACCACGATGGTGTCGTCGGCGAGGCCCGCGGCGTCGATGGCGTCCAGCACGATCTTCATGCAATCGTCGAGCGCGGCGATGTGGGCGTAGTAGCCCCGAAGCTCGGCCGCTGCCTGCTCTCGCAATTCCGGCGGCACGTTGGGGCGGAGCTCGATCTCGCGCTCGGCATAACGGTCCTGGTATTCGGCCGGCGCCGAGTCCAACGGGAAGTGCGGCGGGCCCCACGACAGCATCATTAGGAACGGTGTGTCGGCGCCGGCTTCGGCGTGATCCTTTATATAGGCGGCGGCGTCGCGACTTTGGGCGAATGCGTCGTAGTCCCCCCAGGGGCGGGGTGTGGGGTCATCGTTGAAGAAGTAGTGGGAGTCGTTGTAGTCGTGGGTGCACTCGAACCCCTTCCAGTAGTCGAATCCCAACTGGTCGTCGCGCGGGACGAACGCACTGCGGCGGCCGTACTGGCCGTCCGGACTGCCGTAGACGTGCCACTTGCCGATATAGGCGGTGTCGTAGCCGCCGGCTTGGAAGGCCCGGGCGATGGAGTGGCAGCCGGGATCAAGCTCCACGTCGTTGATGTAGACCCCGTGGGTCAGCGGGTATTGGCCCGTTAGCAGGCTGGCCCGGTACGGGCAGCACACCGGTGCGCCGGCGACGGCGTGGGTGATGTTGACGCTCTGGGCGGCCAGCCGATCCAGCACGGGGGTCTCGCAATTAGGGTCGCCATTGAAGCCCGTGGCCTGCATCCGCCACTCGTCACCAAAGACAAACACCACGTTCGGTTTCCGCGACACCGATCAAATCCTCCTCACGGCTGGGCCAGCCAGCGTTCGATTGTCTCCTCGTCGCGCTGATCGTAGCCCGTGAAGCAATTGTCCATGATCCGCCAGTAGTCGTTGCTGGGATGGTCCGCCAGGGCGTAGTGGTTGTCGACATAGAGGCCGCGCCGGGCTAGCCGGCGCCATTGGCGGAAGGCGGCCTTGTTGTAGGTCGTTACGTCGCGGTGGGTCCGCTCATAATCCACCATGGCCCGCAACTCAGCGTCAAGTTGACGGGCGACGTCCGGCTGTTGCGAACGGAGATCGTTCAGTTCCTGCGGGTCGGAGTCCATGTCGAACAGTTGGGCCGGGTAGCCGACGTAGACCACGTACTTCCATTGGCCCTTGCGGATCATGTAGCCGGAGGTGTTGAGGCTCGTGCCCATGAAGCACGCGTAGGCGGTGTTGCGGCTGTCGGCGGTTTGGCCGGTCGCCAGGGGCAGTAGCGATTCACCGTCCAGCCCTTCGCGCGGCGGCAAGCCGGTTATCTCAAGGAAGGTGGGGCACAGGTCGATCAGGGAGACCAGGTCCGTGCGGCGTTGACCGGCCGGGATGTCCGGGCCCGCCATGACCAACGGCACGCGGACCGAGCCCTCGTAGAACGACATCTTGTACCAGTCTTGGTGTTCCAACGCGAGTTCGCCATGGTCGCTGGAGAAGACGAAGGTAGTCTCGTCGGCCAGCCCCAGGCGTTCCATGGCGTCGTAGACGCTGCCCACCATGGCGTCGGCCTCGGCGCACATGGCGAAGTAGATGCGCCGCACCTGGCGGACGGTGTCGT
This sequence comes from uncultured Planctomycetaceae bacterium, assembly GCA_964428895.1. Taxonomy (GTDB): domain Bacteria; phylum Planctomycetota; class Phycisphaerae; order SM23-33; family SM23-33; genus HyVt-337. Next base: position 69,504 of record CAYRZU010000002.1, read on the forward strand.
CATCGAAACCGTATCGCCAGGCCTTGGTCATGCGCTGGTGCAAGCGGCAGGGGTGGTCGCTCGGATCGACCGGCGGGATGTCGACGGCGTCGGGGGGAATCTTGTTCAGCCAGTAGCGGTTGGTGTTGAACGATGCGTGGACCAGGTTGGTGCTGACGTAGAGGAAGAAGGGCTTGTCGGCGTCCCGCTCGGTTTCCAGGAACTCGATGGCGTTGTCGACATGCTGCCAGTCGGCCTCATGGCAACGGGGGTTGTCGTCGTCGGCCATGGTGAAGCACTGCGAGGTATCCTTGTCGTAGACGGGCCGACTGACACCCGCCGCGCCCAGCCAGGCGCTCAGCCGCGCCAATTGCGTGTGCCCGCCGGAGAGATAATCGAGCTTGCCGAAGGTCCGGACCGTGTGCGTGGTCGGCAACTCAGTTAGCAGCGACCACATCCCCGGCTCGAGGCCTTTATGGTTGTTCCAGCTCTCGCAATGGTGGGTGTATCGGCCCGACCACATGTTGGCCCGCGAGGGACAGCAAATTGGGTGCGAGCAGTAGGCGTTCTCGAAGATCGCGCCGTCGTCTGCGATCCGATCGATGTTGGGCGTGGCGTGCCGGCCGGCCGCATGGCCCAGTGCGCCAAGCACGCGCCCGTCCCAACTCTCGGCGTGAAAGAAGATGACGTTGCGACGCTTCATGCGGCCCTAGATCCGATCCACCATCGTGATGCCGACGCCGGTGAAGCTGTTCATGTCCATCAGGGCGGGGATGGCTTCGGCCAGCGTGATCCGGTTGCCGATGAGCTTGTCGGGCTCGAGTTGGCCTTGCTCGATCATGCGAAGCATATCTCCGTAGGCGTGGGCCTGCATGCCGTGGCTGCCGAGAATTTCCAGTTCCTTGGCGATGATGCGGTCCATAGGCACGGGCGAATGGTTGGCTCCGCCCAGCATGAGCCCGACCTGCACGTGCCGTCCGCGCGGCCGCAGGCAGGAGATGGAGTTGAAGCAGGTCTCGGGGCTGCCCAGGGCGTCGATCGACACGTGCGCCCCGCCCGCGGTAAGGTCCCGGACGGCCTCGACGACGTCGTCGTAGGCGTTGGCGTTGAGGATAACATCGGCGCCGATGGAGCGGGCGAATTGGAGCTTCTCGTCGGCGATGTCGACGGCGACCACACCGGCGCCGATCGCGTGGGCGATCATGACGGCCGAGAGGCCCACCCCGCCGCAGCCGTGAACGGCCACCCATTCGCCGCCGGCGACACGCCCCTGGGCGACCAACGCCCGGAAGCTGGTGGCGAACCGGCAGCCCAAGCTCGCCGCGGTCACGAAGTCGATCGACTCGGGGAGGGCGACCACATTGGTGTCGGCGTAATCGATGGCCACGTACTCGGCGAAGGATCCCCAATTCGTGAAGCCGGGCTGGAACTGGTCCGGGCAGACCTGGTGGTTGCCTGACGCGCATTCGGGGCAATGGCCGCAGCCGGCAACGAACGGTAGCGCGACCCGATCGCCCGCGTTGAACCGTGTAACGGCCTTGCCGGTTGCTTCGATCACGCCGGCCAGTTCATGGCCCGGCACGTGCGGCAGGGAGATGTCCGAATCGTGACCCATCCAGCCGTGCCAGTCGGACCGGCACAGGCCGGTCGCCTCGACTTTGATAACCACGCCGCCCTTTGTGGGCGTGGGGTCCGGCACGGTTTGAATCGCCGGCGCCGCCTGGAATGCCTCGTAAACCACCGCCTTCATCGCGTTGCTCCCTTCATGCGAGCGGCCCAAATGGTACTCTCCCTTTTCCGAGAGTGAAAGACCGGTACAATGCTGCCCGGCAAGACCGCCTCCTGGGAGTCCGTCCGTGACGTTTCACCGCAAACTAGTGTTGGTCATTCTGGCGATCGTGTTCGTGCTGATCGGGCCCTACCTGCTCTGGCACGAGCCGATGGACGCCTACTTCGGGTCCGAGGAGTATCAGGAATGGCTGACGTCGATTCGGCCTTACGCGTGGCTGGTTGCTATCGGCCTGATCGTTAGCGACTTGTTCCTGCCGATTCCGGCCGTTCCGATTATGGCGGCGATGGGGGCGCTGTATGGGGCCGCCTGGGGTGGGGTGATCGCCACAGCCGGGTCCATGCTGGCCGGACTGGTCGCTTACGGGCTGGCGCGTCTGCTGGGAATCAAGGGGGCTCGACTCCTGGCCAGTGACGCCGAACTTGCCGACCTACAGCGGTTCTTCGATTCCTGGGGCGCCGCCGGCATCATTGCCAGCCGAGCTTTGCCCGTGGTGCCGGAAGTCATGACGATCCTGGCCGGCCTGGCCAAGATGCACATCGGCCGATTCCTGCTGGCCTTGGCGCTGGGATCGGCGCCGGTGGGGTTCATCTTCGCGTGGCTGGGCGACACGGCCGAGATATCCTCCTCGCTGCTACTGATCCTGACGCTTATCCCGGCCGGCGCCTGGTGCATCTATGTGGTGCTGGCCACGCGACGGCGGCGGGCCGTGGCCGCTCGCCTGGCCGAGGAGCCGGGATCCCCCGGGCCGCCGCGCTGAGCCGGTATTCCTGCCTTCCGTTTCGGCGACCGGTGTGTATACTTCTCGCTTTGCTAGCGAGAGGACCCCCCCCATGAGCGAACTGAAATTGAACGCCCCCGCCTTCAGGCCCTTGCCGCTCGGCAGCGTTAAGCCCGAAGGCTGGCTGAAACGGCAACTGCAGATCCAGGCCGATGGCATCAGCGGCAAGCTGGATGAGTTCTGGCCGGACGTGAAGGACAGCATGTGGTTCGGCGGCTCGGCCGAGGCATGGGAACGCGCCCCCTATTGGCTGGACGGCGTCCTGCCGTTGGCGTTCCTGCTGGACGATGAGGCCTTCCGGACAAGGATCGTCGGCTACATGGAGTACATCCTGGAGCATCAGCAAGAGGACGGCTGGCTGGGCCCGCGCGACATGAAAGCCAGCGCCGGCGAGCAGGCCCACTCCAACTACGACGTGTGGGGCCAGGAATTGGCCACCAAGGTTCTGGCGCTCTACCACGAGGTCGTCGACGACGACCGCGTGCTGGTCGCGTTGGAGAAGAACCTTCGCAAGCTCGAAAGCCACATCGACACGCAGCCCCTGTGGAACTGGGGTCAGTTCCGCTGGTTCGAAACGCTGCTGGCGATCTACCTGCTGCACGAAGAAACCGACGAGCAGTGGTTGCTCGACCTGGCGGTGACCATTCACGCCCAGGGCTTCAATTGGCCCGCGTTCTTCAATCGCTTCCACGAGACCCAACCCACTCGCGAGGGTCGCTGGAACTACATGGGCCACGTCGTCAACTGCGCCATGGCCGTCAAGGGCTCGGGCCTGTGGTGGCGGGTCAGCGGCGAAGACGCCGACCGGGCAGCCGTCTACGACATCATCGAGAAGCTCGACCGTTATCACGGCACGATCACCGGCGTCTTTACCGGTGATGAATGCGTGGCCGGCCTGAGCCCGTCGCAGGGAACGGAGTTGTGCGCGGTGGTGGAATACCAGTTCTCGCTGGAAGTGTTGCTGTCGGTAATGGGCGACCCGGCCTTCGGCGATCGCCTGGAGAAGATCACCTTCAACGCGCTGCCGGCCACATTCTCGCCGGACATGTGGAGCCACCAATACGACCAGCAGGTCAACCAGGTCGAGTGCAGCGTGGTCGCCAACCGTCGATGGAACACCAACAACGACGACGCCAATTGCTTCGGCGTGGAACCCAATTACGGCTGCTGCACCGCCAACCTCAGCCAGGGCTGGCCTAAGTTCGCCATGAACCTGTGGATGACCACGCCTGACGACGGCCTGGCCGCCGTGGCCTACGCGCCCAGTCGCGTCAGCACCGAGCTGGCCGGTACGCCGGTGACGGTCGTCTGCGACACCGAGTATCCGTTCCGGGACACGCTGCGGTTTGCGGTGACGGCTGAGACCGCAGCGACCTTCCCGCTGCTGCTTCGCATTCCGGCCTGGGCCCAGGGCGCCACCGTGCAAGTGGAGGGCGGCGCTACCGAAGCCGCTGCGCCCGGCACGTTCCATCGCATCGAACGGGAATGGGACGGGGCGACCGACGTCGTGCTGACTCTCCCCATGAGGGCCAAGCTGACCCACCGCCCCAACGACGCCGTGGCCATTGAACGCGGCCCGTTGGTCTACAGCCTGAAGGTGGGCGAGGACTGGAAGCGCATCAACGAGGACAAGCCCTACCGCGAATTGCCCCACGCCGATTGGGAAATCCACCCCACCACGCCGTGGAACTACGCCCTGCAGGTTGGCGAAGGCACCATCGCCACGGATGTGGTCTTCGCCGAAGCTCCGGTCGGCGATATGCCGTTCTCGCCCGAGCAGGCTCCCATGACCGCGACCGTCAAGGGTCGCCGCGTGCCGAGTTGGGAAATGGAGAACGGCTCGGCCCAGGACGTGCCGGTCGGCCCGGTGGAGATCGCCGACGACGTCGAGCAGCTCACGCTGATCCCGTTCGGCTGCACCAATCTCCGAGTGACGGAATTCCCGGTCGCTAAGGGATAAGCGCGGCGCCGATCCCGCGGTCGCTGCCGGCGCCCGAACTAGGGACGGTCTTCTCGGTAGGGCCGACGGCCAAGGTACCTGTTGGCGGCGGCGCGCAGCAGGTCGTTTCGAACTTCTCGGCGAGAGTCTGCCCGCCGGAAGCGCCATCGATGGGGATGGATCACAAGGTGGAAGTTGGGCGCCGTCTTCGCCTCGTCCAGTGTCTTCCAGAGGCCTCGGTAGCTGCGGATGGTGTCGCCCGCCCTCAGGGCAAAGTACTGTCTTACGGGAATGCCGTCGCCGACCAGGTTCCCCTCCTTGAGCAACTCGGGTCTGCGTTTGATGAGTTCGAAGTTGTGTGCGTGCGCCTTCTTTCGCAGCCCCAGCTCGCCGTGTGGGTGAATGGTGCGAACGTCAACGCCGGCTTCGCGGAAGCGAGTCACCTCTTGGAGCAGCAGTCGTCCCGCGGCGTCGAAATCGCCTCTGCAACGGTCAAGGCACTCATAGTGCAACCCCACTTCATGGCCCATGCTCTGGACTGCCCGCATCACGCCGGGGTCGCAAAGATCATGCCGAGCGCGGAAGTAGAATGTGGCCACCCCGTCAATGGTCTTGAGCAGGGCGGCGAAGAACAGAGCGTGCGTGGGATCCTGGTCGACATCGCAACGCAGGAGCATGAAGGGCTCCTCCGGCAACCGGTCGGTTCGCTGGAGGAGATCTGAAATACGCAGACAGACCTTGTTCTGCATCAGCACGCGCAATGAATCCAGCAGACGTCGAAGTCCGTACATTCGCTTCTTCTTTCCCCCTGACAGACGGGGGGTCGTGCCTACAGGCCTATTAACGGGGGCCCCTCCGTGATCTACAGGTAGGACGATAGTGTCGTCCGGTCGCACGGTCAACGGGAAGGTTGGGGGGGGGCCGCCCGTTGGGCCTTGCCGCCGCGAGGGGGTTGCCAAACGGCCGGGCAGGAGGTAGCGTGGGGGGTTCAGCAACGCCCACTGCGGTGCGGCCGCAGGAGCAATATGATTTCGTAAGGAGGCATCGTTATGCCGCTGCACTTTAGGAAGCAGTTCATCTCGGAAGAGCGTTACGAATCCGCCGGCGTGTTCGACGTCGACGGCGACGGGCATCTGGATATCGTCAGCGGCGCCTACTGGTACCCCGGGCCCGATTTCCGGACCAAATGCCCCGTCGGCGAGGTCATGGCTGCCGGCGACTATTACGACGATTTCTCGACTATCCCCATGGATATCACCGGCAACGGCCTGCCGGACTTCGTCACGGGCGGATTCTTCGGGGCGGCCCTGCAATGGCGAGAGAACCCCGGCAGCCGCGAGAAGCCTTGGGAACTCCACGAGATCGAAAAGTGCGGCAACATCGAGACTACCCGCGCCTGGGACATCGACGGCGATGGCCAGCTCGAAATCATCCCCAACCTGCCCGGTGGCCCGTTGGTGGCCTACAAGCTCGTGGACGGTGAGTTCAAGAAGTACACGCTGTGGGAAGGCGAGCAAGGTCACGGCCTAGGTTGTGGCGATATCGCCGGCAACGGCCGAATGGATATTGTACTGCGGGGCGGCTGGGCGGAGTGTCCCGAGCGGCCGTTGGAAGAGCCCTGGACCTTCCACGAAGCGTTCGACCTCGGCAGCGCCTCCGTGCCCATCATCGTCGCCGACGTCAACGGCGACGGGCTGGCAGACATCATCGTCGGCCAAGCCCACGACTACGGCCTGCACTGGTGGGAGCAACTGAAAGAGGGTGGCAATCGCAAGTGGGTCCGCCGGGCGATCGACCCCTTCGTCAGCCAGTACCACGACATGCAGTGGGTCGACATCGACGGCGACGGCGAATGCGAACTCGTCACCGGCAAGCGCTACCGAGCCCATTGCGGCAATGACCCCGGCGCGTTGGACCCCGTCGGCATCTACTACTTCAAGTGGACGGGCGAGAGCTTCTCCAAGCAGGTGATCGACCACGGCCCTCCGGGCAGCGCCACCGGCTGTGGGATTCACTTCGCCATCGCCGACCTGACCGGCGACGGCCGACTCGATATCATCGCCCCGGGCAAGGACGGTCTGTGGGTGTTCTTTAACGAAGGACAGTACTAGTCTGCTACCCAGTAGCCAGTGGGGTTGGAATCCAATAGTGGAGTTGAATAGCGGATGTTGCGAAAAGTATTGCGAGCAAAGATTCATCGGGCCACCGTCACGCAGGCGGACGCCGACTATATTGGGTCAATCACCATCGACCGCGATCTGCTGGATGCGGTGGACCTCGCCCCCGGCGAGTGCGTGTTAGTCGCCGACATCGATAACAGCAATCGATTCGAGACCTACGTATTCGAAGGCGAGCGCGGCAGTGGCGTGATCTGCCTAAACGGCGCCGCGGCCGGCCTGGTCTCCGTGGGCGACAAGATCATCATCATCGCGTTCGGCTATGTCGAAGATGAAGACGTCGCCAAGGTAACGCCGCGCGTAATTCTGGTCGACGACGAAAACCGCGTCTGCCGAACGTTGTAGAACCCCTGGGCGCTATGGCCAACCAGCCCAACGTCATTCTGATTACGTCCGACCAGCACCGCTGGGACAGCCTCGGCTGTGCCGATCATCCGTGCGTGCGGACCCCGCACTTAGATCAGCTCGCCTTCGAGGGCGTGCGGTTCGCCAACGCGTATTCGGACTGCCCCGTCTGCATCCCGGCCCGTACAACGCTGATCACGGGCGTGAAATCCTCCACCTACGGCTGTCCTTACTATGGCGACCAGTTCCGCCTCGAGCGCGACCGGTCGCAGTTCCTCGGTAGCCTGATGACGGCCGCCGGTTACCAGACCGCACTGGTCGGCAAGCGCCACTGGCACACGGCTGAGGAGTTCCGGGCGGGCTTCGAGACCGTCATTCCCACCGAGCGCTGCAACCGGCAGCAGCTCTTGCACCTCGGCCGCGACGGTTGGCCCTTCGGCACGGGCGCCAACGAGCTGTCGCCCACGCTCTCGCCGCTGCCGCCGGAACTGCACAATACGGACTGGATCGTCGACCGTTGCATCGAGCTGATCCGCGAGCGCGAAACCGATCAGCCCTTCTTCCTATGGTGTTCGATGGACGACCCGCATCCGCCGCTGGCCGTCCACGAGCCGTACTACAGCATGTACGACAATAGCCCCATCCCCGACGCCGCCATCGGCACCTGGGAAGATAGCTCCGATTGCCCATCCCAGCAGTTCGGCCATCGCACCGCCTACAACTCCAAGCCCATGGGGGCCGACGAACTCCGCAAGGCCCGCGCCGTCTATTACGGCATGATCACCAACATCGATCACCAGCTCGGCCGCCTGTTCGGCTACCTGATGAACCAAGGCCTCTGGGACGACGTGTGGATCATCTACACCACCGACCACGGCGAGCACCTGGGCGACCACTACGACATCGCCAAGAGCAGCTTCTACAACTCCGCCGCCCGTCTGCCCTTCATCGTTCGCCCGCCGCGCTCGCTGCAGAGCGAAGATGGCGGCTGGGTCTCTGATGCTCTGGTCGAATTGGCCGACCTTCTGCCGACCTTCTGCAAGCTCGCCGGCACGGACGTTCCGGACGATGTGGAGGGGGTGGACCTGTCGGCATTGATCGCCGGCGACATCCCAGCCGTGCGCGAACAACTCTTCGGCGCCATCGACGACCAGCACATGGTCCACGACGGGGCCTACAAGTACCTCTACTTCACTGCCGACGGCCAAGAGCAACTGTTCGACCACAACGCCGATCCCAACGACCTGACCAACATCGCCGCCAACAAGCCGGAAATCGTCGCGGGTCTCCGCCAAGCCCTCATCGACCGTCTCCAAGCCATCGGCAGTTCGGATGTGGTCAAGGGAGAACTCCGCAACGACGGCCACACCGACAAGAACGCCCGCCAGCTCCGCCGCTACAACCCCCTAGGCTGGGGAGGCATGGGGCAAACGCTGGAGTAGAGTTCCCCTCGACCCTCACGCTCAGATTAGCGGCTCGCCCCGCAGTTTCATCACACGCTCGATGAGTTGGTCTTCCCAGCCGCCTGCGGGGGATGATGGGATTCGGTCCTCGGCTTTCATGGCGGCGTAGACTTGTGCGATGCCTTCGGCCAGAGAGATGACCGGGGCGAACTCCGGGACGTCGGCTAGGAGGGCGTTGGGGCTGTAGTAGACGTTGTGCTGGAAGATGTCGCGACAGATCTCGTGGCCGGGGACTTCGAGGGCTTCAAGGTCGGCGCAACTGACGCCGATCATCTCGACGGACTGGCCGAGAACGTCCATGGCTGTCCGGTGATAGTCGGCCCAGGTTGTGTAGCCCTGGCGGACCAAGTTGTAGGTGCGGCCGAAACAAACAACTCGGCCCAGCATGTGGGCGAAGGCTAGCGCCGCGTCATCGACGTGCAGGAACTGGTGGATCGCGAGGCCGTCGCCGCAGATCAGGATCGGCCGGCCCTCCAACACGCGGCTGATCCAACTGAACTCCCAGGCGACCTGTCGTAGCAGGCCCATCTTGGGTCCGTAGGTGGTGGAGGGCTTGACGATGGTCACGGGGAAGCCGTCGCGGCGGTGGGCGTCGAGAAAAGCATCATCCGCGGCGACCTTATTGCGGCCGTAATCGCTGATCGGCCGCAGCGGATGGTCTTCCGTCACCGGCAGCCAATCGTAGCTGACGCCGTAGGTGCAAACGGTCGAGACCTGGATGAAGTGGGCAACACCCGCGAAGGCCCGAATGTCGCTGAGGGCATCCTCGCGGGTGAAGCAGATCATGTCGATGGCGGCATCGAAGCGTTCGGCCTGCATGGCCGCCTCGAAGGCTTCGCGGTCGGCCCGGTCGCCGGCGATCAACCTGGCCCCATCGGGCACCTGACCGCTCTGCCCGCGGTTGAAGCACGTCACCTCGTGCCCCAACTCCAGCAGCAGCCGCACGATGCTCTCGCTAATATTGCCCGTTCCACCGACGACACATACGCGCATGATCTGTCGCTCCCAATCTCTAACCGCAGCCATTGTCCTCGGCTTCGGCGGCGGATCAAGCATCGCCGACGGCAGGGGGGCAGCTCGCCCCCTTTTTGATTCCCATTATCCCTCGCATCCTGTAAACCGCTGGCTCAGCTTTGGTCTACATGGAGAGCAATGTGAGTAGCGAACCGATTCGGCTGGACCTGACGTTTCAGGATGGCATTGACCCTCGTCTACGGGCGGGGTTTCGGTTGTCGAATTGGGGGGAAGGGACGTGGGAGGCCGAGGACGGCCTGCTGTGGCAGCGGCGGAGTCGGGTAGATGAACTCAATGAGCGGCTGGCCTACCGGGCTGAGCACTACGGGGACGCGTCTTCGTGGATCAAGATTCCGCGCGCGCCGTATCCGGCCCTCGTGATTGGGGAGCGGGAGTGGGTGGACTATTCGGTCGAGGCACAGCTGCGCGTGGTCGGAGGGGGCAGGGCAGGGCTGGCCGTTCGATGGGAAGACGGACGACACTGCTATTACGTGTTGCTGGAGAACGGGTGCGAGCTGGCCGTCTACCGGCGCCAGCAGGATGAGTTGGTGGAGTTGGGAAGGGCAGCCTTCAATCATTCGGCGGACGAATTCTACACGTTGACCGTTGAGGCCCGTGGCGATCGGCTGACCGGCCGCGTTGACGGCGGGCCGACGGTGGCGGTCACGGACGATGCATTCCCGACCGGCGGGGTGGCGCTGGTGGCTGAGAGCGCGGCCGCCTATGAGCGGCTGGCCATTGACGGCCGGCGACGCCCAACGCCGCAGCCGCAGCTGGCGGCGGGGATGGCGCCGACCAGGCAGTTATCTATTCCGATTTCCGCGGCGGATGTAGGCCCGGCGGCTCGGCCGATGCTGCTGCAGGCCGCCGGCGAGCCGCTGATCGTGTTGCGGCCGGACGAGGGCAGACAGTTGCGCTTCGTCGGCCCCGACGGCGCCGAGCTATGCACGCTGGGGCCGTGGGGGGCCGCACCCGGCCGAACGGGGCACTTGCCGACGCAGGTGTTCGACTTGAACGGTGACGGCCGCGACGAGATCGTCCTGATCGCGGCCGAGAAGGTGTGCGTCTATGACCTTTCGGGAAAGCAACTCGCCGCGTGCGATCTTCCCACGCCCAACCCCATTGGCGAGGGCCTCCTCGACCCCGAGGCCGTGATCGTTAACGATGCGATCTGCCCGGTGCGGCTGGGCGGCGGCGAGATGGGCTTCTACATCAAGGACCGCTACTGGAATATCCATCTGTATGACTCGCAGCTTCGCCCGCTGTGGCACAAGGCGATTAACACCGGCCATTTCCCGCTGCCGGCCGACGTCGACGGCGACGGGCGAGACGAACTCCTCTGCGGCCACACGTTGCTCGACGTTGACGGTAACGTGCTCTGGGACGTGGCGCTGGCCGACCACACCGACGGCGCGGTGCACCTGAGCTTGGCCGAGGGCCAACCGCCACGTCTCTACCTGACCGCGGGTGAAGAGGGCTTTGTCTGCCTCGACCCCGCGACCGGTCACATCGACGCCCAGCGCCGCCTCGGCCACATCCAGCACGGCTGGTTGGGTCAATTCATCGACGGCCAATCGTGGCAGGTCCTGCTGGTCACGCTATGGTGCGAGAACAACATCTACTACGTCCTGGACGACGAGCTCCGCCAGATCGCGCGATGGGAGCGCGATTTTCGGGACGGCTCGCCCATCGCGGCCCTGCCGTGGGGTGATCGCGACGTGCTGGCCGGGCCGGGCGGCCTGTTCGACCCGATGACGGGCGAGCGCTTCGCGGGCACGGGGTCCTGGCCGCCGGACGAAACGCCGCTGGGCCAGTGGGTGGTCGATTGGCCCGGCGCCGGGCCCAGCCGACTGGTGCAGCTGTTCGCCGATCGCATCGACGTCTACGCCCCGGCCGACGGCCAGGTCCGCCGCGCCACGCCGCTGGGGCGGTTCTTCTGCGGTTACCTGCCCCACGCGAGGGCCCTGACATGACGTTCGGTAACCCCGCCACCGCGCCGGTTTCGGCCCGTAGCGAGCGCGAGATCCTGCGCGAGCTGGCTAGGCAGGTGGCCGAGATCGCGGCGCTGCCGATCCAGGCCGAGCGGATCGAACTGTGGAAGGCCGTCAACCGTTGTCAGCCCACACGGCCGCCGGTGGCGATCTACCCCGAGCGGGCCTGGGCCGAGCTGGTCCCGGCCGGTTGCCTGCAATGTGAAGACCCCATGCTTCAACGCTGGGAGATGTTCTTCCGCCAGACGATCTTCCAGCACCACCACATCCCCGACGATCGGCCGATGCATGACCAGGTGCTGATCACGTGGGCGTTGGGGCAGTCCGATAGCGGCATCGAGTTCAAGATTCTCCATCCCGACGGCGACGGACCCCACGCCTGCCGCTGGGAGCCGCCCATCAAAACGATAGCCGACATGGACGCCGCGCGCATTCCGGAGTTCTCGGTCGACCGGGACTACACCTTCCGCCGTCGTGACCGGGCGGAAGAGCTCTTCGGCGACATCCTGACCATTCGCATTTGGGGCGGGCAGCCGATCTGGTCGGTGGGCATGTCGCAACTGATCATGTACCGTGGCCTTCAGCAGGCCATGCTCGACATGTACGAGCAACCGGAGCTCCTTCACCGCATCCTCGAACACGTCCAGGCCGTCGCCGCCGCCCGCATGGACTGGCTGGAGGCCGAGGACCTGCTCGGCCTCAATAGCGATGTGACCAAGATCGACTACTTCATGGGCTCCGGCCACGAGGGCTACACCGACGAACTACCCGCCCCCGATTTCGATGGCCACGTGCGCTGGCGCGACATGTGGGGCCTGGGTGAAATGCAGGAGTTCTCCGGCGTCGGGCCCGATCAGTTCTGGGAGTTCTCGCTGCAGTACCAGTTGCCGTTGCTGAATCGGTTCGGCCTGGTCAACTACGGCTGTTGTGAGCCGCTGGATGCAGTCTATGACCTGCTGATCGAGCATCTGCGCAAACTGCGGCGGCTGTCGATCACAAGCCCGTACGCCGATAAGCAGATTGCGGCCCAGGCCTGTCAGGATCGGTTCATCTTCTCCTGGAAGCCCAACCCCACCCCGCTGGCGACGCCCACGGTGGACTGGGACTGGATCGAAGCCGACCTCCGCGAGACGCTGGCCGTTGCTCGCGGCTGTCCGCTCGAGATCATCATGAAGAGCACCGAAACCTTCTGTGGCGACCCGGCCCGCGCGACTCGCTGGGTCGAAACCGCTCGCCGCTTGGCAGAGGAGTCCGTTTAGTTGCACCCGAGGAGGCAGATATGACACCAAACGCAACGTCCGTTTACGGCCCGACGAACCCCACGCCCAAACAGGTGGCTGCGACCGGCGTACGCCGACTCGGGTCGGTCTTCGCCCTTAACGCCGACAACGAACAGCTCTACCGCGACCTGCACGCTGACGCCTGGCCGGGCGTTCTGGCGCAGTTGCGCAAGTCCGGTCTGCGGAACTTCTCCATCTTCATCACCGAACTGGCTGGCCAGAAGTACGTGATCAGCTACTACGAATACGTGGGAACCGACTTCGACGCCGACCAAGCCGCGATGGCCGACGACCCCGTGACCCAGCGCTGGTGGCAGGCCCTGGGCCCGTGCGACGCCCCCGACGTCGAGTGCGGTCCCGTGGACCCGGTGTTCTGGATGGAATAGAACGTCCGCGCGGCGCTTGCCTCGGCCCGCGCCGGATAGTAGCGTGGCGGCCGTTCAATTGACCTGCTGCAAGAAAGCGAGAGTTCCATGAGCCAACTGATACTCGATCGAGCCGTTTTCCGGGATAAGGTCTACGCCTGCTGGATGGGCAAGAACATCGGCGGCACGCTGGGCGGGCCGTGGGAGGATAAGCAGCACACGCATTCCTTCACGTTCTACGAGCCCGTGCCGGATGAGGCCGCCCCCAACGACGACCTGGACCTGCAACTGGTCTGGCTGAAGATGCTCGAAGACCGCGGGATCGACCCCTCCGTGCGGACCTTCGCCGAATACTGGAGCCGCTTCGCCGAGAGGTACCCGTGGAACGAGTACGGGTTCTTCATGCGGAACTTCGAGCGAGGCCTGCTGCCGCCGGTGGCCGGGTGCTTCGAGAACTACTACGTTGACGAAATGGGTTCGCCCATTCGCTCGGAGATTTGGGCCTGCCTGCACCCGGGCGACCCGCAGGCTGCGGCCCGGATGGCGTGGAAGGACTCCGCCATCGATCACTCCGGTGGCGAAGGCATGTGGGGCGAAATGTTCTGGTCGGCGTTGCAGGCGGCGGCGTTTGTCGAAAGCGACCCGCTCACGCTGATCAACATCGGCCTGAACATGATTCCGCTGAGCAGCCACATTGCCCGGTCGATTCGCGAGGCGGTGTGGAGCTTCCAGAACGGTAAGACCTGGGGCGAAGCCCGCGAGCGGATCGCCACGCGGTTCGGCCACATCCAGTCGTGCAACGCCGTGCCCAACCACGGGTTCACCATCATCGGCTGGCTGTACGGTAAGGATTTTGGGGACTGCCTCTGCCAGGCCGTCAACTGCGGGTTCGATACCGACTGCACCGGCGCCACGCTGGGCGCCACGCTCGGCATCCTGACCGGCATGGCCGGCATTCCCGAGAAGTGGACCGACCCGGTCGGTGACGGCATCGTGCTGCATGAGTTCACGGGCGAGTGCGACCCGCCGAAGACCATCGGCGAACTGACCGACCGCACCGTCAAGCTGGCCGAGAAGTCGGTCAAGGCCAAGGAGACAATCGCTTTCGGCGATAAAGCAAAGCTGCCCGATGACCTACTCAGTCGTCTGTTCCGCAGCGACGTGGCCCACGCCGCCGGCAAGCAGGATATCCACGCGGCCGTCGAGCTGCTCGGCGACAAGGAAGTCTGGCTGCACTACGGCGGCGAGCCGGTCGCTCGGCCGGGCATCGCCAAGGACGTGACCGTCACCACCGTTCCGGCCTCGGCGGCGGAGGCGGACATGGAAGTTCCGGCCGGCTGGGAGTGCCAGCACCTCGGGCCCGGGCGGTTCCGCATTACCGGGCCGGACACCATACCCGATCGCAACACGCTGGCGGTCACCATCGACGGCGAGACCGTGGCGTTTACCATCCTCGGCCCGGGCGAGGCCAAAGGTTTCGCCGCCGGCGACAACGTCGAATACTGCAAAGGCTGCTGGGCTCGCATCGAAGCCTGCATCTGCGATAAGAAGAAGTCCAAGGCCTAAGAAGGCCCCCCCCATGGCTGACCGCGATTGGTCCATTCCCCCACACGCAAAAGACGAGCCGGATTTCGAGAACCTGCTGGCGGTGCTGCAGCGGCAGGCGCCGAAGCGCCCGACGATGTACGAGCTGTTCCTCAATGATGAGCTCTACCACATCCTGTCAGCGCAGACGTCTGAGGGCCTGACCGGCTCGGCCCAGACGATTGCGGCCATGCGCAACGCGGGGTACGACTACATCCCGGGCGGCATTCCGGGCTTTCACTTCGACAAGGGAGAGCGGACCCACGCGAAGACCTATTCGCTTAACGAAGGCGCCGTCATCAGCAATCGCGCGGACTTCAACGCCTACACCTGGCCGGACGTGGAGGCCTGCAACCATCAGGAACTTGCCGACATCGAACCGCTCCTGCCGGAGGGCATGAAGATCATCGCCGGCGGGCCGTGCGGCGTGCTGGAGAACGTGATTGGCATGGTCGGCTACGAACCCCTGTGCATGATGATCGCCGACGACGAGCAGCTCGTTTATGACATCTTCGAGAAGGTCGGCAGCCGCCTGGTGGCGTATTACACCAAGGCCGTTACTTATCCGTCTGTGGGCGCGATTGTGGGCAACGACGATTGGGGATTTAAGAGCCAGACCATGCTCAGCCCGGCCGACATGCGACGGTTCGTGATCCCGTGGACCCGCGATATCGTCGCGGCCGCCCATGCCGCGGGCAGACCCGCCATCCAACACTCCTGCGGCAACCGCCAGCAGATTCTCGACGACCTGTTTGACGACATCCAATACGACGGGATCCACTCCTACGAGGACACCATTCAGCCGGTCGAAGACGCCTACGACCAATACGGCCATCGGACGGCCATCATCGGCGGCATCGATGTGGACTTCATGGTCCGCCGCTCACCGCGCGAAATCTACGAGCGGTCGGCGGCCATGCTGGATAAGACCGGCGGGAAAGGCTACGCCCTCGGCTCGGGCAACAGCATTGCCCCGTACATCCCGCACGAGAACTACTTCGCCATGGTCCAAGCGGCGTTGGATGCCCGGTAGAAGTTACCGGGGTTCAATGTAGATGGGGGCGGAGAAGGCGCGGCGGTCGTCGCCGGCGATGATCTCTAGTCGGTAGTGCGTGCGGCGGGCGGGGGTCTTGCGGGTTAGTGCGTCGTGGAAAGTCGTGTCCTCGCGGATGCGCCATTCCTTGACTACGCGACCGTTGGAGAGGATGCGAGCCCACGCCAGGCCGTAGGCGTCGGCGGCGCGGGCGGTCAGCCGCAGGGGCTGGCCCTTGCGAGGCCTGACGGTGGAGCCCATGGGCTTGCCGTTGCAGGCGAAGTCGAGCAGGGGCAGTTCACTGGCGAAGCAATCCCCGGTGGCCAGGGCGCTGGCGATTGATGTGGCGCTGCAGCGGGGGGCATAGACGCCCGTCCAGCAATCGCCGAACTCGACCAGGCCGTGGGCGTCGCTGCCAGCCAGCGGCGTAACGCGGCGGCCCATCGCCAGCAGTCGATCCATCAGCTTCACGTTCCACGGACCGGCCCCGGGATAGGCCCGGGCGATTCGGGTGAAGCCGTTCATCACCTCGATGGCCAGATCGCCGAGAGTGGCCAGGTCGGCCACGATGGTTTCGAAGGTGGCTGATTCATTGGGCTCGACCGGATGGGCCACCCATACGAACGGCGCAACGGCTCGGGCGGTTTCAACCGCCTCCGCCACGGTCGCCCGGCCCTTGTGCACCATGCTCGGGCACAGCAAGCCCACGTGGTAGCGCCCGCCGACACTCTCCTCGCCAAGGCCGGCCCGGCGAAACCGTTTGACCGACCGCCGCTGGGCGAGTGTTTCGTGATCGGTGCAGAAGATGAAGTCCATCCGGCTCAGTTTGGTCACGCGCTCGACATTCTCGGCGATGGTGCTACAGCCATCGGAGTAGGTCGAATGCGAATGAATCTCAACGGCCAGCGGCCTTCGCTTTTCCGAACGGTTGAACAGCTTCCGCGTTTCGGCCAGACGCTGGCCCAGTCGCTGCTTCTGCAACATGCAGACAGCCAGGGCGCCGTGGGTCTGCCGACGGACCAGATCGTCGCGTCGATTCATGGGCAATTCCTGCTCGCCCGCCCAGAGGCCGGCGACGAGATCATGGATGATCTTTTCGCACCCGACGGCCGGCGGGCCGTAGTGGCGTGTCATGACGTTGCAGGGGTCGAGGTAGGGCAGGCAACCGGCTTCGTAGCCGCCGCGGATGCCCATGGCCAGGGAGTCGTCGGTGGCGATGTAACCGGTGGCGCCGTTGGTCAGGCCCAGGGTCATGTTGTGGGCGAAGGGGGCGGCCTGGTCGACCCACAGCTCGTACTGGCAGAACATCTCACCGGCGTAGGTGACCAGCACCCACTCGTCGCCGAGGGAGACCACCGTCGCGTCGAAGCGCCACGGCGGCGGCGTTTCGCCTCGGGCCATCATCTGTTCGAGCTTCTCGAAATGGGCCACGAAGTGATCGTGGTCCTCTTGTCGGAAGCAGACGTTCTCGCCGGGGACGAAGGCGGCCTTGAGCTTTTCGACGGACTCGCTGATCTCGTCCCACGGGGGCAATTCGCGGGTGGGCAGGTCGGCGCGGCCGGTACGGATTCGGAACGCGTCGGCCGAGATCGACTCGGCCGTTTCCATCGCGGCCAGTACCGCGTCGCCGAGCTTTCGTCCGGCGGCGTCGGCGTTCTCATGGGAGCTTCGTAGCGGATAGCCGTTGATGTTGCCCTGGCAGCCCTGGGCGAACAGGGGGACCACATCCGGGCCGAGGGCCTCGCGGATTCGCACCACCGCCGCTCCGGGGAAGTCGGCACTGACCAGGGCGGTTCCGTTCGGCACGATCACGGGGTGGGCGGCGTGTTCGAACAGGATCGCCATGGGCGTCCCGTCGGGGCCGTCGACTTCTAGAGTGTTGGTCCACGGAACGACCGGTCCGTCGGGGTTGTCGTCCATGTGCACGCAACCGTTGTCGCCCACGAGGCGGCGGTTGAACCCCACCTGCACGGGCGCTCGGCCGGCCTTGAGCGTGGCCGGGGAGAGCTTGGATTTCGCCTCGACGATGACGGCTAGAAAGGCGTCGCGGGTGGCGGCGGCCCAGGCGGCGTCGGCGGGCGCCTGTTCGGCCAGGCTGGCGTAGTCGCCAAAGCTGCGAGATGAGTGCGGGTGCGAGAAGTTCAGCAGCACGTTGTCGATGCCGATTTCATCGGCGATGCGCTGTCGGAGTGCGTCGCAGGAGGCGAAGTCGCTGCCGATCAGATCCGAGCAGACGATGGCCAGCGTGGTTCCGGCGCCGTCTTGGAGCACCAGGGCCCGGACGAACAACGGATCGTGGGCGCCCACGTTGGCGCGAACAGGGTGGCTGATTTCCAACCCCACAGGGGGCGTAATATCGCGTTCGGCGGCGGCGGCTTTCATGATCGGTCTCCGGGAGGGTCTGTGTTCGGCAAGATAATGCCCATCGGCGGGTCCGGCAAGGCGGCGTCGAGCGACAAAAGCGCGGGATGACAAATTCGGGTCGCGCTGGTAATCTATTGAGCCGATCTTAGAACAATTCTTCAGGAGTGAATTCAGATGATAGGTTGCAGCGTAAACAGACTGTTTCAGGTGACCGTCAGTGGTGGCTCGTACCAGGACGGCCTGTCGGCCATTCTGCAGGGCGTGCCCGCGGGCATGCGCCTGACCGAGCAGGAAATCTACGGCGACTTGCTGCTTCGCAAGCCAGGCGCCGATGAACTGTCCAGCCCTCGCAAGGAGCCCGACCTGCCCGTGATCTACACCGGGCTGAACGTGGGTGATACCATCCTGGGAGCGGGCAACAAGGGCCACACCAATGGCACGCCGCTGACGATTCTGATCCCCAACCTGGATCGCCACGACATTCACATCGAGCAGTACCAGGAGACCAACCGCACCCCGCGGCCGGGCCACGCGTCGTATGCGTCCTTCATGAAGTACGGGCCCGACGATGACGCCATCGGGGCGGGGTTGTTCTCCGGGCGATACACGTCGACCATCGTGGCGGCCGGCTACGTGGCCAAGAAGATCCTGGCGCTGTGCGGCATCAACGTGTTCTCCTTCATTCGCGAGATGGCGGGCGTCCGCTGCGATGACGTCGCTCACGACAAGGCCCTGGCCGTTGCGGACGCCTACAAGCAATTCCGCCGCGACACCGATCCGTTCTACCAGGACGTCTACGTCGGCAATCGCATTACCATGGACATGCGGTTCCTGACCAAGACGGCTGTCCTGGCCCAGATCGAGAACGAGATCGACGATATTCGGGACAAAGCCCCTGACGTCACCGCCGATGCCATCCGCGAGAAGTACGGCGTGCACTACATCGTCAACTGTCCGGACTTCAAGGCCGCCGAGGCCATGCTGGAAGCGGGCAACAAGGTCTCGGCCACAGGCGATTCGACCGGCGGCGTGGTGGAAGTGGTGGCCACGGGCATCCCCGCCGGCTTGGGCGAGCCGGTGTTCAACAAGCTCGACGCCGAGCTCGGCCGCATGCTGGGTATCGGAGCGGTCAAGGGCGTGGAGGTCGGGGCCGGCTTCGGCGTCAAGGACATGACGGGCTTCGAGAGCAATGACGCCATGCACGCCGAGGACGGCAAGGTGGTCTTCGAATCCAACAACGCCGGCGGCATCACCGGCGGGTTGGCCACGGGTCAGCCGATTGTGGTCCGGCTGGCCGTCAAGCCCACGCCCACCATCGACCGGCCTCAGACGACCATCGACAAGTACACGTTGGAGACCAAGGACCTCGCGGCCATCACCCGCCGCGACCCGACCATCGTCAACCGCATCTGGCCGGTAGCTGAGAACTACACCGCCTTGGTCCTGCTGGACAACCTGATGGCCCACTTCGGCTATCAGATGCTCAAAGACAAGGTCGCCGGCGCCGACTAGCGTGGGGACATCTGATTCGATCGCAGCAAGACGGGCGGTCGCCACAGGGCGGCTGCCCGTCTCTGTCTCTGACTGCCCGGAAGTGGCCGGCCCTTTCTCCTGAGGCAATCCGACGGCCTCGCAGTCGCGCTTTCCTCACATTCCGCCTTCCCGAGTGGCTCGGGCCGAAATCGAATCCTACGGTTCGAGTGTTCCGTGGTCGGGTCGTTGTCAGAGGGACTCGCCCGGCCCGGGATAAGAGCCAATTTGAGATTTCACCCCAGGAGGCGAAACCATGCTCAACAAGAGCCTACTCACCATTATCTGCGCCGTACTCCTTTGTCCACTCATTGCCAGCGCGGACACCGCGACCTTCCAGCCGACCCCCACGGATCTCTACGATCTGGATCACTATCGCTACTACAGGTGGGGGATCGATCACGGGCTGGGGGATGTCGAGGTCACCGGTGCGACGTTGTTCTTCGACAACATTCGCAACTGGGACAACAACGCTAACGACCTGTACGTCCACCTGCTGCCGGGCGCGCCGGCCGGCGTGGCGGTCGGCTACGACGGCCAAGGCGGCGGCGACCAATTCGCCGGGCAGGGGGTGTTGCTCGTCCACTACGAAGACCTGCCGAATGTCGCGCAGGACATCACCTATACCTTCAGCGCATCCGAGGTGGCTGCCCTCAATAGCTACATGCAGGATGGCAACTTTGGGCTCGGCTTCGATCCGGACTGCCACTACTGGAATGACGGCGTGACGCTGACGATGGAGTATGTTCCCGAGCCGGCCACCATGGGCCTGTTGGGGTTGGGCGGGCTAGGGCTGTTGCGGCGCAAGCGCAAGTAAGCTCCGTTTGTATCGATCCAAAAAGGAAGCGGACGGCGGTCGAATGATCGCCGTCCGTTTCTTGTGCGCCCCGGGCGGAGGATAGTAGAATCGCGTCCATGAGCACACCCACACGACATCTACTGCTTGGCGTCGTAGCGTTGGCGATGGTGGCCGGCGGGTGCGGGTCCGGGCCTTTCACCAACAAGGCCTACGTCGGCGAGAATGTGATTCGAACCGCCCAGCCCAACCGCCGCGGGTTGGAGCAGACGCTCGAGAACGATGAGATCAAGACCATCCTCAATCTGCGCGGCCCCAACGAGGGCGAGGAATGGTACGACACGGAAGTGGCCTTCGCCGAAGAACACGGCCTGGCGATGGTCTCGATACCGTTGAGCAAAGGCAGCCTGCCGTCGCGAGATCATCTCGGCGAACTGATCGAGACCTTCAAGACGGCCGAGTACCCGATGCTGATGCACTGCGCCGGCGGGGCCGACCGGACCGGTTTTGCCGCGACGGTCTACCGGATGGTGATCCTAGAAGAACCCCTTGAGGACGCCGTCGGCAGCTTTACGATCTGGCACGGCCATTACCAGAGGGACACGGCCCTGGATCAACTCTTGGAGTTCTACGAGGAAGAAGCCAACGGCCGTACCTTCGAGCAGTGGTTCCAGGAAGACTACGACCATGAGCGCCTCTACGAGAAGCTCTCCCCGGAATCCAAAGAATAGGTCTACCCGGAAAGCCGATTTTCGGTCGGAAGGCCGGCCGATTTGTAAGTCACAACACCTAAAGGGGTTGTTTCCTCCGTTGGCGAAAGCCGATCAAAAGGACGCGCATTAGAGTTTGTAGAACCCCCTGGGGGGGCTAAAATGTAGTAGTGACGGGAACGGAGGGATCTGTTTCCGGAGCTTGTTTTCACATCAAGGAAGTACAGAACCTTATTTGTTCGCAAGGATTGCGAGAGAGTTCTTGGCCTGTGCGCCCGAGGTCTTTTCGGCGGCTGCGCGTGAAGGCGGCGGTCTGGATTCCTCTCGGCATGCAGGCTCATGTGAATGCGCGTGCCAAACCAGACGTGCAGTCTGGGCGATTGTATGTGGATACAGGAGAACACCTGACAAGAAGGCCTGACGCACACGGACCTGCGATACCGGGACAAGCAGCAGGCCCAGGCCGAAAGGAGCATGGAATGATTCTAAGACAACGGATGGCAACCGCTGTGGCGGCGGCCCTGGTGCTGGCTGTGGCGGTGTCCACTTCATACGGTCAGGATCCGGACGCCTTCCTGGCCAAGTACGACGCGGCCGGCAATTTCCTCTGGGTGCGCCAATTCGGCACGCCCGCGACCGACGGCGCCAGCGGCGTTACGTTGATGTTGGATGCCGCGGGCAATCCATACGTGGCTGGCGAGACCTTCGGCAGCTTGTACGGCGCCAACGCGGGCGAGTCCGACGCGTTTCTGGTCAAGTACGATTCGTCCGGCAATGAGGTCTGGTCGACACAGTTCGGCACCAGCGGCGCCGATGAGGACTACTCCGTTACGGTCGATGCTTCCGGCAATGTGCTGGTGACCGGCTATACCTGGGGCGCTCTGGACGGCATTAACGCCGGCCAGTCCGACGCGTTCCTGCGGAAGTACAACTCGGCCGGCACGGTGCTCTGGACCAAGCAGCTCGGCACGACGGGCATCGACAAGAGCCGAGCCATCGGCGTCGACGCGTCCGGTAATTCTTACATCACCGGCTGGACCTACGGCGCTCTGGGCGGCCCCAATGCGGGCGGCTACGACGTGTTCACCGCGAAGTACGATTCGGCCGGTAATCACGTCTGGACGAAGCAGCTTGGTACCAGCGAAACGGAATTCCCCTATGGCGTTGCTGTTGAGGCCGGCGGGAGTTTCTACGTGGTCGGCCAGAGCCCCGGTGACTTCGACGGTGAAACCAATGCCGGTGGACGCGACGCGTTCCTGACCAAGTACGACACCAACGGCAACGTGATCTGGACCACGCTGGTGGGCACGGTCGCTAACGACGACGGGCTCGCCGTCAACATTGACCCGACCGGCGACCTGTTCATTACCGGCCGAACGGCTGGCGACCTCGACGGCGCCAATGCCGGTGACTTTGACATGTTCCTCAGCAAGCTGGATTCGTCCGGCTCGTTGCTGTGGACCCAGCAGTTCGGCACCGGCGGCTACGACGATCTGTTCGGCGTGGACTTCGATGCGGCCGGCGACCCCTACATCACTGGTAGCACCTACGGGTCCCTGGGCGGGGCCAACGCCGGCGACAGCGACGTGTATGTCGCCAAGCTGGATTCTGCCGGCTATACGTTCGATTGGCAGCAGCAATTGGGCTCCAGCCAGTACGATGCCAGCTACTCGATCGCCGTGGACGTCTACGGTAACGCCTATATTGCCGGCAAGACCCTGGGCACGATTCCCGAACCGGCCTCGATCGCGTTGATCGGGTTGGGCGGACTGGCGCTCTTGCGACGCCGCAAATAGTCACAGCGGCACACACGGATGCACCTAAGCGGCGGCCGGACATCGGCCGCCGCTTTCATTTGCGCCGTTGAAGCGGGTATAGTTGCGCTCCTGATCGTGGAGGCAACGCAATATGGCGTCCGATTGTCCTGACAACGGTTATGGCCCGACCGATTTCGCCTTGCAGTTGGGGTCGCGCGTGGTGGATCGGGCGCTGCGGAAGTCGCATTTCGGCCGTGTGATGAGCCCGGCCGATGAGGTCGCGCCTTACCAGCCGGCCGACTGGGCCGCGTTTACCGATGAGGTCAAATCCGCGGCGCGGTTCCTGGGCGCGTCCGACGTTGGGGTAACGCGCGTGGACCCGCGATGGCTGTATCCGACCGGCGACGACAGCGAATCGGCCGTCCTGGCCCAATCGCTCACCGCCGCCGTGGTGATGACGATCGAGATGGACTACGCCCTCGTCGCCACGAGTCCGGCGGCAACGGCGGCTGCGGCAACGGGGTTGGCCTATTCCCAGATGGCCACTGCCGCCGTCAGCGTGGCCGGATACTTCGCGGCGCTGGGCTACTCGGCCTTGCCGTGCGGGAACGATGCGGCCCTGAGCATTCCCCTGGCCGTCGACGCCGGGCTGGGCGAGCTTGCCCGCAGCGGCAACTTGATCACCCGACGTCACGGTCCGCGAGTGCGGCTGTGCAAGGTCTTCACCGATGCGCCGCTGATTGCCGATGCGCCCGTCGACCTTGGCGTCCGGGCGACTTGCGAGGCCTGCACCATTTGTGCCGACGCCTGCCCCGGAGACGCCATCGACCGCCGGTCGCTTGAGGCCGGTGGCCCCGACGCCCGCTGGCAGACCGACCCCGACAAGTGCCGCGCCTTTTGGCGCATCAACGGCACGAACTGCGCCAACTGCATCGCCCGCTGCCCCTATAACCGCGTGCCCGGGTAGCCAAGCCCCCAAAGGAACCGACCCGTGGCTGACCGACCGAATGTGGTGCTTTTCTTCACCGACGATCAGCGGTTCGACACCATCGCGGCGCTGGGACATCCGCAGATCCACACCCCCAACATGGATCGTCTGGTCGCTCGCGGCGTCACCTTCACGCACGCCCACATCCCCTGCGGCACCAGCGGGGCGGTCTGCATGCCCAGCCGAGCCATGCTGATGACGGGCCGGTCGCTGTTCCGCATCGACGGCGCCGGGGAAACGATCTCGCCCGATCACGTCATGCTGGGCGAGTGCTTCCGGGGCGCGGGGTATCGCACCTTCGGCATCGGCAAGTGGCACAACGGCACGGAAAGCTACGCCCGCAGCTTCACCGACGGCGCGGAGATCTACTTCGGCGGGATGGCCGACCACTGGAACGTGCCCGCCAGCGACTTCGACCCGACCGGCCGATACGACAACCTCAGGCCCGCCTGCACCAATGCCTACTTCCAGAACCACGTTCTGGAACAACATTGCGACCGCATTCGCCCCGGGGTCCACTCCAGCGAGCTGTTCTGCGACGCGGCCATCGACTTCCTGCGCTCCTGCGACGGCGAGCAGCCCTTTCTGATGTACGTGTCGTTCCTGGCCCCCCACGATCCGCGGACCATGCCCGGCGAGTTCCTGGAGATGTACGACCCGGCCCGGATCGACCTGCCACCCAACTTCATGCCCGCCCATCCCTTCGATAACGGCGAGCTGCACGTGCGCGATCAAGTCCTGGCCGCCATGCCGCGTGATGCCGGCGAGATTCGCCGCCACATCGCCGAGTACTACGCCATGATCACCCACCTCGATCACGAGATCGGCCGCGTGCTGGACGAACTCGACGCCCGGGGACTGGCTGACAATACGATCATCGTCTTCGCCGGCGACAACGGCCTGGCGGTCGGCCAGCACGGGCTGATGGGCAAGCAAAGCTGCTACGAGCATTCCGTGCGTGTGCCGCTGATTGTCGCCGGGCCCGGCATCCCGGCGGGCAAGCGAACCGACGCCTTTGCGTACCTGTTCGATATCTACCCCACGTTGTGCGAGTTGTGCGGCGTGGATACCCCCGCCACCGTGGACGGCCACAGCCAGGCCGCCGCCATCCGGGGCGACGACCCCGACGCTCGCGAGACGATGTTCGCCGCTTACATGGGCATGCACCGAATGGTCAAGGACCGGCGATACAAGCTGATCGAGTACGTCGTTGGCGGCGAGCACACCGAAACGCAACTGTTCAACCTGGTCGACGACCCCTGGGAGCTGACCAACCTGGCCGATCAACCGGGGATGGCCGACCCCCTGGCTCGTCTGCGCAAGGAACTGATCCGCTATCGGGACGAGTGGGACGACACCGCCACCGAGTGGGGCCAGGCCTTCTGGGCCTCCTACAGCGAGGCCTGACCGGGAGCGATGACATGGCGCAGAGAACCTTTCGCGAGAAACTGGCCGACGACAAGGACCTGCCCAAGGTCATCCGCATCACGGGCAAGATGACCAAGCGGTGGGGCAAGGGCACGTGTGTGATCCCCGCCCCGCGCGAGGTCGACGCCCTCATGCGGAAGGTGCGCAAGGGCAAGCTGACGACCATCAACGAACTTCGCCGCGTGCTGGCCGAACGCCACCGCGCCAGCATGGGCTGTCCGATCACCACCGGCATCTTCGCGCGGATTGCCGCGGGGGCGGCTGCGGAGGATGCCGCGGCCGGCAAGAAGCGCATCACCCCCTATTGGCGAACGCTCAAGACCGGCGGCGAGATCAACCCCAAGTACCCCGGCGGCGTAGCCGGCCAGGCCGAGCGGCTTCGGGCGGAAGGCCACACCATTACCCGCCGGGGCCAGCGGGCGTTCGTGGCTGACTACGAGTCCAAGCTGAAGATCACCGGCGCCGGTTAGGGCGCCCGCGCCCCTTTGATTGCCACCCTCGATGGCGGTACAATCCCCGCTCCCTAGAGCCGGCCCCTCGCCGGTGGAGGTCGTTATCAGCATGATGTTCAAGCACGCCGAACACCCCAGCGTTCGTTGGATGATTCTCGTGAGTCTGGCCGGGCTGATGGTCTCGGCGGTCTTGCCCGGCTGCAAGCGCCAAGCGCCCACGCCGCCGGCCAGGCCCACGCGGCGCCCGGAACCGGTCGAGCCCGTCGAGCCGCAGGAGCCGGTCTACGAGCGGCAGTTTGGCCTGGAGGCCTACCCCACTGAGCACTACCTGCTCTACAGCAGTGCGCCGGATGAACTCAAAGCTGACGTCGCCATGCGGCTTGAAGTGATCCATGACGAATACCGTCGCGAGATGGCCGACGTGTTCGCCTCTTCAGATGAGAAGGCCAAGGCGTTCTTCATCGGCGATCCGGGCCTGTTCGTCGAGGCCGGCGGCGTGCCCGGGCCTCCGGGCATCTTTCGCGTGCTGGTCAACCCCGACGGTAGCTGGGCCGACAGCGTGGGCCCGCGATTGATCTTGCGCAACTCCGGTGACAGCATCTATCTGGAGGTCACCTCACTGCTGCAGCACGAGGGGTGGCATCAGTTCAACTGGCACCACGTTCGCCAGTGGGCGCCGATCTGGTTTGACGAGGGCCTCGCGACCTACTACAGCTACGGTTTGTGGACGGGCGATCGGATGCTCTACGGCGGCATCAACCCGACCTATTTCCAGCTTCTGGGCGAGTCCATACCGGGCTTCGTTTCGCTCACCGACTTGCTTCACATGGGCGAGGGCCAATGGGCCGCCTGGGAACAGCAGGTGAGCTTCTGGCCCCGATACATGCAGTCGTTCTCGGTGATCCAGTTCCTCAAGCATGCCGACGGCGGCGCCCACGAGCCGGTCCTGAAGGCTTACATTGCCGACGTGGCTGCCGGACGTGACGCGACAGCCTCGATCGACGCGATCGTGGCGCTCGAGGGCCGGTGGGCTCAGTGGCTGCAGACGCTGCCGCAGACCTACACGCACGGCACGTTCTTTGAGGCCATCGCGGCCACGCTGGCCGGCCACTTGGCCCGGTGTCAGATCAACGGCCAGAAGTTCGACTCGATGGCCGACTTCCTGGCCGCCGCCGATGCCGGCCAGCTGAAGCTCGGGCCCATCGGCAGCGACACCTGGTTGCCCGCGTCGGTGATGGCCGAATACAAGCGTTACATGGACATTCTTGCCGGGATGTACGGAAGCAGTCAGTATGGCGCGCCGGTGTATGAGTTGGAGGTCGTTGACGGCGCGCCGACCGCCCTGGTGAAGCTCGATTCGATCGGGCTGCATCTCCGCGGCGTCGCCACCGTATCCGGCGGCCGCGTGACCGACGTAACGGTCCAAGGATTGGAGACCATTCAGCCCGCGATGCGGTAGGGCGGATCGATTTGACGGCGCCGCGATGACACAGACACAGCCATCCGATAGCGGCAGGGCGGTCGGGCTGATTAGCCACGAGGCTTTCCTGCGCCACCGCACCGGCTACGGCCATCCCGAACGGCCCGAACGGCTGACCGCCATCACCGATCGTCTGACCGAGTGCGACCTGTGGGAGTCGCTGATCCATCTCGAGGCGCGCAAGGCCGATCCGGCCGACGTAGCGCTGGTCCACGACCCAAGCTACATCGAGACGGCCGTCTACGATATCACCCAGGGCAAGTCGGTGCTGTCGACCGGGGATACCAGCATCTGCCCGGATTCGCTGGCCGCGGCCTTGTGGGCGGTCGGCGGGGTGCTGGCGGCGTGCGATGCGGTCGTCGGCGGCGAGGTCTCCCGCGCGTTCTGCGCCGTTCGCCCGCCCGGCCACCACGCCACGCCGACAATGGGCATGGGCTTCTGCATCTTCAACAACGTCGCCATCGCCGCACGCTATCTGCAGCAGCGCCACGGGGTGGGCAAGGTGCTGATCCTCGACTGGGACGTTCACCACGGCAACGGCACGCAGGACGCGTTCTACGACGACCCCAGCGTGATGTACGGCTCGATCCACCAGTGGCCCCTCTACCCGGGCACGGGTGCGCCGGACGAGATCGGCGCCGGTCCTGGCGCCGGCACGACCGTCAACGCTCCGCTGGCCGGCGGCGTCGACGGGCTGATCTACAGCCAGACGTTCCAGCGCAAGCTGTTGGCTCCGGCGTTGGAGTTCGCGCCGGAGTTCGTGCTGGTCTCGGCCGGCTTCGACGCCCACCAGGCCGACCCCATCGGCGGCATGAATGTGACGGCTGACGCCTTCGGCGAAATGACCAGACGAGTCTGTGACCTCGCCGATGCCTGCTGCGGCGGGCGGGTTGTTTCGGTCTTGGAGGGCGGCTACAGTCTGTCGGGTCTGGCCGAGTCGGTCGAGGCCCACGTGCGGGCGCTGCGGGCGTAGCGGTTGCAACAATTCGCCAAGTGAAAGGAGACCCTCAACGTGTCCAAGAAACTCCAGGAGCTGACGTGCCGACGGCGCGAGCACGCCGAGCACATCAACGCTCGCGACAAAGCCGACAAGGGCAAGCGCATTGCCGCCAGCCGCAGGCTGTTCAAGACTCAGTTCGCCACGGCCGACCTGCACTGTCACTCGCTCTACTCCGACGGCCAAAGCTCCGTGGCCGAGAACGCCGCCCGCGCCAAGCTGTCGGGCGTGGACCTGCTGTTCGCGACCGATCACGGCACGATCAAGCAGAAGCGCGACACCGATAAGATCTCCAACGCCACCTGGGGCGAGGAATCCCACGCCGGGGGGTTCGACATGGGCCTGCTCCAACCGGTCAAGCCCCACAAGTATCGGGTTGACCAAAGCGCCGCTGCTGGCTTCGCCGAAGGCCGCACGCTGGCGCCGTTCGTGTGGGCCGCTCACCCGACCGGCTTCAGTGTGCCCAATAAGACGTGGGCCAAGCGCATGTTCGACGGGCTCAAGACGATCGACAACCTGGCGATGGAGGTCCTCAACGGCTTCGACGGCACGCGATCGTATTTTCGCACCGGCGTCGGGGCGGTTCCCATGATGGAACGCCTGCTGTGTGCGGGCTACGCCGTGACGCCCATTGGCTCCAGCGACGCCCACTTCCTGATGGAAGTCGGCAACAGTTGGACGGGCGTTCTCGGGGCGACCAAGGGCCCCGGATCGATCATCAAGGGCCTGCAGGAAGGGCGCTGCTTCGCCTCCGAAGCGCCACTGCTGGAACTCAAGTGCAACGGCAAGCCCATGGGCTCTAAGTTGCGGCCCAAGCGAGGCGCCGCCTTGAAGCTGCGTTTCCGCGCTGCCGATTCGTTCGGCCTCAACACCGTCCGCCTGATCTCGGGCGGTAAGGTGCTCAAAGAACTCCACGCCAAAGGCGCCCAAGTCGTGGATGAGACCCTCCCCCGTAAAGCTGCCTCCGGCCGCACGTATTTCCGCCTGGAATGCACCGCCAACGATGACCTGCGTGCGTTCAGCGCACCCATTTATGTGAACTGGACATGAATACACTCGATCAATGCATCGCCGACGGG
This sequence comes from uncultured Planctomycetaceae bacterium, assembly GCA_964428895.1. Taxonomy (GTDB): domain Bacteria; phylum Planctomycetota; class Phycisphaerae; order SM23-33; family SM23-33; genus HyVt-337. Next base: position 98,825 of record CAYRZU010000002.1, read on the forward strand.
GTCTTTCCCGTCACGTTCCACAACTACAGCCCGTGGGGGTCGCCCGCGGCTGTCCCCGAAGCGGTCAAGACCTGGAAAGACCTCGGCCTGACCGTCGGCCGAACGCCGGGCTTCGACGTCGACACGGTCGGCAAAGACACCATGCTGGCCATGCTCGACGCCTGCGCCGAAGCGGGCCTCAAGTGCTTCGTGCCCGACCGCCGGGCCGGGGCCGGCGCTTTCAAGGAAGGCGGCGAAGACGGCTTTCGGCGAAGCTTTGCCGAGGCGCTCAAGGATTTCGGCGACCATCCGGCCACATTCGGCTTCGACGTCGGCGACGAGCCTTCCCGCCAGCACATCGCGCCGGCCTACCAGACCGCCGCGCTGCAGCGAGAGATAGCTCCGCACCTGACCAGCTTCCTGTCGATGGGCGGGTACGACCCCGGCGCGGTGGAGTGGATGGGCATTCGCAGCTACGGCCGGTATCTGGACGAGTACTGCCGGATCGCCCAGCCCCGCATGCTGTTCCAGAACAACTACTACGCCCTACACGAGGGCGACTACGCCGAAGACGCCTACTTCCGCAGCCACAAGATGTTCACTGACTCGTGCAAGCGCAATGGCGACATCCCCTATTGGGTCACGCTGTGCTGCTCGGGCCACATGAACATGTTCTGCCCGAGCGAGGACGACCTGCGCTGGCAGATCAACACCTCAGCCGCTCTGGGCGCCAAGGGCTTCGCGTGGTTCCTGGTCTACATCACCGAACCGCACATCAACTACCGCCTCAACCCCATCGACGAGCACTGGGAGCGGACCGAGACGTTCGAGTGGCTGAGCCGCCAGTTGCGGACGTTCCATAGACTACACGGGGCTACGTTGATGAAGCTGACGTTCCAGAAGGCGTTCTTCTGTCTCGGTGGCGGCAGCTCGGGTGGCTACCCGACCACCATCGACAGCGAACTGGTCAAGGACGTCCGCGTCCGGGACGACAAGTTCGAAGTCCTGATCTCGGAGTTCAAGGATCCCGACGGCCGTGACTATGTCGCCATCGTCAACCGGTCGCGGACCGGCTCGGGCCAGGTGATTCTCCGCTGGCACGGCAAGCCGACCGTCTACCACGTCGGCTGGAACGGCGAGGGTACGAATGAAGTCCGCGCGTTCTTTGACGACGATTGGCCCGAGAACCCCTACAAGGAAGTCGGCCCGTGGCTGGCCCCCGGACAGATGGAGCTCTATCGCGTCGAATCCGACGCACCGGAACGGTTGTAAGGAATCATCATGAACACACTGAAGGCAATGATGGATCGGAGCGTCTTCCCGATTACGTTTCACAACTACAGCCCCTGGGGCGCCCCGGCCGGCCGGCCCGACGCGGTCACGGACTGGGTCGACCTGGGCATCACGATCGGCCGCAGCCCGGGCTACGATCCCGAGCGACATAAGACCGAAGACATGCTGGCCATGCTGGACGCGTGCGCCGAGGCGGGCATCATGCTGTTCGTCAACGACGCCCGCTGCTCGGTTAGCGCCATGGCCAACGCCAATTGCGATGAAGACGCGTATCGTCGCGGCTTTGAGGCGTCGCTGAAGGACTTCGGCGATCACCCGGCCAACTTCGGTTACGACGTGGCCGACGAACCCGCCCACGACGCCATTACCCGCACCTACCGCACCTACGCGATCCAACGCGAAATGGCTCCGCACCTGACCCCGTTCATGAGCACGGCCGGCTATACGCCCGAAGGCGCCGGCTGGATGGGCCTGCGGAGCTACCAGCGGTACATCGACGAGCTCGTGGAAACGTCCGATCCGCTGCTGCTGTTCCAAGGCAGCTACTACATGCTGCACGAGTCCGACGACGCCATCGAAAAGCACTTCCTGACCCACAAGATGTTCACCGACGCGATGGTTCGCCACCGCCTGCCGGTGTGGATCACCCTCTGCTGCACGGGCCACTACACGCTACGGTGCCCGGATCAGGAGGACATCGCTTGGCAGATCGGCATCTCCACGGCCCTGGGCCACAAGGGCCTGGCGTGGTTCAACGTCTATACGCACCGGACGGAAGAGAACTATCGCTGGGCGCCGATCAACGAGTTCGGCGAGCGGAC
>CAYRZU010000003.1:0-91062 GCA_964428895.1 uncultured Planctomycetaceae bacterium
AGAAGCGGCAACCTGACTCTCATTCACATTGGTACAGGAATCGGGGGCAGGTCAAAAGTATTGACAGTATGTGTGGCAGTGGTCGTGATGTTGGCGTTCGTCAACCCGCTTCTAGCGGACCTTGAAGATGGCCTTGTGGCTCGGTGGGATTTTAGCAGCAACGCCTTCGATACGAGCGGCAATGGAAATCATGGTGATGTGCAGGGAGGCGTTGCACCAACGGCGGACAGATTTGGCAATCCCGGTAGTGCGTATAGTTTTGACGGGACCAGTGGCTACATTGATGTCGCTTATGCCGAAAGCTTGAATCCAACAGCGGCTATCACCATTACAGCATGGTTCAAAGCTGACTCATTTGCCCTGGGTAGTTACTCCTGGCCTCCGATTCTGGCGAAGTACGGAAGCGGTCTCGGTGGGTACGACTTGGCAATACAAAAGGTCTACGAGGGTACCCCACGAATTGGATCAAGTGTTTGTACTACCGGGGAAGGGTGGCTTACTCTTCATGATTGGCCTCCCGCAGAGCCTGTTTCGGCCGGCATCTGGTACTTCACAGCCATGACATACGACGGGTCTGCTCTTACATCCTATTCGCGAGAAAAGGATGAGACTTCGCTGATCGTCTTGTCGATGAGCGGTTCTGGCGGGCTGGTTACTTCCTCCTACGACCTGAATATTGGCCGTAGCCCGTATAACACTAGCAGGTACTTCAATGGCGTTATAGACGACTTGCGGATTTATGATCGGGCCTTGAGCAGTACTGAAATTGAACAGATTGCCGCTCTTCCTGAACCTGCCACGCTCGCGATGCTCGGACTAGGCGGCTTGGCGATTCTCCGTCGCCGAAAGAAGTAGGTTCAAGCATCTATCGATGGCAGCGGAGCGGGCGGCGATCATCCAGGTCGCTGCCCGCTTTCATGCGTGCTGGCGACAACGAAGATGTGACCCGCTTTGTGACCCGTTTTCAGTCACGACCTGTCACAACTAGACAACAAGTGGACAGTTCCTCTCGTGCTACGGTGCTTGCCTAACTCGATACCGGGGAGTAGGTTGACCTCGACTTCCGGCGGTCGGCTGGATCGCTTGATCTTGTCTCCGGAGCAAGAGGTTGCGCGTTCGAGTCGCGCCGGGCGTATTAACCAAAGTCACAACCCGGTAACGAGTTGTGGCTTTGTTCTTCTTGGGGCGAGAAATGATGTGACCCGTTTTCAGGGGAGATGTGACCCGTTTTTCGTTGGGATCGGCTCGGCAGGCTTTGACATCAGCGTTCCTTCAAAGGTCCCTACGTGCCCGTGAACTGAAGATTGTCATGCGCACTCTCGTCCATCTTGATACGGCAGAGATCGGAGGGACATTCGTCGAGGGCTAGGCAAGAGGCAAGCGGCCCCAATCAGCACTCCCCAAGAAATGGCCCTGTGCTAGCCATTAGGTCACAGAAGAGACTGGACGCGCCCTTCGCGATTTGCTCTAGTCCATTCTCTTGGGGCCACGCATGTGGCTGAATCGACATGAAGGTCTCTACGACGGGATTGACCTTTTCATCTCCGGCAGCCGCAGCAACCTCAAGTACGAATACCACCTCACGGCCGGCGCCGACCCCGGGGACATCCTCGTCCGTTACGATGGCGCCGAGGACGTCTATATCGATGAGGCCGGCGCCTTGCACGTGGACCTCGGTGAGGGAGAGCTAATCGACGACGCGCCGATTAGCTATCAGGACATCGACGGTGTCCGCATGGCCGTCGACAGTGCCTTCACCATCGGTGCTGACGGCGCGGTCGGCTTCAACCTCGGCGCTTACGACCCAACGGCCGGGCTGGTCATCGACCCCAGCGTGGGCTGGGGCGCCTACATCGGTGGCACGGGCGACGAGAACGCCTGGGCCGTCACGATGGACGCCTACAAGTGCGTCTACGCGGCGGGCGAGACCAACAGCGCCGGCTGGGTGGCCGGCGGATTCGATACCACCTACGGGGGCAGTACCGACGCCTTCGTCATCAAATACACCCGCAAGGGCACGCGCCTCTGGTCGACCTATCTGGGCGGGAGCGATCAGGACGTCGCCCGCGGCATCACCGTCAGCGACGCCGGACGCCTCTATGTCGTTGGCTACACCGAGTCATCCGGGTGGACCTCCGGTGGCGTGGGCGATCACAGCTACAACACCGGCGGCGGAGACGGCTTCATTGTCAAGCTGCGACGCACCGGTGGCCACCACTGGAGTTGCTACCTGGGTGGCCGCGCAGCCGACAAGGCCTACGGGGTCGCCTGCTCCGCCAATGAGGCCGTCCACGTCGCCGGTCACACCAACTCCGCCAATTGGATCACCAAGGGATGGGACACCACCTACGCCGGCGGCGGCCTTGATGATGGCTTCTACGCCCGCGTGTGGATCAACGGAAAGACGCTCCGCGGCAGCTACCTCGGTGGTATCGGCCGCGACGAAGCCAACGCCATCGCGGTTGACGGACGTGGCGACGTGCTGGTCGGCGGCACCACGACATCGACCGGCTGGGTCAAGAAAGGAAAGGACACCAGCTACAACGGCGATGGCGACGGCTTCCTGACCAAGTTCGCCGCCGGCGGGCGCCACATCTGGTCACGCTACATCGGCGATGCGGATTCGGATTCCATAAGCGGCGTTGCCATCGGCGCCAACAACAAGATCTACGTCACCGGCATGACGTGGTCAGACTCCTGGGCGTCCGGCGGGTGGGACACCAGCCGCGGTGGCGAGAACGATGGCTTCGTCTACGCCATGAAGACCACGGGCCAGCACCTCTGGAGCACCTATCTCGGCGGATCTGCTGCTGACGCAGGCGCCGCCATCACCGCTGATTCCGCCGGCGACGTCTACGTTGTTGGTTACACGGAGTCACCCGGGTGGGCTGTCGGCGGATGGGACACCTCCTACGCCGGAGACCTAGACGGCTTTGCGGCGCGTTTCACCGCCATGGGAACGCATCGCTGGAGTTCGTACCTGGGGGCCGGCGAGACCGATTACGCCTACGGCGTCACGCCCGATACCTTCAATGGCGTTCACATCGTCGGCCAGACCGCAACCAGCGGCTGGTTGACCGGCGGGTTCGACACCGCGCTTGGTGGCGCGACGGACGGCTTCGCTCTCTGGGCGAGGCGCTGACCTGTTACGGCCAGGCACGATCTGGCGAGCAAGCAGATCCTCCTTACCAGGTCAATACCGCCCGTAGGTGCGGGCGGTTTCGATCATGGCGTGGAGGTTTTCGTCGGGGGTGTCTCGGCCGCACTGGTCCCCGGTGGCCAGGATGAACCGTCCGCCTTCGGCGGCGTCATCAATGGCGCGTTTGGAGGCGTCGATGACGTCCTGGACGGTCCCGCGGAGCATGACGTCGGTGGTGTGGAGATTTCCCTTGAGGATGAGCTTGTGGCCGAAGCGCTTCTTCAGATCGGCCAGGTCGCAATCGCCCATGGGCGGAACTTCGAGGGGGTCGATGATGGTCAGGTCGGTCTCGTTGGCGAGGATTTCGACCAAGGCCGTCTCCGGGCCGCACGAGTGAACGTGGGTGGGGATGTTGGCTTCCTTGGCGAGCGCCGTCGCCCGCTGTACGGCCGGGAGGGCCAGCTTGCGGAACATCTCGACCGTCTGCCAGATCAGGGTGCCCGACCCGCCCACGCAGAGGAAGTCGGGCTTGTCGTCGAGGCCTAAGATGAACTCGAAACGTCGTTCGACCTCGGCCACCATCTCTTCGGCGGCGGCTTCGAACTTGGTGGGGTCCTCGTGGTAGTCGTAGACGCTCTGCTCGTCGCCGATCGCCAGCGTTGAGGCCAGGAACACGCCGACCAGGCCTTGATCTCCCATCATCTCCTTGACGCGTGACAGGCCGGCTGGGCCGTGATCGAAACGAGCGATCCCTTCGGCCGGCTCGAACGTTTTCGGCCCCGGGATTGGCGGCAGGCCGATGCGGGCCGGATCGATGCCGAAGTTGGGCGGATTGTCCACGTGGTAGCAGTTGACCGTCTTCGACCACACGCGTCGGCCGTTCTCGACCGTCGAGCGTTGGGCCACCAGCCGTTCGGGCGTGCGTTGGATGATGAACGTCTCCCACGCCAGTTCCGGAAACCACTGGCGCCACGGGTATTCCAGGACGAAATAGCCGTCCATCACCGAGTCGATATCGAAATGCTTGGCGCAGTCGATGTAGGCCGACCAAATGGGCGGATCGTTGTAGAGGTAGAGGTCCCAGAACGCCTTGCCCGTCAGCCGCGCCGGAATCATGTTCGAAAAGTCCGGCGCCACCGGCACGCAGTCGGGAATGTCTCCCCGAATGACCGTCAGCAATCGTTCGCGCGGCGTTATCGACATCGCCTAACCCTCTCGCTGCGCGAGTCGCTCTTGATACAAGCCCTCGCAGGTTATGAATCGCACGCCGGCGGATTTGGCGCGGCTCAGCACCGCCCGCAGCCATACGCCTTTGTGGGCCTCGAAGTCTTCGGGCGTTTCCGTGTCGTGATCGTGGGAGTTGACGGTCCACACGAGGTCATTGGCGATGACGTGGTCGACCGCCCACCGCAGATAGTCGGCGTAGTCCGGGCCGTGGGCGCGGTCGTCGAACCGCTCCCAGTAGAAGTCGTCCTGATAGCCCGTGACGGGGATTTCCATCAGGTCGGGGAAGCCTTGATCGGCATAGAAGAACGGCTGGACTTCGAACGGCGTGGGTTGGCAGTCCCGGAAATCGCGGGCGTAGGAGCGGACCCACTTGAGGCCAATCTCGTCGAGGATGCGTAAGATGTCGGGCCGGTCCAGTAGGCCGCGATAGGCCCCCCATGGGGCCGTCAGCCCGGGACAGGCCTCGCCGAAGAGCGTTTCGTAAAGCCGCTGGGCGCGGAGCACGTCCACCCGAATCGTTTCCAAGTCGCCGCCTTCGTTGAGCAGCGTGGGAGCTCCGTCGGTATGCGGGCAGGGCTTGCCGTCATCCGGCTGCATGTAGATGGTCTTGAGCAGCACGTGGGAATAGGTGTGCTGGCCGAGCGAGACCAGCGGATGTCGGCCGACGGCCTGGCAGGCGGCGCCGCAGAAGTCCATGGTCGTGCCGGTCAGAAACATCGTACACGGGATGTCCAACTCCTCGTGCATGGCCGTGGCACCTTCGAAGAACCCCAGCGAGCTCTGGGAGGCGGTTTCCACGTCGTAACACACCAGAATCGCTCCGGGCATGGCGAGTCCCTTCCGCGTCTAGGCGCCGGCCAGCTTCTTGGCCGCGGCGCGGACCTCGGCCATGGACAGGTCGTAGGGAACGATCAGGCTGACCGAACGGCCGAGGACCTCCAAAGACGCTTTGCACATCGTCTTGGAGTAAGTGATGGTTCGTTTGGCGTGGACGCGGTAGGGATCGACCTTCCTGTGGAAAGCGCCGTTCTTGTTGAGGATGGGATCCCAGTTGTCGTACACGTGACGGCCGGTGAATCGCGGACAACTGGCCCAGAAGGGCGCGGAACTGGGGCATCGCTTCAGGAATGCGGCGGCGGCCTTGGGGCTTTCAAATAGCAACGGCACGGACGTGCCGCAGTCGCCGTCGATGTCGTTGCACGGGCTGAGTTGGAAGGCGGTGGCCTTGGCGAGTTCGGCCCGCATGACGGCCTGGCGGGCGCGGAGGCGCTTGAGGATGCCGTCGAGCCGGCCGAGTTGGGTCAGCAGGAACGCGCCGGTGATTTCCGAAACGCGGATGTTGTGCCCGGCGAAGAACGGCGTGCTGACCTTGTCGGCATGCTGGCGGAAGCAGCAGCCGCCGTCGTGGTAGACCAAGGCCTTGTCGTAGCCCGTCATATCGTTGGTGATCATGGCCCCGCCTTCGCCGGCGCCGATGATCTTGAACTGGTTGAAGCTGAAGCCCCCCGCCTCGCCGATGCTGCCCAGACGCTTGCCCCGATAACTGCCGCCGACGGCCTGGCAGGCGTCTTCAACGATCACGAGCTTGCGCTTCCGGGCGATGCGCTTCAGCGCGTTCATATCGCACGGCCGCCCGGTCATGTGAACGGGCATGATGGCGCGGGTGTAACGGTTGCAGTTGGCCTCGACGCTCTTGGGGCAAAGCGACAGGCTCTCGTCGATCTCGCCGATGATCGGAATCGCCCCGACCGCCAGCACCGCCAGCGGCGTGGCGATGAAGGTGTAGGCCGGCACGATGACCTCGTCACCGGGCCCGACGCCCGCGGCGATCAGCGCGCAAATGAGCCCGCCGGTTCCGCTGGAGACCACCAGGCCGAACTTGCTCCCCATCCTTTCGGTAAAAGCGGTCTCGAATCGGTCGCACCAGCCGCCCTCTCCGCCGCGATAGCGAAAGAGCTGGCCCTCTTTGAGGACCTTGGTGACCGCGGCAATTTCCTTGGTGCCCAGTTCGTACATGGTTGCGCCTTCCTGAAGTTCGGATCGTGAGGGCTTCGATGGACGCCAATCGTGTCAGAGCGGGCCGGCCCGGTCAAGCCTTCTGGGCGAATGGGCGTGGCGTCGGGGGCTCGGGGCCGATACGATCTGGCGAATCCGCCGCAAATCGCCGATGGTGTATGGTAGAACGACCACGCGATTCGGCGAACGCCTATGACCGACACACCGACTGCCCAACCCGCTCCGACCCGCCGCGGCCTGGCCGCCCTGCTCGAGGCGATGCGGCCCCACCACTGGGTCAAGAACGCCTTTGTGCTGGCGCCGATTCTGTTTTCCGGCAAGTTCGCCGACCCGCAGGCGTGGTGTCACGGGCTGATCACCTTTGCGGCGTTCTGCCTAGCCAGCAGCAGCGTGTATCTGATCAACGACCTGTGCGACCGCCAGGCCGACCAGGCCCACCCCGACAAACGCCATCGCGCGGTGGCGTCAGGGCGACTGGCGATGGGAGGGGCCCTGGTTGGCGCCATCGTGCTGACCTTGGCGGCAGCGGGATTGGTGGTGCTTGTCGCCAAGCTCAATGCCGAGCCCGATTCCGACGTTCTGCCGATCAGCGTAGTCGCCTGGACGGCCGGCTATCTGGTACTGAACCTACTCTACTCGTGCTGGTTGAAGCAGAAGGTGATTCTCGACGTGCTGATCATCGCCTTGGGCTTTGTCCTCCGCGCGACGGCCGGGGCCGCGGCGATCATGGTCCCCATCAGCCCGTGGCTGGTGGTGTGCACGTTCACGTTCTGCCTGTTCATCGCTATCGCCAAGCGGCGATCCGAGGTGATCGGCCTGTCGGCAAACGTGGCCGCCGCCGCTCGCCGGACCAGCCGCGGCTACGACGCCGCCACCATCGAACACATGCTGACGGTCTCCACGGCTGTCGCGGTGATGACCTATTGCGTGTACTGCCTGGCCCCCGGCACGGTCGACCGGGTGGGCTCGGCCCACATGGTCTGGACGATCCCGCTGATGGTGTACGGCATGTTTCGCTACTACCTACTCAGCCGCCGCGCCGGTTCGGGCGATCCGGTCCGGGTGGTGCTACGTGACCGCGTGCTGTGGCTGGTGGTCGCGATGTACCTGGTGCTGACCGGCCTGATCATCCGCTACGGCAGTCACGAGACTCTCAGAGACATCCTCACCACCGACGTCGGCCCCAACTAGCCGCTCCCGAGGCCCGCAAACCAGTGACCCGCCGCACTCGCAAGATTCTGTTTGTCACCGTCAAGCTCATTGTGGCTGCGGCGCTGCTGACCTGGGTGTTCTCGCAGGTGCACTGGCACGACTACGCGGTCAGCAAGGCTGACGGTGAATCCCATGCGGTCGAGCAGGTCCTCGGACCGGCCAACGCGCCGGAGTCGTTGGTGGTCTCCGACGGCATGTTGTGGTGGCGAACCGACCCGAAGACGCGCCCCACTGACGAGTTTGAGCCCATCGAAGGCGGGCAGACGCGCGAGGTCATCCGCCGCGGCGTGCGGACCTCGCTGGCGACGATCAATCGCGCCCTGCTGCTGATCGCCCTGTCGCTGCACTTCCTGATTTCGTTCGCCCAGGCGTTGCGGTGGTGGCTGTTGCTGAAAGTTCAGGAGATCCCCGCCACGCTACCGCAAACCACACGGGTGACGTTCGTGGGGTTGTTCTTCAACTTGCTCATGCCCGGCACGTTCGGCGGCGACTTGCTGCGGGCGTACTTCATGGCCAAGAACAGCGACAAGAAGGAGGCCGTCGTCCTCAGCCTGTTCGTGGAGCGGGCGTTGGGACTGACCGAACTCGGGATGCTCTCGGCGATCATGCTGGTGGTGGCGCTGATCGGCGGCCTGAGCAGCGCCGCTGAACTGCAGACCCCGGCAATCTGCATCGTGGTGCTGCTGACGATCACCATCGGCACGCTGTGCGTGCTGCTGAGCCCGAGACTACGGAAGCTGCTGCGTCTGAGCAAGCTCTACGGGCGCCTGCCCCTGGCCGACCGCTTTCGGGCGTTGGGCCGCGCCGCCCGTACCTACCGCCGACATCCGGGCACGCTGGCGGTGGTGCTGGCGATCTGCCTGACCATGCACGTGTGCATGGTGACGTCGATCCTGCTGCTGGGGCGCGCCCTGGCCATCGACATCCCCTGGTACAACTACTTCATCTTTATTCCGCTGATCTACATCATCGGGTCCGTTCCGATCACGCCCGGCGGCGTGGGCCTCATCGAGAAGCTCTACCTGACCTTCTTCGTGCTGGTCAATCCCAGCGCGCTACTGGTGCTGGCGCTGCTGGCCAGGCTCATGCCGGTGGTGGCGGCCCTGCCGGGGCTGCCGCTGTTCTTCCTGGGCCCCCACCCCAAGCTGGGTAAGATCGAGCAAGAGATCAAATCGATCGACGGTTAGTCGAGGGGATAGGTGCAGACCGGCAGGCTGTCGGCGTCGACAGCCGCCAGCACGTTGGCGGTGGAGGTGAAGTGAAATCGCTTGACCAAACCGGCCAGCTTGCGCTCGGCGCCGGCTGAACCCACACGGTGGCGGAGCCGCGCCAGGCGGCTCATGGGCAATTCGGGGTGGCTAGGGTCCAGTTCCCACGGGTGCAGATAGATCATGCCCGGCTGACCGGCGCGTTCGGCGAGCTTGAGGCCACGGCGAACCATCCAGCTCGGAAACAGCCGTAAGTATCCGCCCCCACCAACGGCCAATCGCAGGCCGCACATGCGCATACTCAGCGGCGGAATCTCTACGATCTTGCCGCCGGCGGGCCCAACCGCCCGGTGCAACCGTACCGGGGCGCCCGGGATGCCGTAGCGGTCGTGGCGGATAGGATAGATCGATGAATCGTAAGTGAACCCCTCTTCGGCCAGCACGTCCAAGGCCCACAGTGTGTGGGACATGATCGAGAACGTCGCCGCTCGAAAACCCACCACCGGCGAGCCGGCCAGGTCCTCCAGCAGCTTGCGGCTCTGGCGGAGTTCTTCGCGGAAGGTCTCCGCCGTCAGTTCCGACAGCATGGTGTGCCCCATGCCATGGGAGGCGATCTCATGGCCGGCGGCGGCGATTCGGCGGACAACGTCCGGTTGGTGTTGGGCGACCCAGCCGAGCACGAAGAAGGTGGCAGTTACGTTATGCTCGGCCAGGAGATCGAGGATGCGGTTGACCTGACTGGGCAGGCGTCGCTCGTAGTTGGGCCAATCGCCGGCGCCCACCCCGCCGTCGGCAGCGGCCTGAGCCTGGAAGCTCTCCTCCACGTCGAAGCTCAGCGCGTGTTGCATGGTCGTTATCGCCCCGAGGTCACACAATGGGTCAGCGTCGATAGCTCGCTGATGATATACCGGTACTTGCCGGCCGGCCCAGCGAGAATCTCATCTTTGAAGATAACCGACACGCTGGCGCCCGGCCCAAGCCGCTCGGTCAGCTCAGCCACGATGGCGCCTTCGCTGCCGGCAACGAACTGGTCGTCGGTGGCCAGCAGAATGTCCACGTGGTGATCGGCCCGTTGGATCAGTTGGAACCGCACGATACCCACCGTGCCGCTCAGGGCCGCATGGACCGCCGAGCCGTGCACCACGTGGCCGTCGGGGGCGACCAGGCAATCATTGCTGCGGCCCTTGACCACCGCCATCACGCCCAGACCCCGCCCGCACGGGCACGGCTGATCGGAAAGCTGACCGATGTCGCTGGTGCGGTAGCGGATGAAGGGCATGGCGTGGCTATCGAGTTGCGTGACGACAATCTCGCCGTCTTGGCCCGGGGCCGCGGGTCGGCCGTCGCAGAGGACCTCCACGATCACGTTCTCATCGGTGATGTGCATGCGGCCCTGGGGACACTCGTGGGCGATGAAGCCGGCCTCTCGCGAGCCGTAGTTGTTCGCGACGGGCGCCCCGCCGAAGCTCTTGCCGATCAGTTCGCGCTGATGGTCGTACAACACTTCACCGGTGACGAACACGACCGCCACCGGCATGTCGTCCAGTCGAATGCCGGCCGAAGCCGACAGCTCACACAGCGTTTCGATGGCGCTGGGGTAGCCGAAAATACATCGCGGGCGGAACCGTTTCATCGCTGCCACGAACGGCTCGATAGTCGCCGGGGCAAGCGTGGAGGCCGGGAAGATGCGCTCATTCAGTAACGTGTCGCGAAGACGCTTAGTGCGGCCGGTCTTGTCCAATTCGACCGGGGCGTTCCAAACGTGCCCCTCGCGCTGGCCCAACCGCACCGACCACCAATCGTGGGCCCGAATGCGGGCGGCCTTGTCGAATGCCTGGCGGCGCTTGTCGAAATAGAACACCAACGGCTGACCCGAGGACCCTCCGGTGCGGTACCGGACAGGCCCGCCGGGCACGTCAGCATTGATCAGCCGGTCGCGATGCGTGGAGATGGTGTCCTTGTCGATCAGGGGTAAAGCGGCCAGGTCATCCAGCGACTCCGGAAGCCAGGTCGTCTCGGCGCCGGCCAGTTCCGCGTAAGCGTCGGTCTTGTTCAGGGCCGTCGCCACGAGCTGGCGGAGCTTGGCCAGCTGGATCGCCCGCAGTTGCTCCGGCGGCAACCACTGCGCCCGGATAAGCTGCCGGTAGACGCTCATGGTTCTACGCCCGGCGAGCGTTTCGTGCAGCGGGTACAGGAGGTGTCGAACGAGCCAGGGACTCATGGCCGACCTTTCAGGGCTGCATCGTAGACGGCGCGAACGGACTCGGCCATCACATCGACGCTGAAGGCCTCACACACGCGGCGGCGGGCGGCTTGGCCCATGCGGCGGCGGAGCTGTTCGTCCCCGGACAGGCACACCAGCGCGCTGGCGAGGCCTTCGGTGTCGCCGGGGTCGATCAGGAAGCCCTCGGCGCCGTTGGTGATGACTTCCGGCACGGCCCCCACGCGGGTGGCGACCACGGGCTTGGCCCAGGCCATCGCCTCCAGCATCGAAATCGGCAAGGCCTCAACGTAGCTGGGCAACACGAAGCACCCGGTCGAGGCCAAGGCCCGTTGCATGGCCGGTCCGGTCACCACGCCCATGAACCGGATGGCCTTGTCCACTTCGGCGTCGGTCGCCCTGGCCAGCAGCGCCTCTCGCTGGGCGGGAGCGGTCTCGCCGCCGGCAAAATTGACCCGCGGGAAGCACCCCTGCTGCTGGGCCAACCGCAATGCCTCGATCAGATCGGCGGCGCCCTTGTCGCGCCCCAGGTTCCCGATGAACAGCACCGGGCCGTCGACATCCGCATGGACGCGAGCTTCGGGCGGGACCGACACACCGTTATGGACGACCCGCCACCGAGCCCGATACGCCAACGGCTGCAGGCGGCGCCGCCAGCGATTGCTGAGCGTCACGACCGCCGAGGCCGATTCGAACGACCACGCCATGATCAGATGGCCAAAGCCCGTGGTGCGCTTGGCGAACTCGACGAATCGCCCGCCATGAATGTGCCACACCACCTTGCTCCGCAGCAGTCGCGCCACCAGGGCCAGGGCGCAGTCGCGCCAGAACGTGGGGCCGCTGCAGGTATGAATATGGACCACCCGGGCTCGGCCACGGAGGCACTTGCCCACCAGCCGGCCGAACAAGGCCAGTTGACTCATCACGCCCGAGAAGGCGCTTCGGCCTGGGGGGGTGACCTTGCCGGTGTTGAGCGTCGACAGCTGGTAGCTTCGGCCGAGCCGGCTCTGACGCAGTTGCCCGACCACGCTGGCCATGCCACCGGTCAGCGGGACGTCCGGCCCGAGGATCAGGGCGCTGGGACGAGCGTCCTTTCGTTCAGCCCGAAAGACACGACCGAACAGCGACACGTAATGGGCGGCCATGCCGTCGGCGGCATAGTTTTCGCGAACACGTTCGGCCGCGGCGGCGCCCAACCGTTGGCAAAGCTCCGTGGAGGCCATGAGCCGCCCCATCGCCTCGGCCAGGACTTCCGGCTGAGCGGGCGGCGTGAGCAGGCCGGCGCCCTCGCCGAGCACGGCGGGAATATCACCGACGGTGGTAGCCACAATCGGCAGCCTGGCAGACGCGGCTTCCAGCATCGCCAGCGGCAAGCCCTCGGTGCGGCTGGGCAGCACAAACGCATCGGCGGCGCCGTAGATCGCCTCGGGCCGATCACAATGGCCCAAGAAGGTGACCACCCCCTCCAACTTGCGGAGGGCCAGTTCCGCTTGAAGCTCGCCCAGGTACGTGCCGCTGCGGGCAGCCCCGGCGATCAGCACACGGAACGACCGGTCGCCCACGGTCCCGGCCAGTTGGCTGCACGCGACGAGGAGGTCTTCGTAGCCCTTCTCGGGCTTGACGGCCCCGACGGCAGCGAACACGAAGGCGCCGTCGTCAATCCCCAGCGTTCGTCGCAGCTCCAGTCCGGCCGCCGAATCCGGCGCGACCGACGCGATGCCGTTGTGGATCAGTTCGAAAGGCCCGCGAACGCGGAGGAATCGCGCGTAACACTCGGCCACACGCGGCGCAACGGCGGTAAACGCCTGGACACCCTCGGACGCCAGCACCTGCGACCACGGGGCCCGGGTGCTGGACAGGAGCAGACCGTGACAGCTGAAGACAATGGGGATCGGCCTGGTGAACCGGCGCGCGGCGACCACGTAGGGAATGCTGAACCGGTCGTGAATGTTAATCACGTCGGGGGCCAACGCCCGCAGCAAATCCGCCAGGCGAAGAATCGCGGCCCCATCCCATCGATCGGACGAGCCGAGAACGTGGACGGAAACGCCGACTGCATCGAGCTTGGCCGCGAAGTCGCCACGATCTTTAAGACAGACCACAGCCGTGGCGATCCCCCGCCGCCGACACTGGTCGGCCAGCGTGACCAGGATCTGTTCCTTGCCCCCCGGGCGCAGGCTATCGGTCACGAAGACGACGCGGCGGACACTCGCACCCCGGGGCGATTCGGCCGGCGTGTGGCCGACCGAACGCCGAGCCTCGGCCGAGATGTCCGTAGCGGCGAGCATCAAGTGTGTGCCAGTTGTCCTACTCCGGTCGGGGCCCCAACGGGCGGCGCGACCAATTCGCCGGTTCGGCGACGGGCGACCTCTTCCTGCAACAGAGCCAACAGTGGCACGGACAGCATCATGATGGCGTAGATGAACTCGAAGCCAACCTGACTGAGGAACGTGCCCGCGATGGCGAACGCAATCACGGCGGTCTCAATACCGGTAGCGTAACTGACGGCCCAGGCGCCTTCATCCCCTAATGTGTCGCGGGCCATGTGGCGGATGCGCCGCGTGGTCCACAGCGTCGCCAGGATCATCACCACAAACAGCGTCAGTCCCGGCCAGCCCATGCCCGCCAGTGCGCTGAACCACACACTGTGGGCCACGTGGGGCCAGTCATGCGGCTCGATCTGATACCGCGGATACTCTTTGAGGTAGGTTTCCTGACTCATGCCGATCCCGACCACGGGGTTGGCCTCGGCCATTTCCATGGATACCTGCCACGCCCACAGACGACCTCGGGCGGAGATGTCCTTGCTGGGGTCGTCGCCCAGAGTCTTGTACCGGGCCATGGTCTCGGCCGGCACCATCGTAAAAGCCACCGGCGCGAGCAGGGCTAGAATCAGCGCCGTTCGCCACCAACCCACACGCCGCCAGACGGTGATCAGGATGCTAACCGCCAACGCCAACATGCCGCCGCGTGATTCGCCGACGATGCCGGCCGGGATGCACATAAAGGCCAAGACATACATCCCCCGCCGCAGCCATTTGCGACGAACTTCCGCGGCGCCGAAGATCAGCAGCGGGAAGCCCATCGCGATGAACAGCGCGATGTCATTGCTATCCAGGCCTTCCGGGCCGCCGTGGTGAGTGTATTCGGCCTGGCCGCTCAGGAAGAACCAGCCGAGTTTAGCGGCATAGAACCCCGGGCACAGGGCCAGCGCGATCACCAGCCATTTCAACTGCCATCGCTGGTGAACCAGCCCGGTCAGCAGTAGGGCCACGATGCCGATCTTGCTGAACTTCTCCAGGAACTCGGTGGACTCCGCCCGGTGGGTCGAGAAGACGGTGCAGACCACCATCCACGCCCAGAAAGCGATGAACACCACCGAGGGCGCCCGCAGCCGGAACCGCGGGCTGGGCGTCATCACGGATCGGAAGACCAACACCAGGCCCACGAAGAAGGTGAACCGGATGCCCGATACGGCCGGGTCCCAGATCAGCGACTGGGCCGGTCGAATGAACGACAGCACCGCGTAGGCCAACAGCCCGAGGTACGCGTCGTACAAGGCGATCGGCAAGGCGCCAACGCCCAGCATCACCATTAGCAAGTCTCGCCATCCAACGGACGCCATCATGGATCTACCCTCACGTGCACAGCGCGCGAAATGCCTCGGCTGCGCCCCCCCAGGTGTATTCGGTCAGTACGGTTTGCCGCCCCGCCGCCCCAAGGGCTTGGCGTTTCGGCCGGTCCACGATCAGTCGACCGATTGCGTCGGCGTGGGCATCGGCCGAATCTGCCACCAGGACGTTCTCGCCGTCGGTGGCGGCCAGGCCCGAACAGGCCAGCGACGTGGCCACCACGCCGCAGCCCATCGACCACGCTTCCAGAAGTTTGTTCTTGATGCCGGTTCCCGTTCGCATCGGCGCCGAGACCACGGCCGCGGCTTTAAGGTACGGACGCACGTCGGGAACGTATCCGGTCACCGTCACACGCTCGCCGGCCAAGGCCTGCAGCGCCTCGGACGGGTCGGGCCCAACGATGATGAAGGTCGCATCCGGACAGGCCTGCCAGACCTGCGGGGCGACACGCTCGATCAGGAATCGCGCCGCCTGGTCGTTTGGTTCGTAGGCGAGATTCCCAGTGAAGACCACGCCGGCGGCGCCCACATCGGCCTGGGCGGCCACGGCGTCCGACGAGAAGTACTTGGTATCCACGCCGTTGGGAATGCAGGTGGCGGCGTGTCCGCTGCGGGCGGCGAAGGATTCGCCATCGACCGGCGAGACGAACACGCACCGGTCGACGTCGAGGCCGAACCGGCGCTCGTAGGCGCCTTCGCGGCGCATGAACACGCGCCGCCTGAGCCAACCGGTAACCCCACCGCGATTGGCGCCGGGGCGGTTGTGTTCACGAACGGGATCGTCGATCACGTCGACCAATACGGTCGCGGCTGTCCGGGCCTCGGGAGAGTATTGCAGTGTCTTTTCGCGGACCAGGACAATCGCTTCGAAATCACCGGCGCAGCTTTGGAGCGATTCTGCTAGAGCGGCGTCGAACACGTGCGGCGCCGTGGCGGTTCGGCCTGGGCCTCGCGTGGGCGCGGGGCCGGCCGGTCCATCCAGCAGCATCACCCCGGCGGCGACGTAGGCGGCGGCGCCTTCGGCCGAGCCCGGTCGGCTGAGCAGGCTGACCGAGTCGCCCCGCCCGATCAGCGCGCGCGACAGGTGGTACACCCGCAGGTGCGTGCCGTGCGCGAGCGGCCAGGGGAAACGGTTTGTTACGAACAGCCAGTTCATGTGATGGGGCTTCGCTTCGGGTGCGTCTGTAGCACGCGGCTGACAGCACCGACGACGTCATCGATGCTGATTTGGTCCATACAGTTGGGGGCCTGGTCGCACCGGTGGAGGTAGCACGGGCTGCAGTCCACCGGGGAGATAATCTTCTCGCCAAGATCGAACAGGTCGATCTCTTGCGGGCAGGTCGGGCCGAACAGCGTGACCAGCGGCACGCCGCGAGCGACCGCCACGTGCAGGGCCAGCGTGTCGCCGGTGATGACGACGTCGCACTGGTCGACCATGGCCACGAACTCCTGCTCGGTATAGCCGTTGCTGGCCATATGGGCGCCGTCGCCCAGTTGCTCGATGATCCACGCGTTGTGGCTGGTTTCGTCGTTGCCGCCCAACAAGGCTACCACGGACCCCTCGGCCAGCAATCGCCGACAGACCTCGACCCACTTGGCCGGCTCGAAGGTCTTATTGGCGAAGACACGTCCCGCGCCGGTGTTGACCCCGACGACGGGCTTGCCGTGCTCGCGCCAGGACTTGAACAGCCCTTCGGCCTTGGCGGTGGCGGCGTCATCGCAGTGCAGCCGGTACGGCTCGCGCTGGTATGGCAAACCCACAGCTTCGCAGATCAGTTGCGGGTAGCTCTTGGTGTTGTGGTGGAACTTGAGGTCGTCGTCGAGGCCTAGCTCGAAGTAAGGCCGACACTCGGGGTTGACCGGGTAGACCGTTCCCCACGGGCTCAGGCCCATGCCGCGTTTCTCGTCGGCCAGTGTCTGGTTGCACAGGGCGGCCGATGCGGGCTTCTTGTCGAGCGACAGCACCAGGTCGAAGTGCTGCTGGGTGACCTCGGCGGCGCCGCCGGCGTCGAAGGTAACCATGCGGTCGATCATCGGATGGTTGGCCAGAATCCCGGCCCCGCCGACCTCGCTGATCCAGGTGATGTGAACGGGATCGTAAACGCGCTTCAGTGCGGGCAGAACGCAAGCGGTCCGAACAACATCCCCAATGGCGCCGACCTTGATCACCAGGACGCGCGTCCCCATGGGCTCGAAGTGCTCGCAACGGCAGCGGCACTTGAACCGGCACGGGCGGTCGCCTTGGTAATGTCGGCAATCCAGTCTCAGCTCGAAGGGCATCGGATCATCCCTTCCCGCAGGCGTCCTCAAACACCTGCCCTATCTTTTGAGCGCAACCGTCCCAGGTGAACGTCTGCACTCGCTTCTCGCCGCGTGCGGCCAAGTCGGCTCGCAGCGCGTCGTCACTTAACAATCGCGTCAGTCCGTCGGCGATGGCGCCCGGGCTCTCCGAATCGACCAACACCGCCGCATCGCCGGCGACCTCCGGCAGGCTGGTCGCGTCGCTCGTCAGCACCGCAGCGCCGCACACAAATGCGTCCAGCACCGGCAGGCCGAACCCTTCGGACAGCGACGGGTAACACAGCACCGCCGCCCCGCTCAGCAAGGCCGGAATGTCCGCCTCGTCGGCAAACCCGGCCAGCACGACCTCGTCGCTGATGCCCAGCGACATGACCTGCTCGGTTAGCGCCGGCATGGCCGAATCGGCGATGCCCACCAGTAACAACTGGTGGCTCGCCCGCAGCGCCGCCGGCAGCTTGGCCCATGCGGCCAGCGCGCCGCGGGTGTTCTTCCGCGGGTCGGCCGCGCCGAAACCGAAGACGTAAGGCCGGTCGCCCAGCCCGTAGCGTCCGCGGACGCGCGCAAGCTCGTCGGCGTCGGTTACCCGCCGACAGCCACGATCCGGAGCCCAATAATTCACCACTACTTTATCGGAAGCCACGCCCAGTCGATTGATGAGGTTTTCTCGTGTGAAACTACTGGGAGTGACCACTCGTAACGCCTTGTGCGCAGCCCGCTTAACGGCCCGAATCCACCGATCGGCCCCGGGAGCGGCAAAACGCTCATCCAACGGGATCAAATCGTGAATCGTCACCACCGTCGGAGACATGGGCCGCCGCGGGGCGATGCTAGCCGGGCAGTGGAGGATGTCCACCCCCGCCTTCCGGGCCGCCAGAGGCAGACGCACATGCTGCCAGAGATTCCATCGGTCGCCGCGGATCTCCACACACCGATTCTCGACGTTGGCGAGCTCGGCGAAGGGGTCGTCGGGCCCCTGGCCGCGGTGGAACATCACGAACTGCCACCCCGGCCGCTGGCGGGCCAGGGTGGTGTAGAGGTCCAACAGGTTCTTGCCCGTGCCCCACCGCCGCGGCTGATAGACCGCACGCATGTCCACGCCGATTCTCACGAGCGCCCCTCCTTGACGGCACAGATGCACAGCGACTGGCCCCACCACCGCCACAGGCCCCGCCGCAACCGCAACCGATGAAACAGTCCCTGCAGCCGCCACACCAACGGCCAACGGCGAACGCCCCACGTGCCCAGCGTCATTGCCCGTTCGACGCGGAAACCGCCGCCGGCGAACAGCTCGATCAGTTCCGGGCCGGTGAAGATGCGCTTGTGGTCGGGGTCGGTGAAGACTTCCGGGTGGGGGAACTGGCGATTGGGCGTGGTCAGCACGATTCGGCCACCGTCTTTGAGCAGGCGTCGCCACGCGGCCAGCGCCTCGTCCGGGTCGACGAGATGTTCGATCAGGTGCATGCTGACCATGCCGTCGACGGAGGCCTCGGGGACATCCAGAACGGTCGCATCGCCGCAGTGGAAGCTGTGCTGCGGATGACGCTGGTTGGCCAGGTCGATGGCGGTCGGGTTGGCATCAACGCCGAGCCCGTGGCCCGGCGCGAGTTCGGTCAGCAAGTCGCCGCAGCCGCAGCCGAGGTCCAGCAGCATTCCGTTCGCGGCCCCGCCCAGCAGCTTGCGAATGGCCTTGGCCTCGACCCGCCACATGGGATGGTTGGAGCGGTTGGTGTAGTACTCGGCGGAGTAGTCGTGGCGGAGGTCGCGTTTGGTCGCGCAGGCCAGGAACGATTCGGCCGGGCAGCGATCGGGCTCGCGGACCACCCGTTCAATGGACTGCACCTCGAAGCCGCCCGCGGTCAGACACGTCCGCAGCGAATCGGCGGTGAAGTCCTGCACGTGCTCGTCGCAGTAGTCCGGCCCCATGTCTTTGGGCACGGAGACCACCAATCGGCCGCCCGACTTGAGCATGCGGTGAAAGCTGCGGGCCGCGGCGAGAGGATCGTCCAGGTGTTCCATGACCTCGGTGCAAACGATGGCGTCGAAATGCTCGTTGGGGAACGGCACATTCGGCAGGATCGCGAGCTTGGCGTCGAAGCCGTAACCACACGTCCGCTCGACGCCGACCGGCGAGAAGTCCACGCCGCACAAGTCCAGGTCGGGGTATCGCTGGTGAATCCACCGCAACAGCACGCCGATGCCGCACCCGGCATCGAGCAGTCGGCCTTGGCTGGGCAGCAGGGGCAGGAGATTCTCGTAGAGATTCTCCATGCTGGTGAAGGCGTCATCCAGCGAGGCGTAGGTGGCGTCCATGGTGTCGGGGAAGTTCAGGTTGGCGCGGCCGCGGGTCAGAGTGCGGCGAAACCGCCACGAGAACACGCGGCGCAGCAGCAGCCGAAGCTTCCACGGCACGCCGTGTTGGACGGACACGAACTGTCGAAGTGAGAAGGCCATGGGGGGCCTCAGTCGCCCGACCCCTGCTCTTTGGCGAGTTCACGGATCCAGAGCTTCTGCTCGTCGCGCAGACGGGCGAAGGCGGCGGCGTCTCGTAGCTTGACGATGACGGCCGGATTGCCGCCGACAATGGCGCAGGGGGGCACGTCCTTAACCACCACCGCCCCGGCCCCCACCACGGCGCCTTCGCCGATAGTCACGCCGGGCAAGATTACCGCACGACCGGCGATCCACACGTGGTCTTCGATGCGGACCGGGCGTTTGTCCAGCTCGGGGCCGAACGGCACCCATTCCACACCCTCGGTGCGGTGATTGGAGGTGAAGATTGCCACCTCCGGGCCGATGGCCACGTTCGTACCGATGGTCAAACCGCCCGAGCCGCTCATCCGGGCGCCCGGGCCAATGTAGACCCAGTCGCCGATGGTGATACCCTCGACCTCTACGAAATGGCTAGGCCCATGCAGCATGACCCCGCGCCCGTAGCGGCCGGCAAGCGCCTCATACGGGTCCGGGCCGGTCGCATGACGCGACGGGAACAACCGGACACCCAGTTTCTTCAGACCGTTCTTGAAAGCACTCATCGCACAGGCTCCCTCATGCGTCCATACCGTGCCCCAGCACGGCCGTTCGAACCGCATTTAAGATACGTCGTCGATCAATGCCGAACAGCAGCAGGAAATAGCACATCGGAATATAGCCCACCATCGCCAGGCCCGCCTGGGTGAACAGCCCCCGCCACGACCCAGCCGGCAAGAGCCACCGAATCAGCCAACACCAACTGACGAACAGGCAGCCGACGGCCAGGCCCGGGACGATCACTTTCCGCACAAACACCCACCCCGGCAGGCCCGATTTGACGCACGCTCGCCAAGGGTGAACGGCCCCGCGGACCACGGCCATCGCCACCAACGTGCCCGCCGCCACGCCGACCAACCCCCACTTGAAAACCAACACGAACAGCAACGACAGGCCCAGATTGACGACGGCCTCGACACCCCCGATGGCGGCGTTGAACTTGATTCGCCCCATGGCCGTCAGCAGCGGCGCCGCGCCGATGCCGAACAGGAACACCAGCCGGGCACCGCAGAGGACCTGCATCACGCGCGTAGCGGTCACCAGGTCCATGTCCGTCAGGTCGCCCCCGCCCATCCACAGCCGCAGGAACACGCCGCCGAAGACGATGATGCCCAGATAGACCGGCAAGCCCACCATCAAGGCCACGCGGCCTTGGCGAACGTAGGAACTGAGCATGCGCCGCGTTTCACCGGAGGCCGCCGCCCGCTGGATCGGCGGGAAGAACGTCATGCAGACCTGATCGACCAGGCCCCAAATGTATTCGGGCAGCATGGCGCCAACGGCATAGACCGCCGCCAGCGACACGTTCAGCGCCGCACCCACCACGAACAGGTCCGTTTGGTGGATGATCTTGTAGGCCATCGCCGCCAGGCCCGCCCATACGCTGAACGTCAGCAATGCGCGAAGTCGCGGCCGACGGATATGGAAGGGCCACACGCGCAGCGTTGACGAGACCCGCCTGGCCAGGACAAAGTACCCCGCCGCCGTAACCAGCTCGACCCCCACCACCACCGTCACCAGGCCCATCAGACCCCAGCCGGCCGACAGCGCCGCCACCGTGCCGCCGGCGCGAACGGCCAGCGAGACGACATTGACGGCCTGGACCAGGTCGAATCGGTCGTGGGCGCCCAGCACGCTGGAGACGATGACTTTGAACGCAGTCAACCAGATATTGACCGCTAGCAGGGGCAGGATCGTCATCGCGACGAATCGGTACTTGAGTGCGACGTCACCGAACAACACCGGGAAGAACCACCCCAGCCCCACCGCCGCGATAACCAGCACGCCCGTGATCAACGCGAAGAAGCCCAGCGAGGTCTGAATGGTCTCGTTGACGTCGTCGTGTTCGTTTCGGCCGGTGTGGAAGATGACGTATCGGCCGGTGCTGTTGCGGATGCCCACATCCAGCAGGCCCATGTAGCCCGTCATCGCGATCAGCAGGCACCACACGCCGTAATCCTGCTTGCCCAGGGTGTGGACGATGAACGGCGACAGGAGCAGCATCACCGCCAGGGTCGCCCCGTGGCCGAACCAGTTGACCAGCAAGTTCCGGGTTTGAATGCGGGCGTGCGTCATGAGGCGCAAGGGCTCTGGCTGCAGTGTTGGTCGGGATCGTTGAGGGAGTCGCAGATGGTGTCAATCTTGCGGCGCCAGCTTTCCTCGGCGACGGCTTGGCTGCGGGCGAGGCGCTTGGCGGCGGGCTCGGCCAGGCAGCGCTGTACCGCGGCGATGAAGGCGTCCGGGCCGTCGGCAATCGTCGCCAGCGGCTCGTAGCGGCGGACCTCGGGCAGGCCGGTCGACACCACCGGCAGGCCGGCCGCAAGATACTCGCGAAGCTTGATCGGATTGACTGATTCCGTCAGGTCGTTGAGCACGAACGGGATTAGCCCGACGTCGAACGCGCCGCAGTAGGCGGGCAGTTGCTCGTAGGGGCGATTACCCAGCAGGTGCACGTTGGGCAGACTTTGGATCGGCGACAGGTCGGTCCTGGCCTGGCCGATCAGGACCAGTTGCCAGTTGGGCCGCGCCTTGGCCACGGCCGCCAGCAGCGGAACGTCCACCCATTCGTGGATCAGGCCGAAGAAGCCCAGCCGCGGACAGTCGATCCCCGCCAGGTCGGCCGGCTCGGCCAGGTCCTCACGAACGGCCCGGGCGAAATGGGCGTGGTCCACGCCGTGGGGGACGAAGATGGTTCGCGGATTCAGCGGCGACTTGGCCGCCAGCAGCGTCTCGGAGGTCGTCACCACCAGGTCGGCCCGGCGACACAGTTCGGCCTCATCGCAAGCGACTTGGCGGGCGTCGTAGCCGTCGAACTGGGAGAACTCGTCCACGCAGTAGTAGACCGTCCGCTCAGGTCGGATGTCGTCGAGCAAATAACCCACGTCAGGGGAAAAGCTCCAGACCTGCACCGGTCCGCTCTTGACGCGTCTCATCGCCGAGCGAAGCTGACGGGCCAGCAGTCGGCGGTTCAGGCTACGGGCGCTTCGGCACCCGGGAAGGGGTAGGACCAGGGGCGTCAACACGTGCAGATTCGGCCCTCGCTGACGGAGCCCCCCCGCTGCTTGGGCCAATTTCCCCAGGGCCGCCCGCACGTCCGCGCCTTTGGCGCTGGGGCGGCGCGAGCCGTGGTAGTTGACCCACAGCACGGTGTTCCGCTCGGCCAGCAGATGCATCACGTGATGCTTGCTGGTCGG
This sequence comes from uncultured Planctomycetaceae bacterium, assembly GCA_964428895.1. GTDB lineage: Bacteria > Planctomycetota > Phycisphaerae > SM23-33 > SM23-33 > HyVt-337. Next base: position 22,676 of record CAYRZU010000003.1, read on the forward strand.
CGGCGCGTCGTAGCCGCTGGCGAAACACACAATGGTTCGGCCTTCGATCATGCGGCCTCATTGGCTGACACTTTTTCGGTGGCGGTCTTGGTGCTTGTCAGACGCCCCAGCAGCCATCCTTGCAGCCAGTTGAGGCCCTTGACGCGCGTAACCAGATTGTCCCAGGCGATGCCCAATCTGCACAGCAGCGGGTGGTGCATGAATAGCGCCGGGTAGCAATTGTGGTATTGCAGATAGTCGACGGTGAAATCCGTCCGCCCGGCCAGGCGCCGGATGCGGCTCATCGAATTGGCGCGATAGTAGACGGGGAAGGCGTCTTCGTGGTCCCGCCCTTCCAGGCGATTGAGCATCCAACTGCGAATGCGGTGCGGCAGCATGGCCGCCCCGATCGAGACGTAGTCGAAGCGGTTGGGCGTCAGGAAGAGCACCGAGCCCCCGGGCCTAAGGACGCGGTTGAACTCGCCGAGCGCGTCTTCGGGACGCGCCAGGTGCTCCAGCAAGCAGCGTGAGACGATCACGTCAAAGCTATCGTCGTTGTAGGGCATGCGGTCGACGGCGCAGCAGAAGGTCGTCACCGGCGCCTGGGGCGACGGTTCGATGACCCCGGCGTCGACGCCATGGACGTCGGCCCCGAGTGAGAGCAGGAATTCGGCCAGCGGGAAGTCGCGCCCGCAACCGGCGTCGAGCACGGACCCGCCCGGGGAGACAACCTGGCCCACCGCCTCGGCGAAGACGGTGTACGCGTGCCGCCAGCCCCGGTCGTAGTAGTTGCGCCGGACCATGTCCCAGCAGAGGTCGGAACGGTGTTGGCGGTGTGAGGACGTGCTCATGGGCTCACCGTCGATTGACCAGCCGGCGTCAGGGCCCGGTCACTGAGGTCAACGCACAAGTCCACCAGCGGCTGCAGTTGCCGCCGCCACGAGTAGTGATCGGTCACGCACGCCCGAGCGGCCCGGCCCAATCGGTCGCCCTCGGTGCGTTCAGTCAGCAATTGCACGCAACCGGCAACCCACGATTCCGGCGAATCGGCCTGCAACAGGTCGCAGCCGACGTTCAGGTCCAACCCTTGGACGGCCTGGGGCGAGGCCAGAACGGGCTTGCCCATCGCCATGGCCTCCAGCACCTTGTTGGGAATGCCGCGCGAGATTTGCAGCGGGCAAACCACCGCCGCGGCCGCGACCAGGTACGGTCGAACGTCGGGGACCGTGTCGGTGACGACCACGCCGGGCGTTTGCGCCAGTCGGGCCGCCGCCGGGGCCGGATCCCGCCCGACGATGACGAACGACGCATTGGCCACCCGTTGGTGAACGGTCGGCCAGACGTTCTTGGCGAACCAGCAGACCGCGTCCACGTTAGGCCGATAGTCCATCGTGCCCATGAACACCAGCGCCGCCGGGGCGAGATTGGCCGGGGAGACACCTTCCGGGCTGAAGTAGTCGGTATCCACGCCGTTGGCGATAACGTGCACGTCCGTTCCGGCATCGCCCAGGGCCTCGGCTTCGGTTGGGGTGACCACCACCGCGGCGTCGCACTCGGCGATCGCTTGCCGTTCCAACCGGCCCACGCCGCGCGCCTCGCGCCGATAGGCCCACCGCAGCGGCCGGTGACTGTCGGCGGCGTAGCTGGACCACTTGGCGCTGTCGGCGTCGACCAGGTCCATCACCCGGACCGGAGCGTCGACGGCCAACACGTACGGCAAGACGCTCGACGAGTAGCCCACCACCACATCGAACGGCCGGTCGGCGTGCTCGGCCATGATCATGCTCCGAAAGGCGCGACTGTGGAAGTAGCCTTCGGTCACGCTGTGGCCCCCCAGCAGCGACCAAGCGCCCTTCATTAGGCTCATCGGCCCCACCGGCGCCACTAGAACCTGATCGGCCCAGCGGCCAAGCTCCTGGGCCCACCGCGAGGCCATCTCCCGATGCGACAGCGCCGCCACCGTGATCTCAAACTGCTCGGACAGCGAGACGATCTGGCGGAACGCCCGCGTGCGCTCCCCCTTGTCGGGGGGATACGGCAACCGATGCGAGATGAACAGCAATCGCTTCATTGGTTCTAGGGCACCCACTTGGTAATCGTCCCGCCCATGGGGCGCGTCAGCCACAGCGGCATCCGCCGCCAGACCTTGCCCGCCAAGGCGAAGGTGCGATTCGATGGGTTCAGTTCCGGTGGCGCAGCCGCGGTATTCAGCGACACTTGATAGTGCAACGGCGAAGGCTCAAAGCCAAGATGCTTCTTGAACGCGTAGGGGCCGGTGTTGTCCCGCCGCGTGCGATTAAAATCGAACGATGTGAGCCCGTGCTCGACGGCGTACTCCATCAGCTTCAGGTACATCACGTTGGATGCGCTGTGGGCCCGGCCTTGGGCGGTGCTGCCGGAGAAATACGGCACGATTTCCCCGCGAAAGACAAATGCCACCACGCCCGCCACCGGGGCGCCTTCATGTCGGACCACCAGGCAGACCACGTTGGGGGCAAGCTGTCGCTGCAGTTCACAGAACAGCCGCCAGCGGTAGTTGGGCGAGCCCAGCCGCCGCATGGTGCGGGCGTACAGGTCGTAGACCGTCTCCAGCAGATGGTCTCCGGTCTCCGTGGTCAGCGCGGCTAGTCCCTGGCGGGTCGCGGCGCGAGCCTTCTTCGGGAATGACGGCAGGACGTCTTCGACGCGGTCGGGGAGACCCTTGCGGAAGGTGTCGTAGCGGCCGAGTTCATGTAGGTCCAGGCCGCTGGCGTCACGGTGGCGCAGCTCGAGGTAGGCGGCGTCGTGATCGCGGGTGGTGGCCTCGGCGGCTGAAAGCAACCGGGCTGCGGCCTGATCGGACTCGGCCAGGATGCCACCGTAGGTTGCGTAGGGAACGGATATCATCACGCGTCCGACGAAAAGGCTCTCAACCTGGAATAAAGGTACGAGACCCACCAGACGGCCGCCCTCCCAGGCCGTCAAGTGGGCCGGCGTATGACCGTAGGCGTCGGCAACCGCTCGGGACCATGCGAGTTGGTGAAATACCGTCCCGCACGGATGCTCCTGAACGAATGCGTCCCACGCCTGATGGTCAGACGGTTCGCAAGGCCGAGTTTCGATGCCGCACGTGCTCATCGCGATGGGACCGGACGCTCGTTGGCCGGCCGAACACATCAGCGCGCCGCCGGACATCGGCCATCATAGGTTCCGATACATGGCCTTCGGAATGAAGAACTTCCGCTCGTTGAGGACAATCCCGGCCACGTTGACGTTGGCGCCGCTAAGGCCACGGATGGCCTTGGCGATCGACTCGCGGCGGGTGCGATACATTCGCACCACCAGCAGCGCGTCAACGTCAGCGGCCCCGACGATGCTGGCGTCGGGCCCGGCATGAAGCGCCGGCGTATCGAACAGAACGTGGTCGTACTGACGGCGAAGTTCGGCAACCAGGTCTTTCAGTTCCGGGCCCAGCAACTGGCCACCCGGACCGTTGTCCAATCGGCCGGCGGGAACATAGAACAGATTGGGGCAAGCGGTCGCCTGCGTCACTTGCTCCAGCGTGGCCTGGCCGTGGAGCAATTCCACGAGGCCTGGCTGCGTGGGAGCATTCAGCAGGCTGGACAGCTCGCCGTTGCGAAGATTAGCGTCGATCAAGATGGTCCGACGGTCGGGCCGTTCGCCCAGCACCAGGGCCAGGTTGGCCGCGGTGGTGGTCTTGCCTTCGCCGGCTTCAGCGGACGTGACAAAGCACGCGAACCGCCCGCCCGGGCCGGCCGCCGACAGATGCGTCCGAATGGCGCGGTATTCCTCGGTAACGGCCGAGCCGCGATCGTGATGGGCGACCAGCGTCTCGTCGTACTTGATCGGCCGAGGCGGCGCCGAACGACGCGTGGTCGTGCCCATCGTCAGGCCGGTGCTCTGATCGTCCTTGCCGTTACCGTTGGGGTTACCTTCGGTGCCGAAGTGACGCTTGATTTCACCGTTTTCGCGGCCCGAATCGGAGTTGCTATTCGTGCTGTTGGGCTGGTCCGTCACGGTCGTATCCTATTCGCTATTGTACCAGCTCGGCGGTCTTGGACGCGGTATCACCTTCCAAAACGTAGCTGACCGGGGCTTCGCGGAACGCCTTGAACTCGTCCGGATGCCGAAGTTTCAGTGTAATGCTCAACGTCAGGACGGCCACGATCACCACGATCAGGGCCAACAAGATGGGGCTAAGCACCCAGTTGCACAGGAACGAACGGCTTCGGCTCCCGGTGGTCGAGATCTGCCCGATCGTGCCGACGACCGGCACGCCTTCGAAGACCTGGGCCGCCTGCTCGCCGGTGGCGATAGTCCGATCCTTGGAGTTGAAGAAGAACACCATCAACCCGCCGAAGGCCAACGCACCCAGGAACGTCACCGCCAGCACCTGGTTCAGGGCCGGGAAGCTCGGCAAGATGGGCCGCTCGGCCGGTTCGACCTGCTGAACTTGCATGCGGAGATCGGCTTCTTCGGCCTCTAAGGCCATGTCCACCCGCCGACGCCGGTCTTCCCACATCGCGGTCTTGCTTTCCAGGTCCGCCAGTCGGGCCAGGAGCGCCGAGTACTTCTGGCGGTCGCCCTCGTAACTGGTCATCATCTTCTCGTAGCCGAGGATCTGGCTTTCGACTCGATCCAGTTCGGCCGTAAGAATCTCGACCTCGCTCTGTGCGGCGGCCAGTTCGGCTACCCACGTCTCGGCGGCCCCGCCCGTGCCGTAGACTTCCTGCACGATAATGCGCTCGGGGGTGTTGCGAATCCGCTCTTCCATGATCGCGATCCGGGCCAGCAGCGTCTTAATGGCCGGGTGCTCGCGGGTCATGTTCTGCAGCGTCATGGCCAGATCCAACTCGGTCTTGTACTCACGCAGTTCCTGGCCCAGTCGCTCCAACTCCGGATTCGGCGCCCAGATGACCTGTGAAGGATCGTCCATTTCGGCGCCGGAATCGACCGCGTCGCGCATCGCTTCCAGGCGAGCGACCTTCTGCTTAGCGATGTGCAACAGACGGGCCACCGCGTCGCGGTCGACCTTGCCCTGCATCTGACGACGGACAATGTCCATCTGCTGGCCTTCCATCAGGCCGACATTCTCTGTTTCCATGAGGATCTTCTGATCCGTCAGCTCCTGGGCCAGTTTGCGGTAGTGCGCGGCTCGCTCGGCCAGAAAGCCGTAGCTCTTCTTGAGCTGCAGGCTGATCTCGCTGCCGACGTTCTGGATGTAGTAGGCCACCAACGCGTTGGGGATCGCGTAGGCGTCCGTCGCGTCGCCGCTGGTGAACGTCAGCGATACCAGGTCGACCTCCTTGGACTGGGAGTCCCACCGAACGTCCAGGCCGCCCTGAATGGTGCCAATGACGCTCTGCTGACGCTGCGGCGAGTCCGTCAGGGTTACCACCGGGCCTTCGGGGGTCTGTTCGATGCTGCCGTTAAGCAGCCCCAGCTCCACCGCCACATAGGCGACCGCCTGCCGACCCGTCAACCGCTGCCGCAACGTCTGCCGCAGCTGTTCATGCGTTTCCAGAACGGAAACGTTATCCATGCCGCGGATGGGTGTGACCGAATCGACCCGCGATTGGAACTTCGTGACCGCCGTGAACTTCACGGGCACGAAGTGCGCGATCACCAGCAGACCTATCGCCAGCGCGGCTGCGCTGAGCAGGAACAGATTCCGCCAGCGAAAGAACACCCGCATCTTGTCGCGAAACGTCGCTTTGTCATTCTGCTCAGGCATCATAACTCCTGGCTCGTAACCCTTGTTAGTTACCGCCCCCGATGACCGGGTCATTCCACTTAACATTGCTGAGGTACCGCAGGTCCTGATAGCTGTACCGCACGTCTTCGATGATGCCGCTGGCGGCGTTGATCGGGTGCCGGATCGACTCCAGGGCGAAACCAATTCGCGCCAGAGGATTCGGCTGCACGTAGATCACGTCTTCAGGCAGCATCAGGATATTGTTCGACAGATCGCCCTTTTCGACCATGGCCATCATGTTGACGACCATCTTCTTGCGGGGCCGATCGCGCAGCTCGGGGCGAACGCCCGTCATGCCGTAGTGGCCGCGCTCGGCGGCCTCTTCGCGATACATGCCGCCGGTCTTGGGGTCGTCGCCGCGGACCACGATAATCCGCTCCGGCCAGGAGTACTCGTTCGGCAAGGTCACTGACAGAGCATCCAGGAGCGTGTCTCGCCCGGTCCAGGGCAGCGGGCCCTGACGCTCGACCTGACCAAACACGTAGAATCGCTGCGAACGGTATTCGATGACCTGAACCGTTGCGGCGACCTTGGAGTAGTACAGGCCGGCGGCGGCGGCGAGGAGGTCCTGCAGTTCAGCAGGCGTCCGCCCCGCTGCATCGACCTCGCCCAACAACGGAATGTTGATCTTGCCGTCCGGGCGCACCAAGTGGCGCGTGTTGTGTATCTCCGGAACATGCAACGAGGTGATGAGAATCTCGTCCGGAGGCAGAATACGGTATTCCGTGCCGGAGACCGGGGTCCTGGGCTGTTGCAGGAACAGCTTGACGGCTTCGTTATCGTAACATCCGCCAAGGACCAGCGCCACGGCCGTTGCACACAGTATCAGGCTTGTTCGAAGTGCCCTCATGATGCCTCACAATCCGACTAGGTTTCCTTTGGCCTGGCATGCATAGCCATTCCCAGAATGGTCTGAAACCAGGCAACGTTAAATCGGAACTAGACCTATGACTTCTTCACTTCGGTTTCTCTTAATTTTGACCTTTCGCATCTTGGCAATGTAAAAGCACTTATCTAATTATTAGGCACCTTGACAATACCAGAATTGAATCCTATCATTGAGTAGTGGGCTCTGGATCCCGCTAGTTGGACATACAAGCTCTGTCTCTTTGCGAGGACAACCCCATGCGTGCTACTCTAATCAATGCCGCTCGGCTTATGGTGCTTCTGGCTGCCGTGCTGCCGGCCGTGTGGGTGCTGTCCAGACCCATTGGCGGCGCCGGACTAAGCGTCCAAGAACAGATCGGATTCGGGCCGGGCCAAATTCGGGTCGATCCGAATGCAATCGTCGAGACCACCCCCCCCGTCGCCGAAGCCCCGGACAACTGGCTGCGCCTGGCCTACAACCAGACGCTCGAACTCCGGAAGATGTACGACAAGCGGACGTTCATGGGTGATCGCCCTCAGGATCACGTGGTAGCGATCCGCAACCGGTACCAGGCGATCCAGGAACGCGGCAAGTACCGCCCGCAGGTCCTAGGCGAGGAGTTCCAGACCACCCGGGCCTTGCCCAAGCCCACTCGCCGTTTCCGCGCCAACGGGCCCTTTGCCCGCCTGATCAATGACGTGTTGCGGGCCAAGCCCAAGACGGTTTTCGTTCGCGGCTATATCGACCAGAGCGGCCGATATATCGGCTCGAGCTTCTACCGCGGGGCCGGCAACTACACCACCGGCGCCCAGTACCACACCATGTGGGCAACGACGGCCATCGCCAACTCCTCCAACTTCTACATATTCAGCACCAATAGCCGGGTGAGCAATCGGTCCTTCATCAACGGGTACTTCTCCCGTGACCCGATTTTCGCCCCCAGCTTTTATCGGTCGCAGTTGACCGGCGGCGTGATCAGCGGCACCGGCGGCGGCCGACGCACCCCGCTGACTGAATACCAGTTCCTCAAAGCCGAGTATGGCGAGCGCCGCTATCGCAAAAGCTATCGCGAACGGATGATGCCCATCACCCTCCACACGCTGCCGCCGGCGATCATGAAGACGATTCCGGGCGTGGCCTACTTCAAGAACCGCGGGTGGGGCACTTATCACCGCGAGTACTACCGCCCGCCTGTCCCGAGAATCTACCGCGACGTCAATCGACGCTTGCAAACCAAGCCGGTCGTCCACTTCTCGGCCTTCACGGCCCCCTAGCGGCTGACCGACATCCAGAACCGATCCAGGACGCCCGTCCCATCAGGGGCGGGCGTTCTGTTTGCGCTGCGGGTGGAACGACCGCCCGGCGGTTGACACCGGTGGGTCGGCAACTGACAATCCCCTCGACGGCCGAACGGATTTCGGCCGGCGCGATGTTTGTCGCTTAACGGATCTGACGCAGGGACATCGCCGGTGCTGTTCAACTCGCTCGAGTTCATCCTGTTCGGGGTACTGTTCTTCGCGGCGTGGCCGCTGCTGAAGCGCCGCAACAACTCCCGGTGGATCTACCTCGTCATCGCCAGCTTCTTCTTCTACGGCTGGTGGGACTGGCGATTCCTATTCCTGATCACCTTCAGCGGCCTGATCGACTACGGAGCCGGCTTGGCGATGGTCCGCTGGCCAAGCCGTAAGAAGCTGTTCCTGATCCTCTCAATCATCGGCAACCTCGGCTCACTGGCGACGTTTAAGTACCCGGGGTTCTTCGTTAAGAACCTCAACGCGCTGCTGGGGCTGGGGGGCATGACCACGGGCGTCGACCTGACCGCCCTACCGCCCCTGCCGGTAGGAATCAGCTTCTACACCTTCCAGTCGATGAGCTACACCATCGACATCTACCGGGGCAACCTCAAGCCCACTCGCAACCCGCTGCATTTCTTCGCGTATCTGGCGATGTTCCCGCAACTGGTGGCCGGGCCCATCGTCCGGGCCGTCGATCTGCTGCCGCAGCTCAAGACCTACAAGCCGACCACCGAGGCGGCCCGCTGGGAGGGCTTCCGGCTGATCATCTACGGCTACTTCAAGAAGGCGGTCGTCGCCGACTCGGTCGCCCGCGCCGTCACCGCCGCGTTCGCCGCATCCACGCCCCTGGACTCCTGCGGCTTCTGGTGGGTGATCATGGGCCTGTTCGCATTCCAGATATATTGCGACTTCAGCGGCTATAGCGACATCGCCCGCGGTCTGGCCAAGTGGATGGGCTATGAGTTCCCACTGAACTTTGACCACCCCTACACCGCCCGCAGCTTCCGGGAGTTCTGGGCGAGGTGGCACATCTCGCTGAGCACGTGGTTCCGCGATTACGTCTATGTGCCGCTGGGCGGCTCGCGGAAATCCGCGGCACGAAGCCACCTGAACCTGTGGGCGACCATGGTCATCTCGGGCTTCTGGCACGGGGCGGCCTGGACCTTCGTCGGCTGGGGCGCCGCCCACGCGGCGCTGCTGTCGCTGGAGCGCCTCACCCAATGGCCGCGACGGCTGGCGCGGATTCCGGTGGTCCGCCACGCGGCGGTGCTGCTGGTCTTTGCGATCACCTTGCTGACGTGGGTATTCTTCCGCGCCAAGAGCTTCGGCCAGGCCGGGCAGATTTGCGCCCGCATGTTCGACTTCGGCGGATTCAGCCTGGGCGACATCCAGGCCAACATCCACATTCGCGATGTGCTGGTGGTGGGGTTGGTGCTGGCCCGACAGGTGTGGGTCTACGTGGGGATGGACCGGACGAGCCTGGTCCGCAGTAAGACGGCCAACTGGCTGCGGGTGGCGGGCGTGGCGCTGCTGATCATCGCCTGCATCTTCCTGCGCGGCCCGGGCGAGGATTTCATCTACTTCCAGTTCTGACGGCGATAACGATGAGCGACAACCATACACAGACCGGCCCGGACGCCCGCCAACGGGCGTGGCGAATCGACCGAACGGCCATCGCGCTGGTGCTAGCGTTGGCGATCGGCGTGATGTTCAGTTCGGTTCGCTACGACGCTCAGCAGTGGGAGGGCCTGTATCCCGATTCCTTCTGGGCCGCCAAGGCCAGTTGGCGCCACAACGCCGACGTGATCGTCGCCGGGGACTCGCGCGTGCTGACGGCCGTCTCCCCGGCGGCAATGGCCGAGCACCTGACTGGCCGACGAATCGTCAACTACGCCTTCCTCGGCGTCGGCTACGAGCGGCAGTATATCGAGGCCATCAACAAGGTGCTGGCCACCGACGGGCCGCCACCCATGATCGTGCTGGGCGTCAGCCCGCGCAGCCTCACGGAGGGCGCCAGCAAGCAGAAATGGTTCGGCCCGGAGATGAAGAAGCACTTCCTCCAACGCCAACTGCTCGCCCACAGCAGCGACGTTCTACAAGCCACCCGCCCCATCGACTACGCCGACCTGATGGCGAGCTTGTCCCTGGCGCAGCCGCGATCGGAGCGGATGATCCTGGACTATCACGCGGACGGGTGGCAGTCGGCCGACATGATCCCGCCGAATATCGAGCTCGGCCTGGCTGAATACGCCACCAAGTACAGCGAGGCCGAGGAAGGCCCGGTCCGGCAGAAGTACATCGACCAACTGCTGGCGGCTGTGAAGCGATGGCGGGCCCAGGGCATCGCCGTCTACGGCTTCCGCCCGCCCAGTTGCGCTCAGATGGTGGCATTGGAGAACCGCATCAGCGGCTTCGATGAGGCGAGCTTCGTGAGGCAATTCCAGGCCGCCGGCGGCGTCTGGCTACCGGTCAGCCAGACCGCCTACGCCAGCTACGACGGCAGCCACCTCGACGTCCGATCCGCCCCAGTCTTCTCGGCCGATCTGGCCAAGATGATCAAGTAGCGCCCAGCGCCTTTTCCATCAGGGCCTTGTCCAGCCGAGGGGCGTCGGGATCCGGACAGATCGACACCACGCGCCAGCCCTGGGACACATAGAACGCCATTGCCCGCGTGTTGGCGGGCCAACATTCCAGTTGACCAACGGTATGGCCGCCCTCTCGCCAGACCTGCTCCACATGGGCCATCAATGCTATGCCCACGCCCGAGCCGCGAGACAGCGCGGAGACCCAAATCAGGCCCAACATGGCCTCCTCGATCGAAGCCATCCCCACCAAAGCCCCCTCTCGCTCCGCAACAACGATATGGTCCATCATCCGGCCGATGCATTTGTCGGTTTCACCGCCGGCCAGCCACGCGTCGAGGTATTCGGCCGGCATGAAGTCGCCATAGGTCTCGTGCAGTTGCGAGTCCATCATCTCGACGATGCCCGATTGATCCTCCGGCCGAGCTTTGCGTATCTCGATATCCATGCCCGCCAGCGTACCCGATGGGCCCGCGCAATGGAAAACGGGCCGCCACCGAAGTGACGGCCCGTTGGGGGGATGCTTCTGTGAAGCTGCCCTACCGTTCTCTGACCAGGCTCCGGTCTCGGCGGCCCGCCCGATCCCGTGCGAGGGGACGGTCGCGCTGTAGCGACCGCTCGCGGTTGGGAACGATGTTCATGGGCGAATGAGGAACATTCTCACGCTCGAAGGGCTTGGTGGGCTCTTCGTAGGCCTCCAATTCCAGCGTGTCGTCGTCCTCGACCTCATCCTGGAAGCTCTCGGGGCTTTCGTTGGATTCCTCGGGATCTTCGACCGGGACGACCGCATCGATGCCCTGGTCCGTGCCCACGACGCCGTCATACTCGACCTGCGTGACCGCGTCTTCGGTCACCACCGCGCCCTCAGCCTCGTTGAACTCGTCGGTTTCGTCGGTCATGGCCGCGTCGACGGCGGTGACCCACTCCGAGAAGTCGGGACGATCTTCCATGCCCTCATAGGAGATGCCTTCCGGGCGGTAATCGCTCGGCTCGGCGGGCGTGGGCTGGTCGTCGCGGCCCTTGGGAGCGTGGTCGGGCATCTCGGTGGCCGGCTTGAGGGTCTCGTAATCGAACGGCTCCTTGAATTCCGTGGAGCTGGGCTGGCGATAGAGCTTGTCCTTGGTGGGCTCTTCGCCGGGCAGGCCCTGGGCGCCGGGGTTAACCGGTTCGGGGCTCGGCGGCACGATGGGACTGGCCGGAGCGCTAAGCTCGACGTACATGATCCACATCATCCAGTTCAGCTCGAACCGGTCGCCGTCGGGGCCTTCCGCCATGTAATACGGACGGAAGTAAACGTCGGTCTGGCCGCAACGGAATCGGCCGAACGCCGCCACAAGCTGGTCCTCGGGGGTCTCTTCGTCTTCCTCGTCCTCGGTGTAGACACGCTGGTTGGGCGCGTCGAGGTAGTAGGCCACCACGTCGACGTCGGGCGTCTTGGTCGCGGTAATGCCTTCCCAATAGAAGTTACGACTCAGCAGGTTCTCGCGCCAATCGAAGGGCACGGTCACCATGGCGCTGTCGGTGGCGGTCTCATGATGACACGCCAGCACCAACGGCCGCGGATCGCGATTGATGTCATGGTTGACGAACGCGCGCGTGCCGCCCAGGAAGTCGGCGTACTTGCCGACCTCTTCGCCCATCAACATGATGCGGTTGTGCCCGCCCCGCGACCAGTTGGCCAGAATCTCCAACTGAACGCTGGAAAGCTTGTCCAGGTCCAGGTCGAACCGAACGAAGTCGGCGCAGAACTTGGGCTTGTAGCGCAGGGAGAAGATCAACTCCTGCCGGATCACCGCGTAGGTAGGCTCCTTGGCTTCCAGCACGAACCGGCGGTAATAGTCTTCCATCACCTCCGGAGGCACGGTCAGCCAGGCGTCGCGCTCGAACAACGGGCGCGGCAAGGGCCGTCGCGTGAACTGTGGGTCCAGATAGTAGCTCTGGGTCGGATCGCCCAGCACCCGCAGGTCGATCTCGCGCCGGGGCCGCCACTTCAGGGCTTGCACGACCGGATCGGCCGGATCGACCTCGCCGCCCAAGTACTTCGGCAGCAACGTTTCGATCAGCTCGTCGACGGTCGCCGTAACGGCCAGCCGAGGTTTGGCATCTTCGCTATAGGCCACTGCCGGGGTCAGCAATACGGCGCCCAGCACCCACAAGGCCCAGCCATTCAATTGGCACCTGCTCAACATGTTTCGCCCTCTCATCTGCGATAGAACGGTAGACTGCACCCTCTAAATCGACGCGGATGGGCCTCCACTTTGCCAAAAAACAAGAAAGCCGCGGCATTTGCTGGCCACGGCTTAAGGGGACGTTCGAGGACGGGCGACCGGCTACTTGGCCGTTCGGTCGAAGAACTTGGGGACCGTCCGCGCCATAATCTGCAAGTTCATTCGCCAGCTTTTGTTACGGATATATTCGAGGTCCGCCTGCAGCTTGCGGCGGAAACGCGCGGGCGTGGTGTCGTAGCCCCAGCGAATCTGGGCCAGCCCGGTGATTCCGGGCAAAACATCCAACCGACGATTGATATTTGGATAGAGCTGGGCCAAGTCGTCAAGGATCTCCGCCCGTTCGGGTCGCGGGCCGACCAAGGCCATCTCGCCCCTGATCACGTTGATGAGCTGCGGGAGTTCGTCGATGTGGCCCATCCGCATCCAGCGGCAGGTCCGCACCACGCGCGGGTCGTCGTCGTCGGCCCAAACGGCGCCGTTGGCCTCACTGCCGTTGTGCATGGTCCGCAGCTTGTACATTTTGAAGAGCTCGCCGCCTTTGCCCACTCGCATTTGTGTGTAGATAACCGACCCGCGGCTGGCGAGTTTGATGATGACGGCGCAAATCAAGAGCAAAGGAAGTGAGGCAATCAACGCGGCGACGCCGATGATGACATCCAGCGCCCGGGCGACCCAGGCACTCTCGGCACCATAGCCAAGATCCGGCAAAATACCAGAAAGAATGGCATTCTCGGGAATACTTATGTCCACGCGTGCCACAGGGCTCTTCCTCCTACTCCGCTTACCCTTTGGGAGGTGGCCAAAACGCGCCGGGCCCCTCCTCCGTCGCGTGCCCGTGAAACTCCACCGTTACTATACAGTTTAGGCGTCCCTTCGGCAACATCCGAAGAAATCATTCCGCCAGGTTTTCCTGTGTAACACATTTTGGGCTAACCAGTTATTTCACCTTATCCCCGAGATCGAGCAGCTACAGACCTCCACCGCGGCCATGCGGGACAACTGGTCCAAGAAAAAGAATGGACGTGGACTGCCCAAGCCGCTGTTGGCTCGACCGGCCTCCTGCCGAGATAAACTAAAACACCTCCTCCACAGTGAAGTATCGGATACAACCGATCATGGCTGAGCTAACAGATCGCCGAATTAGTACAATTCTCTGCATCGCCTACGCGTTGGTCGTTCTCTACAGCGCGCTGATGCCCTACGACCTGCTGGCTGATGCCGCTACGGCGCGGGCCCAGCTTTCCGACGCCTTTGACTACTGGCCGATGGGCGACCGCCACGCAGGCAGAGCCGACATGTTCAGCAACGTCCTGCTGTTCGTGCCGCTGGGAGTGCTGCTGGCGACGCGGACGGCCCTGGGGGGGCGCGCCCGGTGGCGAGGGGTCCTGGCGGCGGTGGCGGTCTCGGCCGGGGTCAGCGCGACCATCGAGCTACTGCAGGTGTTCTCGACGTCGCGTGTGGCCAGCGGGCAAGACTGGACGCTGAACGTTCTGGGCGGCCTGGCCGGTGGATTGGCCGGCGCCGCGGTGGGCAGGCCTGTGTGGTCGGGGCTGTCATCTCTGGCCCGGCAATGGTGGATGCGGCGTCCGGCCGCGGTGGTGGCGGTGGTGATGGCGGCCTTACTGGCCGCCGACGCACTCTACCCGTATTGGCCCACGCTGGATGTTTCGGCCGTCTGGGGGAGCATCAAGTCGTCGCAGCTATCGCTGGGCGAGGGCTGGGAGGCGCATCCGTGGCATTACTGGGTGGTCCGGAGGGTGGCAGTCTACGCGGCGCTGTCGGCCTTGCTGGCCGGGGCGTTCCTGCCGACCAGCCGAAGGCGACGATTCGCCGGGGCCCTGGCGGCCACGCTGCTGGCGGCGGGGTTGGAGGTGGTGAAAGTGTTCATCGCCTCGCGAACGATGAATATCGTCAACGTGGTTACCGCCAGTGGCGGGGCGTTGCTGGGCTGGATGCTTGGCGCGATGCTGGCCGGGATGGATCGGCGGGGGCAGGTGGGGTTGGCCTGGCGACTCATCCTGGCGTATCTGGTCTACGCGGCGTGGACGCCGTTTTCGACCGACTGTCGGACCGAGGCATTGCGGGCCAAGATGCCCCACGGAGCCGAATGGCTTCCCCTGTACCATTACGCCATGGGCGGGCGAGCCGCGGACGTGCAGAACTTCCTGGCGACCATTATCCTGACCGCGGCCCTGACTGCGGCGGTCAAGCTCCACGCCCGCCAAGGCGGTGCCAACCGGCGCCCGAGCCATCTTGCGGCGGCGGCCTGGGCCGGGGGGTTGGGACTGGTATTGGAACTAGGCCAATTCGCCATTATCGGCCGAACGCCGACCACGACCGACGTGCTGTGCTTCGCCGTCGGCGGGGCGCTCGGCTCGTGGCTCGTCGGTCGGCGAGAGAAATCATTGGCCCAGGCGGCCCCAGTGGAGGAAAGCGAACCATGTTCGGCTGGCTGAGACGCAAGCGACGCGCCAAGATTCGCCAACAGCCATTCTCCGACGAATGGCTGCGGATCATCGAAGCTAACTTCGGCCATTGGTCGCACCTGACCGACGACGAGCAGGCCGAGCTGAAGGGGCACATCCAGGTCTTCCTGGCCGAAAAACTCTTCGAAGGCTGTGGCGGGCAGGAGATGACCGACGAGATCCGCCTGACCATCGCCGCCAACGCCTGCCTGCTGCTCCTGCATCGCGAAACGGAGTACTTCCCCAAGATGAAGTCGATCCTGGTCTACCCCAGCGAATTCTTTGCCGATATCCGCCAGCGGGGCTCCGGCGGGTTCATCGTGGAAACCGAGCAAGGACGCCTCGGCGAGAGCTGGTACCGCGGCCCGGTGGTCCTCAGTTGGGACGCCGTCGCCCACGGCGCCGCCGACCCGTCAGACGGCCACAACGTAGTGCTCCACGAGTTCGCCCATCAACTGGACAGCGAATCCGGCGCCGTCAACGGCGCGCCAGTGTTGGACGAACGCAACCGTTACGACGACTGGGCCCGCGTGCTGGGTGAGGAATTCCAGACGCTCATCGAACGCATGCACGCCCATCGCGGTAGCGATATTCGCGGCTACGGCGCCACCAGCCCGGCCGAGTTCTTTGCTGTCGTCACCGAATGCTTTTTCGAAAAGCCCCACCAACTCAAGAAGCGCCACCCCGAGCTCTACCAGCAGTTCAAGGCCTTCTACCGGCAGGACCCCGCCGGCCGCATCGACCCCTAAGGCCAGCGCGAAGGCGCTTGACACGCCTTGTCCCTGCGCGCCAGACTCCCGGTGCGGCCGTTGCCGTGAACGGCCCGTTGAATTCCCCTGGGGAAGGAGCGAATGCCATGACACGTCGAAGGATTTGGGTGCTGCTTGGAGTCTTCGGGATGGCGACGGCCGTGGTGGGCCCGCTATGGGCCCAAGACGCCGAGCCCGGCAAACAGGAGCTGTCCTCCGCCGAGCACTATGTGAAGAAGTTCGAACAGCTCGTGGACCGAGCGCACGGCCAAGCGATTTCGCCCGGCCATGACGGCAAGGAGGCCATGAAGCGCGTCGCCGCGCTTCACGAAGCCTACCCCGACCACCCCAAGGTCAAGGAACTGTTCGAGCGGACGCGCAAGGCGCTGCTGCTGAGCAAGGGCGATGCGATGGAAATCACGCCCGACATGCTCACCTACCGCGAGAACGAGAAGAAGCTCCAGGCCATCTTCTTGACCCAGGCCCAGACGCAATGGGCCGACAGTACGGCAGCCCCAAGCCGCGGTTCTTCAAGAAGGAAGAGGACGGGCGGTGGTACATCATGAACTACGCGCAGCCCTTCTAGCCTGAGAGGCCCTTATCATGAAATATCGATCCACAATCTCGCCGCTAATCGCCCTCTTGATTGTCTCATCGGCGCTGGTGGCCGTCTGTGGGTGCTTCTGGCACGGGTGTCCGCGATGTGGGCATTACCCGAAAGCCAATGCGGCCTTTTGGAGGGCCAAGATTGACCGCAATCGCCAACGCGATCGAAGGACAAACCGTGATCTCAAGAAGATCGGGTATGCCGTGGCCCGATTCTGGGAACATGAGCTCTTGGAAGATCTGCAGAGATGTGTGCTTCGCATCCGGACAGCCCTCGATTCGTAGCGGGCCAACAATGCGCCATCGCCGCATTTGAAACGTTCGTCGAACTGCAGTAGACGCTTGTGGGCGCCCTCCTCTGCTCGTTAGGATGCGGCCACGCCCTTGGCGTTGAGGAGACTTATCATGACACCGCGCGAGATCGTCCTGGCCCAGCTCAATCACGAAGAGACCCCGGTCATCCCCTACTCGTTCGGTTGCGAGCAAGTGGTGGCCGACGCGATAACCGAGCACTACGGCTCCGAAGAAGCCTGGCGCGACAAGCTCACGACCTACATGGGCCACCTCGGCGGGCAGGATACCTCCGCCCGGACGAGCCTGGACGACATTCGCGACACCGACGCCTTCGGCACGATCTGGCGCATGGACAAGCGGCCGTTCCATCTGGAAACGCCCGGCCTGGCCGAGCCGAGTTTCGACGGATACGACTTCCCCAAGGCTGAGATCTTCATCGAAAACTCCAAGGAATCCAAGGCTGAGGCGCTGAAGACACTGGCCGACGACCCCCCGGACTTCTATCGACTGATCTACATGGGCTGGGGGCTGTTCGAGCAGTCCTGGGGAGTTCGCGGCTTCGAGAACTTCCTGGAAGACGTGATCCTCAACGAAGAGTTCGTGGAGGAGTTGCTCGATCGGCTGACCGATCTATTCCTGCAGTTCGTGGACTTCTGGGCCGACGTGCCGGCCGACGCGATCATGTTCGGCGACGACTGGGGCAACCAGCGCAACGTGATCGTCGGCCCCGACCGCTGGCGGAAGCTGTTCAAGCCGCGCTGGGCGAAGATTTACCAACGCGCCCACGAGACCGGCAAGACCGTCATCACCCACTGCTGCGGCACGGTAACCGACATCATGGACGATCTTGTAGAGATCGGCCTCGATGTGCTGGAAAGCGTCCAGCCCGAGGCCCGCGACATGAACCCCTACGAGCTGAAGAAACGGTTCGGCAAGAACATCAGCTTCTGGGGATGCCTCGGAAGCCAGAGCACGCTGCAATTCGCTTCGCCGGAAGGCGTCCAGGCCGAGATCCGCAAACTGCGGACGGAGATGTCCAAAGGAGGCGGCTTCATTCTCTCCCCCGCCAAGGACCTCCAGCCCGGAACGCCGCCGGAAAACGCCATCGCCGCCTTCGAAGCCTTCATCGAGCAGGAGCAGTAGCCAAGAACTTGAAATTCCTTCAACTTAAGCTGCATTGATAACCTTGCCCTAGAATGGCACTTAGGGGTGGCGCTGGTCCGAATCTGGCATATGGTACTTAATTAGGTTAAAAAACCTTGCCGGAATCTCTGGATATCTGGAAATTCACCAGTATATTCACACCATGTGGACCCACTTCAGGCGATCACACTACGGACAGTGCGCCCGCCACCTTATCAGTGATCTGCTCCGTTGGCCAAGTGGTACTCGGTGTTGGAAGCGTTCAGGCACATGCACAAGGATGGCATAGCCTATGCGTAGGTGTATCCCCTCACTGCTGGCCATTTCATTTCTTGTTGTCTGCGTCGCGGCGTCAACTTCGTCGGCCATCATTGGCGGCACGACGGACCTGACGCTCCTGAATGACCCCGACAGTCCCTACTTCGGCATGACGACCGATTACGTCGGCCAAATCGGCGTCGGTAGCGCCGTAGCGGTTTCGGGTCGGTATGTTCTGACGGTCCATCACGTCGCGGCGGTCGCCGGCAGCACCATCGACATGGCGGGCCTGACCTATCAGGTGGAGGATGTCATCGACGCGCCGGACCTGGGGCAGTTCTGGCCGCCCGACTTGCGGCTGCTGAAGGTCTCGTCGCTGATCGACACGCACGTGGATCTGTTCACCGGTACGCTAACGACCGGCGATGATCTGGTGGTGGTCGGGACGGGCTACGATGGCACGGTCGACGCCGCCAACAACTTGTGGGACTGGGACACCAGCACCGACCGGGAGCTTCGCTGGGGCACGAACCAGTACGACACCGACACGTGGAGTATCTACGACACGTATTATTCCAACACGCTCCAGATCGAGTTCGATGCCGACGCGACGGTCTATGAATGCGGCGTGGGCGCCGGTGACAGCGGCGGCGGCGTGTTCGCCCGGGACACCAACGGCGACTGGAAACTGGCCGGCCTTAGCGGCTACGTCAACCGCATCAACGGCCCCAGCCCGCCCTACAACGTGTTCTACGCGATCTCGGTGCCCGCTTACGCCGACTGGATCAGCCAAACCATGCGGTTGCTGGCCGACGTCGATGGCAGCGGCGCCGCCGACCCGGTGGACGTCGACGTGCTGCGGGCCAACTTCGGAAGCGGCGATTCGCTGTTCGACCTCAACGCGGACGGCCTGGCCGATGACGGCGACGTGGACTACATGATCCACGGCGTGCTCGATACGGAGTTCGCCGATCTGAACTTCGACGGCCTGGTCAATGCCACCGACCTGGCTATCCTGCGCAGTAACTATAGCCAGCCCGGCGGCTACGGCAGCGGCGACATCAACGGCGACGGCTGGGTCACGCTGACGGATTTCTTCATTCTGAGAGCGTACCTCGGGTTCGACACGAACGCGGCGCCCGAACCGGCCACGCTGGCGTTGCTGGGTCTGGGGGCAGGCGCTCTTCTGCGACGACGCAAATAGCGGCAAACGTTCAACGCAGCATTCGGCGGGCAATTTCTGGCCGACAGAAATCGCCCGTTTTTATGCGCCGCCGGAACAAAACGACGGGAAGAATTTTCCCATGGCCTGCTCACGACCCCTTGACGTTCAGATGAATGCCCTTTAAGCTGTTAGGTATACGTTAGGATTCGTGTCGTGGTCACGGGGTCGGGCTTTGGCGACGAGTTGGGGGAAACTCGCACGGCGCCCGGCTGCCGCGCCCACGGATTAGGCGCCGACCGTTCGGACCTTGCCGTGAAGATCGAAGAAATAGCCGAACCCATTCGCGTACTGGCCGACTGCTCCGGCGGGCAGGTGCGGCCCGTTCGCTTCCGCTGGGGACAGCGGACCTACGTGGTCGAGGCGGTCAACGGCCAATGGATCGACCGCGCGGGCCAGGGCCTCGCCCTGCACTACAGCGTGCAAGCGGGCGATGAAACCTACTACATCCACTTCGTCAGCAGTGACGTGCAATGGTGGCTGGATCGGGTGGTCTTGGAGGGCTGAGGGTTGCGATTTGAGGGATGAGGAACAACATACCGGCGCGATCGTCGACGAGACTCCTCCCCCTCCCCCTCGACCCTCGACCCTCAGCCCTCAGCCCTGGACGCTCCACCTCGACGCGGACGCGTTTTTCCCGTCAGTGGAGCAGTTGTTGATTCCGGCGCTGCGAGATCGGCCCGTCATTGTCGGCAGCGGGTGCATTGCTTCATGCAGTTATGAGGCGAGGCGGTTCGGGCTCAGCGCGGGGATGTCGCTGGCCGAGGCGAAACGGCTCTGCCCGCAGGCGGTGGTGCTGGCCGGCCACTATCAAATCTATCGCTGTTTCGCCGAGCACATCTGGGAGATCTGTCGGCGCTATTGCTGCGCGTTGGAGACGTTCCTGGATGAGGCCGTCGGCGAGTTGGGCGGCGACCCGTCACGGTTCGGCGGGCCGGAGCGCCTGGGACAGCGAATCCAAACGGAAGTTCGCACCGAGGTGGGTTTGCCGGTGTCGGTGGGCCTGGCCCGTAATCGCATGATGGCCAAGCTGGCGTCGTCGACGGTCAAGCCCGCCGGCGTGCGGGCGATTTTGCCCGGCTCGGAGGCGACATTCCTGGCGCCCCTTCCGGTGAATCGTCTCCTGGGCGTTGGCAGCAAGCTCGGCCGCCGACTTCGCGAGATGAACGTGGCCACCATCGGCGAGTTGGCGGCCTTGCCGGTTGCAACGCTGCGGGCGATGTTCGGCCAAGTCGGCGAAAGTCTCCATGACCGCGCCCACGGCCGCGACGTGCGCGCCCTTCGCCCCGACGCGCCGCCCAAGACCATCTCCCGCGAGACCACCTTTCACCGCGCCACCTGCGACCGGGCGGAAATCACCGGCATGCTCTGTTACCTGCTGCAGCGGGCGATGCGAATGATGCGGCAGCATCGGCTCGTGGCCGCATGCCTGGAAGTGTCCATCCGCTACGACGATTGGAAAAGCTACGCCACCCGCCGCACGCTGCCCGAGCCGACCGACAACGACGACGACGTCTTGCCCGTTTCATTGGAATTATTCGATAAGCTCCATGGCCGTCGCGTGGCGGTGCGACACGTGGGGGTGGTGCTGTCGGGCTTTGTCCCGTCGGCGACGGTGGGGCGACTGTTCACCCACCAGGCCCGCCAACGCCGCCAGGACATCCAACACGCCGTCGACGCCGTTCGCGACCGTTTCGGCCACGGCTCGATGGTAACCGGCCGGGCCATCAGCCTCCTGGATCGGCTCGAGACAGACGACTACGGCTTCGTCCTACGAACGCCGTCACTAACGAAATGACCGAATCCATCACACCGCTGCACGTTCGTAGTGGCCATTCGTTGCTGCGCGGGACGGCCTTGCCGGAAACGCTCGTGGCCCGGGCGGCCGAGCTGGGCCATGCCGCGCTTGCCCTAACGGACGTCAACAGCCTCGCCGGCGCGCCGGCGTTTTGGCAGACGGCCACCGATGCCGGTGTGCAGCCCTTGATCGGCGCCGAATTGCTTCTCGGCGATCAATCGGTCGTCGCCCTGATCACCTCCGAAGCCGGCTACGCCAATCTGTGTGAACTCATCACCGCCGTTCATACTGAAGAGAACGACCCGTCTCTTCAGAAGTCTGAAGGACTGCAAATCATCGTCGACAATTCCGAATCCGCCGAGGCGTTGTTGGCGGCGGGTTGGCCGGCGGGACAATTGGGGTTGGGGGTCGATCCGGCCTGCCAGTCTTACGGCGCGTTGCGCGAGTTGGCCGCATTCGCCCACGTCCGTGCCTTGCCGCTGGTCGCGACAGCCAAGGCATTGACGGTCCGCGCCGACGACGCCCGCACCGCCCGCTTGTTGGCGGCGATGCGGCTGCAGACGACCGATGCCGCCGTTCCGGCCGACGCCTTGCCGCCGGTAAAAGCGTTCCTTCGAAGCTCCGATCAACTGGCGAATGAACTGGCGGAGTGGCCCGAGGCGGTTGGCAACAACCAACGCCTGATCGAGAAATGCTCGGACTTCAAACTCCTGCCGAGGAAAGCGGTCTTTCCTTCGTTCGACTGCCCGGACGGCCTAAGCCCGATGCGGTATCTGACGCAGCTTTGCCGTAAGGGATTGAGTTGGCGATACGGCAAGCGTCCGCCGGCCGGCTGGCGGGAGAGGCTGCGGCGCGAGTTGGCATTGATTGAGTCCAAAGGCTTCGGCGAGTACTTCCTGGTGGTCTGGGACATCGTTCAATACGCCCGCAGTCAGGGCGCCCCCGTAGCCGGCCGCGGCAGCGGCGCGTCGAGTCTGGTCGCCTATTTCCTGGGAATCACCAATATCTGTCCGCTGGATTGTGACATTCCGTTTGAACGGTTCCTCAACGAACAACGCGTCGACTACCCCGACCTGGACATCGATTTCTGCTGGCGGATTCGCGATGACGTGATCGACTACGCAATCGGTCGTTGGGGCGACGATCGCGTGGCCATGGTCTGCACACATAACACCTTTCAGGACCGCGCCGCGCTTCGA
Source organism: uncultured Planctomycetaceae bacterium (assembly GCA_964428895.1). Classification (GTDB taxonomy): domain Bacteria; phylum Planctomycetota; class Phycisphaerae; order SM23-33; family SM23-33; genus HyVt-337. Next base: position 45,117 of record CAYRZU010000003.1, read on the forward strand.
GAAACAGCGAAGGTCCTTGGGTTCTCCGAGCAGCAGATATCGCGCATCGATCAAATGGACGATCCGCGGAAGGATCGGCGGCTGGTCGAAGCGGCCGAGCTGAGTCGACGCCTAATCGGCCTGCCGCACAACTTCTCGGTGCATCCGGGCGGCATTGTGATGACGCCCAGCCGGCTGGATCGATTCACCCCCCTGCAGCCGGCAGCTAAAGGCGTTCGGGTAACGCAGTTCGAAAAGGACGGCGTCGAGGCGATGGGGCTAGTCAAGCTGGACCTGCTGGGCAACCGCAGCCTGTCGACCATCCGAGCCGCATGCGACCTGATCCGCGAGCGCTCCGGGAAATGTATCGACGCCGAAACGCTTGACGACCGCGATGCCGCCACGCTGGCCGTGCTGCAGCGCGGCGATACGGTCGGCTGCAACCAATTGGAATCACCCGCCATGCGGAACCTGTTGCGGGCGATGCAGCCGCGCGGGCTTCGGGACATCATGAAGGCGTTGGCCCTGATTCGTCCGGGGGCGGCCAGCATCGGCATGAAGGAGGTGTTTGTCCGCCGTCACCGCGGCCTGGACGATCCACCCGCCTCCGATCCGCGTATCGACCGCGTGCTGGCCGAAACCTACGGTGTGATGTTGTATGAGGACGACGTGATGCTGCTGGCCGAGGCGATCACCGGCGCCCCCCGCGGCCAGGCCGACCAATTCCGCCGCGGCGTCCAGAAGTGTCACAACGACGAGCAGCGGCTGGCCCTGTCGCGCAAGTTTCTGGCCCATTGCGACGACAACGGCATCGACCGGGCCCTGGCCGAGGACATCTGGGTGCAGATGGCCAAGTTCAACGCCTACTCGTTCTGCCGGGCCCACGCCGCCAGCTACGCCAAGCTGGCCTGGACCGTCGCGTACCTCAAGACCCATCACGCCCAAGCGTTTTGGATCGCCGCGCTGAATAACAACCAGAGCATGTACCATCCGCGCGTCTACGTCGAGCAGGCCAAACGGCAGGGCATTCGATTCCTGCTCCCCGATGTCAATTGCAGCGCCGAGGAGTTCGCCCCCGATGGCGAGGCCATCCGAGTGGGCTTCAACTTCATCGGCGGTCTCGGCCCAGCCAGCGTGGAGACAATTCTCCACGCCCGCCGGCGAGGGCCCTTCCCCACGCTCAGTGATTTCCTGGCGCGAACGGGCCTGGATGAAGCCCAAACGCGGGCGTTGATTTTGTGCGGCGCCTTCGACGGGCTCGGCCCGGTGCGCCCGGCGCTAATGATGGAACTGAACCTGGCGCTCCAGACGCACCTGTCGGCCCCGCGCGGTCACGCGTGCCTGCTGCCGGCGGAGATCGCCCTGCCGGCCGACATGGCCGACTATCCCGCCGCCAAGAAGTACGCCGACGAGCGTAACATCCTCGGCATCTCGGCCGGTCCGCACGTGATGGGCCTCTATCGTCCGCACCTGCAGCAAGCGACGACCATCGACCGTCGCGGCCTCGGCGCCAACGTGGGCCGAACCGTCCGCATCGCCGGCGTGCTCGAGGCCATGCGTACGGCGCCCACTCGCCAAGGCAAGCGGGTGATGTTCGTCACGCTCGACGACGAGTTCGGGCTATTCGAGGCGGTGGTCTTCGACGCAGATCGCCGTTGTCGCCTCAGCGGGTACGGGCCTTACCTGGTGGTCGGGACGGTGCAGGACCAATACGACACGCTCACCATCGCCGCGGATCGGATATCATCATGGCGACCGGGAGAACACTGATGGATGCGCAAGAGAAGTTCATCGTCGGCACGAGCGGGTACTCCTTCGCGGATTGGGTAGGCCCGTTCTACCCGCCCGGCACGCGTAGCGGGGACATGCTGGGCCATTACGCCCGCCATTTCGATACGGTCGAGTTGAACTTCACCTATTACCGCATGCCGACGACGCGGACGCTGGCCGGCATCGCGGCGCGCGTGCCGGAGGGGTTCCGCTTCTGGGTCAAAGCCAACCAGGAGACTACCCACAAGCACAACCGCACCATCGCGGGCGAGTTCCTCGAGGCCCTGTCCCCGCTGACCGAGGCTGACAAGCTCGCCGGCGTGCTGCTGCAATTTCCTCAATCCTTCCACCGGACGGTTGCGAATCGCCAGTACCTGGCGGGCGTGTTGGATGACTTCGCCGACCTGCCGTTGGCGGCGGAGTTTCGCCATCGGTCGTGGCGGACGGCGGAGACCGATCAAGGCCTGGCCGACCGAAATGTCTCCCTGGTCATTCCGGACGCCCCCGCTATCGACAACCTGTACCACCACGACGCAGCCGTGACAGCCCGAGTCGGCTATCTTCGCCTGCACTCACGAAACGCCGACAAATGGTACGCAGGCGGTGCGGAGCGGTATGACTATCGGTACAATGACGCCGAATTGCAGGATTTGGTCCGGCAATGGTTGCCTTTGGCGGAACTGACGGAGAAGATCTTCGTCTACTTCAATAATTGCCACGCCGCCCAGGCCGCCGACAACGCCGAAGCGTTCCGCCGCCTGCTGGGGCAGATGGACTAGGACCCCAGGTCCCGCTCAACCAATGACCGCGTCCCACAACAGTCCGGTTGTCGATGCACCGAGACCTCGCCGGCGCTGGCTGAAGCGCCTGATGTGGCTGATGATCGCGTTGGCGGCCGTGGGGGGCATGGGCTGGGCTGTCGTCTATGGGTACGTGGGCCCCAAGCGTGTTCGCACCATGACGCTGGAAGGACTGCGCCGTCGCTGGGCCGGCCCGATCGAAATCGGTCGGGGCGAGTTCCGTCTGCGAGGCCCGGTGGCCGTCCGCGACGTGGTCTTCAAGGACGACGCCGGCCGGACCTGGGCCCGCGTCGACCGGATGGAGCTGACGGTCAAGAATTGGCCCCGCGCGTCCACTCAGATAGCGGGCATCACGTTCCGCGGCGCAGCCATAACCGCCCACCCCGGCACGCGGCCGCCGTTGGTGGCCCCGGCCGGTCCGGCCGACGTGACCACGCTGGAAATGCGATCGGTCTTCATCGACGGATGTCGAGTCACCTTCGGCGCCGCCACGGATGGCTGCGTCACCCCGGACCTGTCGGTTCGCCTGCATCGACGGCCATTGGTGATGGCCGACGGCAGACGCCCGTGGCACATCATGGTCCGCGTGGTCGATAGCGATGCGGACGAACACCTATGGGGGTGGCTGACATCGCGACGCGACCCGAGCGGCCGGTTGAGCGAAATCGCCTTTGACGGCCGATACGCTCGCGGAGAACGAATCGCCGAGATCGACGTGGCATTTGCCCCGCCGCCGGCCGGCCCGATGACGATGGCGGTGGCCCTGACCGACGAAGGCGACCCGCAGTGGGGCCGCGCGACCGTCACCGGGCGCACGGACGACCTCTGGGCCGACCGCGTGAAGCTCGTCGGCCAGGCCACCTTCGCCGCTGACCGCATTATGTCCCTGGCCAATTGGGAGGCGGCCGTCCATTCCGCCGGCGATACTCCCAACGAAGCGTTGTTCGTGGCCGTCCATGAGACCAACGCCTTGGGCGGGAAAGCGTCCGGTCTGATCCGTGGGCGACTGGGTCCGAACGAGCCGTTGCAGATATGGTCCCGGACGATCGTCGCCGACATGGAATTGAAGCAACTGGCTCGGTTCTTCGGCCACGAACAACCCGACCAGGGCACGCTGAGGGCGGGCGAAATCTACGTCTATAATGAGGGGGTCCGGTTCGATGCCCCCCACGCCGCAGGCGCCCTGCACGCGACCGGAATGTCAACCGGTCGAATCGCCCTGTTCCGCCAGATCGGCCAGGCCCTCGGACCCAATAGCCAGGCTCTGGGCGGCCACGCCGATGCCGTGACGATCTTCTCCCTGGTCGACAACATCGCCACGATTCAGCTCGGCCGCATGGCCGACCGATTGGTGGCCCTGGACGTTGAAAAGGGCTCGACCGTCCGCATGGACACGGGCCAACTGAACCTGTTCGTCAGCGGCGGCCTGATGAGCCAACTCCGGCCGGCCCTGCAGATGCTGCCGATGATGAATTGGGCCGCCAATATCGCCGACGCTCTGGTCTACATGCACGTTACGGGGACGTTGGATGAGCCCGTCATCACGCCTAGGCCCGCCCGGGCCCTGACGACCAACGCGATGAATTTCATGAAACTGGCCACCAATTTCGGCGGCGATTTCGGCGCCATGCTAACCGGACGGCCCCAAGGCTTGCTGCGCAGCCTCTCCAGCGATGCCCAGTTCGTCTGGGCGTTCCCCAAGCTCGTCCCGGACCAGCCCCCCCTGCCGCCGCGCCCGTCCAAAGACCCACACTGGGCGGCGCCAACAACGCAACCGACCCGACCCGCTCAGGATTGACCCCCCCCAGCGGGTCCGGTATACAGGGGATTTCCGCCCTCGCCACAGATGCCAATCGGCCCTGGCCGACTGCACCCGCTGGCGAAACCGGGCTTCGGAGCGACTGTCTTGCCACGCTCGAACATCATTATCCGCTGTCTGCCGGCGGCCTTATTGCTGACGGCCTGTTGGCTCGCCGGGTGCGAGCCGGCGCCGCTGAGCATGGCCGAGGTCGGCCCCGAGCCCGGCCCCATCGGCCCTCCGGATGCCGCGCGAATCCAGGCGTCCATCGACCGCGGCGTGGCGTATCTGATCGAACACCAGAAGTCGGACGGCCATTGGGGCACGATGCTCAACCCCACCTACGGCGTGGGCCTGCCCAGCTACCGCGACGTAGAGAGCCTCAAGACCGCCACCACCTGCCTGGCCCTGAAGGCGCTGATCGAGAACAACCCCGGCACAGACAAAGCCGAGGCCGCCATCCGCCGCGCCGAGGACTGGGCCCTGGAGAACCTTCCCAAGTTCCGCCGGCAAGACAAGCGAAGCCTGTTCAACAACTGGGGCCACGCCTACGCCATCGAAGCGTTGGTGGCGATGCTGAAATATCGGCCGATGGATGAGGCCCGGCACGCTCGGGTCATGGAGGCCCTGGCCGACCAGGTGCGCCTGCTGCAGGCCTACCAAACCATCCACGGCTCGTGGGGCTACTACACCGGCGGCGCTCCGATTCGCCCACCGGTCGACATGGGCGTCAGCTTCCTGACCGCCACGGCCATGATCTCCCTGCACCAAGCCCGGGAGATGGGATTCGAACTCCAGCCGCGAACGGTAGTGGGGGCGATGAAGGCGCTGCGCCTGTGCCGGTTCCCCAACGGGGCCTTCGGCTACAACATCTACCGGTCGCCGCATCCGGAGTACCGTAGCGGCTGGCCGCCGGCCGCGGTATCGCGGACGCAGCCGGGGAATCTGGCGATGTACCTGTTCGACGACGACCGGGTCACGGTCCGCGCGATGGAGACGTGGCTGGCCCGGATGATCGTCCAGGATGACTGGCTGGAACAGACCCGAAAAGGCACTGTCCCGCACTCGTCCAACGTTGCCCGCGTAACGAAGAGACACAGCCCCTTCCAGATCGCCGGGTACTACTACTTCTACGGCTACTACTACGGCGCTCAGATCATCGAACATCTGCCCGAGGACAAGCAGGACTTCTACCGCGCCCACGTAGCCGAGATTATCATGTCCAAGCAAGACCAGGACGGCTGCTGGTGGGACTTCGCGCTGTTCCAGTACTACAAGGAATACGGCACGGCCTACGCGCTGATGATCCTGAAGCGTTGCCTGCCCGAGCCGGCCGCTGTCCCCGAGGGCTGATGGTGACCACACCGAACCGTACATGGATGCCGGTCGTCGCCCTCACGCTGCTGGGGCTATCGAGCGGGTGTGCGCCTGACATCAATGACCCCACCTTCGCGCCCGCGATGCCCGCCATCACGGCCCCCACCGAACCGGAGATTCGTGATTCGATCGCCCGTGGGGTCCGGTATTTAGTGGACACCCAGTACCCGGACGGCCATTGGGGCAGCCTCGGCTATCACACCAATGTCCTCATGCCCAGCGCCCGCGACACGGCGTCGTTCGAGATGGCCTCCAACGCGTTGGTCATCAAGGCGCTGATCGAAACGGATGACGGATCGCCCGACGTCCAGGCCGCCATTGTGCGTGGGGAGGACTGGTTCCTCACCAACGTGGCAACGTTCCGACGACCGGACTTGGGGTCGACCTTCAACAACTGGGCGCACCTGTACGCGATCGAAGCGTTGATAACCATCCTGGAGCGACGCCCTCTCGATGACGAGCGCCGCCAACTCGTGCGTCGCCTGGTCGCCGATCACATTCGCCTGCTGACGGCCAGCCGGACCATTCGCGGTGGGTGGGGCTACTACGAGGTGTACCCGCGGACGCGCCCGCCCAGCAACTGGGCCCTAAGTTTCATCACGGCCGCGGCGCTGGTGTCGCTGCATGAGGCCAAGGCAGCCGGCTTCGACGTGCCGAAGGCCGCGACCGCCACAGGTCTGAAGGCGCTGAGTTGGTCGCGCCTGCCCAACGGTGCGTTTGCCTATCACGTCCATGAGATTGTCCGGCCGGCCCTTCCGGCCAGTTGGCCGCCCGGCGCCGTCGGGCGAACGCAGGCGTGCAATCTGGCGTATTGGCTGTACGGGAACGACCTGGTCACCCCCGCGGTCATGAAAGGGTGGCTGGCCCGCCTGTTCCACCACGGCGACTGGATGGACACCGCCCGCAAGGCCCAGGTGCCGCACTCGACGACGTCGACCCCCTCGTCCAACCGGCGGGCGCCGTTCGTAATCGCGGGCTATTACTACTATTTCGCTCATTACTACGCAGCGAGGGTGATTGAGCATCTCGACCCGGCCGACCGGCCGGCCATGAAGGCCCAGTTGGCTCGCGTGCTGATCGACCGGCAAGACCAGGACGGGTGCTGGTGGGATTTCCTGATGCAGGGCTACGAGAAGTCCTACGGAACGGCCTACGCCCTCATGAGCCTGCAGCGCTGCTTGCCCGAGGCCGAGCCGGAATGACCGCGCGTCCGAACATCGTGCAGATCGTGGCCGACGACATGGGCTACGGGGACTTTGGGTGTTTCGGCGACCGCGGCGCCGTCACGCCGGCCATCGACCAACTCGTCGGCGACGGGGTATGCCTGACCCAACACTACACGGCCTCGCCCGTGTGCAATCCGTCGCGGGCGGCCCTGCTGACGGGCCGTTACCCGCACCGAACCGGTTCGATCGACACGCTGGAGTGGCGCGGGCTGGATCGGCTGGCGCTGCGGGAGACCACGCTGGCCGACATGCTGCAGCGGGCGGGCTATGCCACGGGCCAGGTAGGCAAGTGGCACCTGGGAGCGTTCGACCCGCGCTATCATCCGCAGCGGCGCGGGTTCGACGAAGCGGTGTGCTTCCGCGGAGGCATGCACGACTACACCAACTGGCGGCTGGAGTTCGGGGACACCGTTCGCCGCGCCGACGGACGTTATCTGACCGACGTGTGGACGGAGGAGGCATGCGCCTTTCTTGACCGCCACGCCGACGGCGACGCCCCCTTCTTTCTACACGTAACCTACAACGCCCCGCACACGCCCCTCCAATGCCCGGACGAGGAGGTCGCCCCCTTCGCCGACACCGGCCGATTCACCGACGAGGTCAGCACGCTGTACGGCATGATCCGCCGAATGGATCGCGGCATCGAACGCATCCTGGACACCCTAGCCGCCAAGGGGCTCGCCGACAGCACGCTGGTGATGTTCACCAGCGACAACGGGCCGCAGCTTGGCGGGCCCTTCGATCGGTTCAACTGCGGCTGGCGCGGGTCGAAGGGCAACACCTACGAAGGCGGCGTTCGCGTGCCGGCCGTGCTTCGCTGGCCCGGGACGCTGCCGGCCGGCGGCGTGATCCACGACATGGTGCACTTCGTGGACTGGCTGCCGACGCTGCTATCGGCGGCCGGTGTGGCTCGCCCGACCGACACGCTGCCGGTCGACGGCGTCGATGTTTGGCCCACGCTACTGGGCGAGGGCGGACAGACCTGCACCCGCCGATTCTGGCAATGGAACCGCTACACGCCCCTGGCGACCTGCAACGCGGCCATGCGGGATGGGGATTGGAAGCTCGTCCGCCCCGAGATCCCCGAAGCCATGGCCGTGTCCGACATTCAGTGGCTCGAGACCAGCATGTACCAGCCCGAGCACTTCATCGAGCGCGGCATCATCGCCGGGCCCGACCCCCCGCGCGACGTGCCGCCCCCGCCACCGGCCCAGCTCTACAACATCGCCGACGATCCTCGCGAGCAGCACGACCTGGCGGAGGCCGACCCCGACCGCGCGCACCGAATGCGATGTGAGCTGGAAACGTGGTTCGAGCAGGTCGAAGCCGACCGCGCTACGATTTCGGACTAGCCGTACCTACTGCGGCCGGTACTTGCCGATCAGCACAGCCAGGCGATCCCATGACTCGGGAGCAATCGCTTCCGGATTGGACCAGATGCCGATTTCCATCGCTCGGTGAGCGGCCGAGGGGGTCTCCGCGATCTCGTCGAACCGTTCGATGGCGGCTTTGATCAGCGTCATGGCGTTGGTTGTGGCCTCGGTGAGGTTCTCGATGATTTCCTTGAGCAACTCGTGCTTGCCGAGCTCGTTGGGGTGCGGGCGCCAGCAGTCGTAGTCGCTGGGCAGGCAGACCATCGCGTAGGCGAGTTCGGCCTCACGGGCGAGCTTGGCTTCGGGCATGGCGGTCATGCCGATCAGGTCGCCGCCCCAGGCGCGATGCATTTCGCTTTCGGCGCGAGTGGAAAAGGCCGGCCCTTCCATGCAGACATACGTGCCGGTCTCATGCACGGTGGTGTCGACGGCGCCGGCGCAGTTCAGCAGATGCTCGCGCAACACCGGGCAGAACGGCGAGGCCAGTTCCACGTGCGCCGCGAAGAAATCATCGTAGAAGCTGCCCTGCCGCCGAAAGGTCTTGTCGATGATCTGATCGGCGATAACCAGGTGCTTGGGGACGATCTCGTGTCGCAGCGAACCCACCGCGCCCGAGGCGATCACGTGGGTGCAGCCGAGCTGCTTGAGGGCGTAGATGTTGGCCCGGTAGTTGATCATGGTCGGGTTGAAACGGTGCCCGGCCCCATGTCGGCTGATCAGCGCCAGGGGAACGCCGCTGTATTCGGCTTCGATGATCTTGTCGGAGGGGTCTCCGAACGGCGTATGGACGGCGCGGGCCTCGCCCGAAAGCTCACCCAAGATCGCATCACCCAAACCACTGCCGCCAATAATGCCCACTTTGACCTTGGCCATTTTGAACGGGCTCCTTTCATCGCCCAGCCGGCGCCTCGCCGGCGGCTAACCGGCAGAACCTACTCGACACCCTCCCCCGGCTGCAACATCTTCCGCAACACCGCATCGATGCCGCGCAGCGGAACGGTCCGCGTTTGCGGTTCGGATATCGTGCCGGTGACCTGCATCTCCACCAGTTCGCGAATGATGTTCTGCAGGAACTCCTCCACGTGCACCAGGCGTGGTAAGTCTCCGGACGGCCCGGCCAGGAAGGTGAAGTTGATCTTCTCGGTGCGCAGGTTCATCGTGCCCGACCCCACGATCGACATGGACTGGCCCGTCAGGTAGATCTCGTCGAAGATCAGATCCTCCCCCACCATGTGATAGGTCATCACGCCGTCGGAAAAAGCCGTATCGCCCGGGAGGGACAGGAACACCACGTGCGACAGACCCAGCAGAACCGGCATCTTGTAGAGCTTGCCCTCGGAAATCTGCAAGACGCCGGAGGCCTTGCGGCTCTTGGGATTCTCGGACTCGGCGATCATCTGCACCGTTCCAGCCAGCAGGCCGGTGTTGTCCGTGCGCTTCTCGGGATCTTCGATGCCCGCGTTGAACAGGTCGTTGAGGTCGACGTTCTCGACGGACATGTTCACGCCGTATTGAATCGGATCGCTCAGGCGGATTTCGGCGAAGCCGGCCGCTCGCCCGCCGTGACAATCGCCGACCAGGTCGCGAAGATGAAGGATGCTGCTGGTCGGCGCTTTGACCATGTCGCCGGTCAGGTTGGTCAGTTCCCGCTTGCTGATCAGGATTCGCTCCAGCGACACGCGTGAGCGAATCCCCAGCCCTTCCGGCGTACCGGCCACGATGCCGCGTAGCTTGCCCGTAATGACCTTTTGACCCAGTCCCAGATCGGCGCGGGCGGCGTTCAGTCCGATCGATCCCTCCATGCGCCAGGTTACTTCATCCTCGGCCTTGCCGGGCGCGGTGGCGGGGTCATCGGCATCACCCAAGGCGCCCTTCTTGCGCGTGAGGGCGAACCGCGAGAGATTCCAGTCGGATGTCCCGCCCGGCTTGAAGCGCTTGATCAGTGGGGCCAGGCCTTCCGGCACGGCCGCGAGGAATTCGGCGTCGATGGGGACCTGCTCGGCTCGGATGCGGAGGTCGACGTCTTCGCCGGCGTCGTCGACCAACACCACGCCGGAGATGATGGCGGTCCCACCCCCCCGACGCGAGATGACCCGCTGCAGTTCAATGCGCCCGGGCGTGGCGATCACCGTGCCGCCCACCGCGCGCACGGTCAGGGGGAACCCCTGGTAGTTGACCACCAGGTCTTTGGGCCGAATCAGAACACGATAGTCGGTCTCTTCAGCTTCCTGGTCGGGCGTGTTGTACCGCAAGGCTACTTCCACGCCGGCATAGCCGTCCGGTTTGAACTGGACGTAGGCGTTCCGGATCAGCGGCGAGACCGCATCTTCGAGGGTCTCATCCAGCAGCATCGCCGGCGAGTCGATCTGAACGTCAACGCCGAGGCGGTCGGCCAGGAACACCTGCCCCGACACGTGAATGGGCCTGGCCAGGTACATGCCTTGAAGCCCCTTGATGATCACCCGTCCCGGTTCGATGGCCGCCTCGCCGGCGCCGCCGGTGATCGGGTGAGGCAACTGGGGCACCTTGAAGCTGATCTGGTCGACATTGGCGGTGACATCATAGGTCATCTCGCCGGCCTCGTCTCGAAACACACGGGCCGTCGCGTAGGTGGCCACGCCCGCCAGTTGCAGTTCCTCCAGCTTCTCACGATGGGTCGGCCCGATTGCGTCGAAGAGTTTCTCGTCCAGCGGCACGCGGCTGGCTTCGACAATGATGTTCATGTCCGCCGGCGGATGGGACAGATTCGTGATATCCCCGTAGATCGCGCATCGCATGGGCCCGGCCTGCCCCCGGACTGGCTCTCCCTCGTCGATGTGCACCGTGTCGCGCGTGACATACACCCGGCCGAACACGTTCTCGATCCGGTACGGGAACGGTCGATAGGTCAGCCCGCATTGCCCGTTCATGATCAACTCGATGTCGAGCGCCCGGTCTTCCAGGGTGCTGCGGGTGGCGTGGACGACGGCCGAACCTCGCCCGGTCGGCGCCAAGTCGTCCCACACCACGGCGTACGCCTTCGGCAAGGCCGCATAAAGCCCTTCATCCAACTGCCCGTTCTCGCCGCGGACGGTCACGTCGTAGGTCCACAGGTCGTCCACGGGCTTGGCCCACCCGCTGACATAGACGCGCCCCGAGCCGTACCGTCCCGTCAATGATATCCGCAGCAAGGCGGTGTGATCGAAGGCGACCACCCCCTTGACGTTCTTGGTCCGAGCCGGGAAATACCGGTAAGCGACGCTCATATTCGTCGGGCGAGCCTGGCCCTTGACGGTCACGCGGCCGTCCTCGTCGCGAGCGAAGGCCGCCACCAGATCCAGCGTGCCCGTCGGCGAAAGCTCCTCCATGATCGCGTCATAGACACGCCCCAAATACCCCTCCGCCGGGTTCCTCTGCGGAACGCTCAGATTGCGAACAACCAAATTGGCCTCGAACGGACTGCCCTCGCCCATTCCGCTGGCGACCCCGTTCAGCTCAAAGGTGGCCCCGCCGGGATTGACCTTGCCCCGAAGATCCTTGAACTCCACACCGCCCGGCTGATCCTCGGTAGGCGCATGAAACACGATCTCCCCCGTGACGGCCTTGAGAGAGAGCCCGCCCTGATCCTTCGGCAACTTCAACGAGACGTCCAGCAACTCCAGGGCAACCGGATCGCCTTCGGTGAAGGTCAGTTCGTCCACCAGGCGAACGTCCCCCCGGACATGGAATCGCCGGCACCAGTCCTCATATTGCTTGGAGATGGTCCCGGCGATCGACGGAATCGATCCGGTCATCATGAAGCGCTCGAGCCGCCCAGTCAGCAAGTCGATGTCGAACGAGCCGCTGACGTTGTCGATCTTCCCGCCGCGCACGACCTCCTGGTGATACTTGATCTCATACGCCAACCCCTGAGGGGTCAAGGTGGCGTCCCACACCCGAGGCCGCGCCGACTGGCGCAAGTCACCGGTAATGTCCACGCGCCGCTGCTCGCAATGAACCACGCGAATGACCGGCAGGTGCAGGTTCGGGTCGAGCTTGGGGCGGTCCCCCCCGCCGGTGAGCAGCGAGGAGAAGTTGTAGGTGTCGGTATCGGTGTGGTACTCGACCAGAACGCGGCTATTGCTGATCCTCACCTCGGTGGGCTCATAGCGCCCCGACAGCAGCGCCAACGGCCGATGGCGCAAGACCACCGTCGGCGCCCGGAAGAACGGCATGGGGCCTCCCCCGGGAATGTCGACCGCCACATCGCGTAATTGCAGACCGCCGAACAGGCTGAAGTGCGCGTCGCCAATGGCCACGTCGGCGTTGGTTAGCCGGCTGAGGTACCGTTTAGCGACCGACCGGATTCGCTTGTCGTTGGTGGCGTACCAGTAGCTGTAGAGCACCCCCATGAAGACGATGAATACCGCCACGGATATCCACCGCCGCCGCGGCGAGACATAGCGCCACATGCGCCCATGCTTGGCGGGCACGGGGCCGACCAAGTCGCGCAATCGACGACGCAGTTTCAACGCGTATCGCGTTAGGAGCATGGCACAATTATACCGAGCCGAAAGGTCGTTGTCTTATGACCCCGCCGGCTCGTCCGAACTCTTTCGCCCGCGCTTGACGGGCGCCCGCACCTTGAGTTGATCGACGTCGGCCTCGACGGCCTCGGCCAGCGCGGCCGCATCCGGCGCCGACCGCCACGGAACGATCAGCCCCTGGCGCTCCGGGGACGTGAACAGATACCGCGCGACCAACCCCATCCGCCAAGGGCCCGTCTCCTCGGTCGTCGCCGCCTGGGCCGTCGCCGCCGCCATCTGCGCGACCACCTCGGCCAGTTCGCCCTCGACGCACGGGTACGTTAGATCGCGCCCGCGACGAATGTCAGCCCCGTTAACCAGGAACGTCTTCATGGTCCTGGGGTTGGGCCCGCGCTCAATGAAAAGGAACTGGAACTGCTCGGCCCAGGCCACCGCCCAGTAGTCCTCGTGGTCGACGTCGCCCAGGCGACCGAGTTTGGTCTTCAGGGCCGACGCCTTCTCGAACGCCAGGGCCTCGGCGGCGGCCGACATCTGGGCGGTCAGGCCGTCGAGTACGGCCTGGCGGTCTCCGGCGGCGAAGGCTGCCGCCCGCTGGACCGCCTGGCGGTAGTCGTCCATCGCAATTGTGCCGTCGCAGGGGCAAAGGCACTTGCCCATTTGTCCGTAGCTGCACTGCCGTCCGTTGGGGCTGGTCCGCAGGCACTTGGTGTCGCGACAAAGGTCGAACCCGTCGTGCAATGTGTTGATGAAGGCTTCCGCGGATCGGCCCGACGGGAACGGCCCCAGGTATCGGCCTGGTCGGGTCAGCGCATTCCGCGAGCGGACGAACTGCGGGTATCCGTCGGCAAGGTCCACGTGGACGAACCACGGCTGCTTCCACGCCAACAGCGACCGGTACTCGCCCGGCCAAATCTCGCAGGCCCGGTCAAGAAAGGCCAGGTCCGTCTCGAAATGCCCATCCGTGAGTGTCCACAGGACCGCGCGGGTCACTTGCCGCAGATCCACGCGGCGGGTGGGCGCCTCGGCGTCGTCCTCGGCCAGGCGCGTGTGCAGGCGCCCGCGCAGACTGCCCGCCGTAATGAGCGTGATGGGTTGGTCCCCGTCGGCCGTCAGCAGTAGCACACCCCGCTTGGCGGGGATTTGTAAGAACTGCTCATCGGCCAGCGGTGGGGTAACGTCCCAGCGGCCTTCAAACATGGTCAGCCATTCAGCCATGGCGGCAGGTCAGGGCGGACGCGGGGACAACGCCCGGGCCGGGGTCACAGCCACATGCCGGTGATGCGCCCCTCGTAAACCAGCTTGTCGTTGACCCAGCCCTGCGTTTCAGCGAGGCATCGGCGCGGCTTCAGTTCGAGCAGATCGCCCAGGATGATCAACCGATCGCCGGGGACCACCGAGCCGCGGAACTTGACCTTATCGACTCCGGCGAAGCCCAAGAAGCCCGGCTGCGGCAAGGACCGCTGGGCATAGAAGCTGACCAACTGGGCGCCCGCTTCGATCATCAGCACCCCCGGCAGAATCGGCCGCCCGGGGATGTGCCCGCGTACCCAGAAGGCATCCTCCTCAATGTCCTTGTAGCCGGCAATAACACGGTCTTCGGTGCTATAGAAGAACACGCCATCGAGCATCATGAACTCAAAACGATGAGGATTGATCTTCTCTATCTCCTCTTTGGGATAGGTGACTTGGGTCTGATCAATCTTCGAAATGTCGTATATAGGATGGGGGGCCATCGAACTTGTTCCGGTTAGCTGTGAGGGTCCGTAAGACTTGCTACAACGACGAACTGGCAAGCGAAGACCGTAACAAAGCGGTTACTTTCGGTCAACGACAAAACGCCGCGCCGGGCCCGAGCTTTGCTTTGGTGATTCTACAGACCTAAGGTATCCTATCGGTTTCGGCACTCCGCCGAACGGAGACTATTCATGCTGACTGTGAGTGTGCATCAAGGGGACTTAACGGCTTGGCAGGTCGACGCGATCGTCAACGCCGCCAATAACGATTTGATCCTGGGTAGCGGCCTGGCCGGCGCCATCGCCGCCCACGGCGGGCCGACCATTCAGGCCGAATGCTCCGCCCACGGGCCCGTCGACGTCGGCCAAGCCGCCATCACCGGCGCCGGCGATCTGCCGGCCAAGCACGTGATCCACCAGGCGTCCATGGGCATCGGCGCCCAGCCAACCGAACAGTCGCTGCGAAGCTCGACCGCGGCTTGTCTGGCCCTGGCGGAAACGAGCGGCCTAACGTCGATCGCCTTCCCGGCGACCGGGACCGGCATCGGCGGATTCGATATGCGGGGTTGCGCCCGGATCATGATGGCCGAGGTGGCCGCTTTTTCCGAATCCGCTCGAAATCTCACCGACGTCCACTTCGTTCTATTTGATGAGGATGCGCGAGTTATCTTCCAAACCGTCGCGGATGAGTTGTTCGCCTCGTAACATCGGCCGACCGCGCCGACTGGCCGCGGCGGCGATTCTGCTGGCGATCTGCGCAGGCGTGGCCGGCCAGGAACCAACCACCCAACCGGCCGAGACCCCTGCCGACAACCTGCGGTACTGGCTGGACCAAGGTCAGCCCACGACCAACGCCGCCGACGACGCGCCGACGACCCAGCCAACCTCACAGCCGGCTCCGGTTGCGCCGGCCGACGCCGTGCCCGGATCGACCGTTACCATGAGCGACGGGCAGTCCTTCACCGGTGCTGTATTCACCAGTGCACGCGCTCCGGTGGAGGTCTTCGTGGCCGAGACCAAGCGCTGGCGGCGTGTGCCGTTGGTCGCGGTGGTGTCGATTACGGCCGAAATCGTGGCCGAGGCCATGGAGCCCGAGTGGCGACCCAAGGAGATCGGCTCGCCCGAGCGAATCTACACCGGGCGCGAATACCCCACTCGCCGGCTGGCCTGGGCATTCGAACTGGCTGACGGCGCGGTGATCCGCGGAACCGTCAAAGGTCGCCCGATTTGGGTTCTGACGACCGGCCCGGGCGAACGGGCCCGCCGCGGGCCGTTCATCCTGGCCGAACGGGGCCGGGGAGAGGCCGGAGAGTCTTTGTCAGACTTACCTTACATCACTCGCATCGACGTGGGGACCGGGGGCGAATGCGCCCCCTCACAGACCGCTCAGCCAGCCGACCAGGCGGAGGCCGGAAATATCGGGCCTTGACACGGCCGCCGAAGTAGTGAAGTTGGTGCGCGGCATGAGCCGATGGCGCTAACGTTGTAACGCTATTTGGGGTCAGCAGTAGTCATGGGCCCCTGGCGATATCCTTATGATGGCCGCAAAGAAGGCGACAACTCGTAAGAAGACAGCCAAGAAGAAGGCAACCCGCGCCGCCTCGGCCTCGGGTAAGTGCCTCGTCATCGTCGAGTCGCCCGCCAAGGCCAAGACCATCAACAAGTACCTCGGCCCCGGCTACGTGGTGAAGGCCTCGATGGGTCACGTCCGCGACCTGCCCAAGAAGGTCCTCGGCGTCGATGTCGAAGACCGTTTCCAGCCGACCTACGAGCCCCTGGCCGACCGCAAGAAGGTGCTGACCGAGCTGAAGCGTCAGGCCCGAGGGGCGTCGGAGGTCTTTCTGGCGACCGACTTGGACCGCGAGGGCGAGGCCATCGCGTGGCACCTGGCCGAAAGCCTCGGCGTACCGCCCGAGAAGATTCGCCGCGTCGTCTTCAATGAGATTACGTCGTCGGCCATTCGCGCCGCGTTCGACGATCCTCACACCATCGACCTGGACAAGGTCAACGCCCAGCAGGCCCGCCGCATTCTGGACCGGATCGTCGGCTATGAGATTTCCCCCCTGCTGTGGAAGAAGGTCGCCCCGGGCCTCTCCGCCGGCCGCGTGCAGTCTGTGGCGGTTCGCCTGATCGTCGAACGCGAAAAGGAAATCGACGCCTTCATCCCGGACGAATACTGGCGCTTCGGCAGTATCTTCCACACCGACCACGCCGCCGCCGACAAGCTCACCGCCGACTGGCCCGAGTTCCTGGCCACCAAGGACGACAAGGGCAACACGCCCACCCGCGAAGCCCAAGGCGCCTTCCTGGCCGAGCGAGAAGCGTTCCAGGCCGAACTGCTCCGCGTTAACGGCGAGCGGTTCCGCGCCGAGAATGTCGACCAGATACTCGCCGCTGTGGCCGCCATTGGATTCAAGGTCGGCGAAGTTCAGCGCACCGAAGACCCCGAAGGCAAGGGCCCGGCCGCCAATTTGGTGAAACTGGTCGGCGGGATCGACCCGGCCGGCCCGGACTTCACCATCGGCCAACTCAAGCAGCGTGGCAGCACCTCACGCCCGCCCGCACCGTTCACTACAGCCACGCTTCAGCAGGCGGCGTCCGCGCAGCTTCGGTTCGGCGCGCAGCGGACCATGCGGATCGCCCAGCAACTCTACGAAGGCATCGACGTTCCCGGCGAAGAAACGACCGGCCTGATCACCTACATGCGTACCGACAGCCGTCATCTGTCGAGCGAGGCGGTCGGCCAGGCGCGTTCGGTCATCGAGAACGACTACGGCCCGCAGTATCTGCCCGACAAGCCCAACATCTACAGCTCCGGCGAACGCGCCCAGGAAGCTCACGAGGCCGTCCGCCCCACCGAGGCCCACCGCCACCCCGACGATCTCCGCTCGGCCCTCAACGACGAGCAGTACAAGCTCTACAAGCTGATCTGGACGCGGTTCATGGCCTGCCAAATGACGTCCGCTCAGTGGGAGGTCACCGAGGCAGAACTGGTCGCGGCCTCCGACGCCGGCGAGGCCGTCTTCCGCGCCGTTGGGCGGCGCTTGGTGTTCGACGGGTTCATGCGGTTGACCGGCCTGCCCAAAAGCAAGGACCAACTCCTACCCGCCCTGGTCGAAGGGCAACCCGTCTTCCCCGGCCATCTGGCCCCCACCCAGCACTTCACGCAGCCGCCGCCAAGATACACCGAGGCCTCGCTGGTCAAGGCGCTCGAGGCTGAGGGCATCGGCCGGCCGAGCACCACCGCGGGCATCATCCAGACCATCCAAGACCGCCAGTACGTGCTGCAAGAGAACAACTCCTTCCAGCCCACCCACCTGGGCACGGTCGTGATCGAGAAACTCATTCAGCACTTCCCGCAGATATTCGAGGTCGCCTTCACCGCACACATGGAAGACCTGCTCGACAAGGTCGAGGAGGCCCACGCCGATTGGGTCAGCGTACTGGCGGACTTCTACGGCCCGTTCCACAGCAATGTTGAGAAGGCCGGCGAGGAGATGGTGCACGTCCACGCCGAGGTCAAGCCCAGCGAGTACGTGTGCGAACAGTGCGGCAAGCCCATGATCTACCGGTTCAGTAAGACCGGCGAATACCTTGGCTGCACCGGCTACCCTGACTGTCGTCAGACCTACCCGGTCGATAAGGACGGCAAGAAGGTCGAACGCAAGCAGGTTGAGGTCGCCTGTCCGCTCTGCGGGGAGAGCCCCATGGTGCTGCGCCGCAGCCGGTTCGGTGTGTTCCTGGGCTGCAGCAAGTACCCCGAATGCAAGGGCACGCACCCGTGCGACAAAGAGGGCGAGCCCCTCAAGATGGTCAAGCCTGAGGACATCCAGGAAACCTGCGAACTGTGCGGGTCCAAGATGGACGTCAAGTTCAAGGGCCGCCGGGCGTTCCTAGGCTGCTCGGCCTATCCGGAGTGCAAGAACACCGAACCGATCCCCGACGGCATTGCGGTCATCGCTCCGCCCAAGCCCGAACCCAAGGACGCCGAGTTCGCCTGCCCCAAGTGCGGCAAGCCCCTGCTGATCCGCTCCGGGCCGCGAGGTGAGTTCGTGGGGTGCTCGGGCTTCCCCAAATGCCGGACCACCATGAACCTCGACAAGCTGGCAGAACTGAAGGCCGGTGGCGGCGAAGCCGCCGAAGCGGCCGACGGCGACGAGGCCGAGGCCCCCAAGGCCAAGAAGAGCTCCAAGAAGGCCTAATCTCCCCTCCCCTCACATCAGTTCATTTCCTGACTCAATTGCCCTTCCGCTCGGTCTAATCCTATGTTTCATACGGAGGTGTGTGATGAAGACGCACAGGAACCGCCGTGGCGTAGCCACCTTCTGGATTGCTCTGACGTTTACGATCGTCTTCGCCTTTGTGGGACTCGCCGTCGACGCCGGCTATATGGTCGTCGTCGCCCAGAAGCTCCAGCACGCCGCCGATGCCTCGGCGCTGGCGGCCGCCCAATTGGTTATGACCGACCCCGACGGCGCCCACCAGGCTGCCATCGACCTCGCGCTGGCCAACTCGGCCGGCAGCCAGAGCGCGGCCCTATCGCCCAACCCAACTAACGACCCCGACGGCGACATCGTCATCGGCTATTACGACCGCGACACCAGCACCTTTACCCCTACCCTCAACAGCCCCAACGCCGTCAAGGTCGTCGCGCGACGGACAGCGGGCTCGCCCGGGGGCGCCGTTCCCTTGCTGTTCGGCTCGATTTTCGGCGTCAATGAGGCCGGCTTCCAGCGAACGGCCATCGCCATGACCACCCCGTCCGGCGGCTCCGACGCGGGGTTGATTGTGCTGAATGAGAATGACTCGGAGGTCTTCGAAGTCCAGGGCAACGTGGTTGTCGACATTCGCTCGCAGAGCGGTGGCAAGGGATCCATCCAGATCAACTCCGACGACCGAAAGGCGATCAAAGCCCAAGGCAACGCCAAGATCTACGCTGACGAACTGAATATCGTGGCGGACCCCGCCAACAAGCCGGCCAGCCGGTATTACAGCGGGGAGTGGAACCCCGGGTCTCCTCTGATGCCTGCCCCCTTGGCCGAACTGCCCACGCCGACCGACTGGGGACCCGACTATGGGGAAGTCAGCTATTCCTCCAACGATGTGGCGACGATCTCGCCCGGGTACTACTCCGGCGGACTGGAAGTCCAAGGCAATGCCGTCATCACCATGAATCCCGGCATCTATGTGATCGACGGCAAGGGACTGAACATCCAAGGGAACGCCGACATCAGCGGCGATGGCATCCTGTTCTACGTGGTTGGCGGCAAGGTCGAACTTCAGGGCAACGGCGATATCGTCCTGGACCCACCTCCCTCGGGTGACTACGAGGGTCTGCTGCTCTGGCAGGATGCAGACAACGATGAGAAAGCCACGGTTCAGGGCAATGGGGACCTCCTTCTGGGCGGAGTCATCTATTTCCCCGGCGCTCTGGTCGAAGTCGAAGGAAACGGAGAGAGCTTCGGCACGATGCTGATCTGCGACAAGCTTATGGTCCAAGGCAACGGAACCGTCCGGGTCAACATGGGCGGGGAAGGCCCCATCGGCGGCGATCAGCGCATCTTCCTGGTCAAGTAGCCCGGACCCCGCTCAGCAAATCCGCGGCAGATCCTCACCGTAAGGCATCTGCACAATCCGCTTGCCCCCGGCGCTCGTAACCAACTCCACTAGCGGCGAATCGCTTGCCTCGCCGACCTTGCCGATCACCGTCGCGGCTTGGGCAATTTCGAATTCGCGGAGAACAGCTACGGCCCGCTCGGCGGCATCGGCTGAGATGAAGGCCACCAGCTTGCCTTCGTTGGCGACCGTCAGCACATCCAATCCCAGCATGTCGGCGGCGCCGCGGACCACCGGATTGGCGGGCAGAGCGGCTTCGTCGATCTCTACATCTCGCCCGCAGGATCGGCCGATCTCGACGACCGTCGCGGCCAGACCGCCGCGGGTGGGATCTCGCATCAGTTTGACACCATCGCCGAGTTCGTCGATCAACGCGGCGCACAGTTCGTGCAACGGCGCGCAGTCGCTTTGCAGTTCCGTCGCGAATTGCAGGCCCTTGCGCTGACTCATCACAGCCAGGCCGTGCTCGGCCAGCGGACCCGATAGTAGAATCGCATCACCGGTTTCGATTCGCTCAAAGCCCAGAAACACGTTCGGAAGCATCGAGCCCACCCCGGCCGTGTTGATAACCATCCCATCGATGCTGCCCCGCTCCATGACCTTGGTATCGCCGGTAACGATTGCGGCGCCAACATCCTTGGCGGCCCGGCCGGCCGAGGACAGCACGCGCTTGAGAAGCTCGATCGACAGCCCTTCCTGCAACACCAGGGACAAGCTTAACGCCACCGGCCTGGCCCCACTGACGGCCAGGTCGTTCACCGTCCCGCACACCGCCAGCTTGCCGATGTCACCCCCGGGGAACTCCAACGGCTGCACCACGTAGCCGTCGGTGGTAAAGGCCAGTTTGCCGCCCGTATCCAGAACGGCCGCATCGGACAGTTCGCCCGCGGCCTGTCCGCCCACCGCCGGCAGAATGACCTGTTCGATCAGATCGACCGTCAGTTGCCCGCCGCCGCCGTGGGCCAGTTGAATCACATCGTCGCTCATCATGTCGCCTTTGTTGAATCGCTGACCTTCGCCTCGGCCCGGGCCATCGCCACCACCGCCTGACCCAATGCGATCCCCCCATCGTTGCACGGCACGAGCCGGTGCTGCAGCACCGCAAAGCCGGCCCCCGCCAGCGAAGTCGACAGTCTATGTCGCAAATACCGGTTCGCAAAGCATCCTCCGGAAAGCGCGACCGTATCGATGCCGGTTTCGGCCCGGGCCCGGTCCGCTGCCGCCAGTAGAGCGGCCGCAATCGTGTTGTGGAATCGTGCGGCCACCACGCCGGCCCCTTGTTCGCCGACCACATCGGCTACCATGGCCTCGGTCATCGGGCGGAGGTCAATCTCGAACGGGCCGGTCGAATCGATAACGAACGGGTAGGCGTCCTCAACGCCCGATTGAATGACCCCTTCCAGATGCATGGGGGCCTCGCCCTCGTACCGATTGGCGTCGGCCACGCCCGCCAGGGCCGCCGCCGCGTCAAACCACCGGCCCAGTGAACTGGTGGGTGGGCAGTTCACGTCCACCGACAGCATCTGCAGGGCCATGTCGATTTGCTCGTCGGCGACCGGCAGCGATAGTCGCTCCAGCCAGGCCCGGGCGCCATCTCCGAAGGTCTCGGCCAGGGCCGCCACCGCCATCCGCCACGGCTGGGTGGCGGCGGCATCGCCGCCGATCAACGGCAGGTAGCGCAAGTGGCCCAGCCGTTCGAAAGCCAGGGCGTCAGCCTGGAGGATCTCACAACCCCAGACGGCCCCATCGTCACCATAGCCCACACCGTCGCAGGCCAGGCCAATCACGGGGCCCGTGCGGCCGTTCTCGGCCATGCAGGAGACCACATGGGCGTGGTGGTGCTGCACGCGGACGATGGGCAAGACCTCCCGCCCGGCCAGTTCGCCGCGATGCCGCCGCAACGCGTACTCCGTGGACAGGTACTGCGGATGCAGATCGGCCGCCAGCAGTTCCGGCTGAACATCGAAGAGTTGTTCGAGGCTGTTGATGACGTCGATGAAGTGCCGATACGCGCGGCCGCCCTTGAGATCGCCGATATGCTCGCTCAGCACGGCCCGGCCCGACCGCAACAGGCACACGGTGTTCTTCAACTCCGAGCCGACGGCCAATACCGCCTTGGCCCCTGCCGCCTGCGGAACACGGACCGGCTTGGGCGCAAAGCCGCGAGCCCGGCGAACCACGGCCAACCGCCCATCCACGCCCTGCTGGGTGACGCTGTCATCCACCCGATGCTCAATCCGCCGATTGTGCAGCAGCAGCGCGTCGGCCATCTGGCCGAGATGAGCGATGGCGGCCTCGTTGTCCTTGACGAGGGGCTCCTCGGAGTAGTTGCCGCTGGTGGCAACGATGGGCCCGGCGAATCCCACCTCGGCCAACCTCGCAAACAGCAAGTGATGCAGAGGCGTGTACGGCAACATGACGCCCAAGGCAGGCAGGTCGTCGGCGATGCCCTTGGCGACCGCCGCTTCAGGGAGTCGCGGGAGCAACACGATGGGCCGAAGCGGACCGGCCAGGGCGTTGGCGGCTTCGGGGTCGACCGCCACAAGTTCTTGGGCGGCGTCGAGGTCCGGCGCCATCAGGGCGAAGGGCTTGGCGTCGCGCCGTTTTCGCTCGCGAAGGCGGGCGACGGCGTGCTCGTCGTCGGCCCGGCAGCACAGGTGAAAGCCGCCCAGGCCTTTGATCGCCACGATCTTGCCGCCCGAGAGCAGGCGCGCGACCTCCGCTACAGGATCGTCACAAGCGATCTGGCGACCGTGCGTGTCGACCAGCCACACCGCCGGTCCGCACGCCGGGCACGCCACCGGCTGGGCATGAAAACGCCGGTCGCCCGGGTCGGCATATTGGCGCGAGCACAGCGGACACATGGCAAAATCGGCCATGGTGGTAAAGGGCCGATCGTAGGGAATACCAGTGACGATCGTATACCGCGGGCCGCAGTTGGTGCAGTTGATGAAGGGGTAATCGTGCCGCGGGTCGGCGGGGTCGGCCAGTTCGCGCAGGCAGTCGTCGCAGGTGGCGGTGTCGACGGTGACCTCGGCGTCCGTCAGCTCGCCGCCTTGGGAGGGGCGAATCTCGAACGCGGTCTCGCCGGGGACGGTCGCCGCATCGGCCTGCTCCCATGACGCCATCGACGCCAGAGGCGGCAACTCGGCCTGAAGGCGGCGCGAAAAGCCAGTGACGGCCTCGGCGGCGCCCTGAGCCTCGATTCTCACGCCGCCGGGGCCATTGAGGACCCAGCCGGTCAGACCTTCATCCCTCGCCAGGCGATAGACGAACGGCCGAAAGCCGACGCCCTGGACCTGGCCCGTGATGGTCAGCCGAACGCGTTGGATGGTGGGGTCCGTCATGGTCTGTTCAGACCGGCCATGATAGCCCAACCGCTGCCTGCTTGCCAAACCCCGCGGCGGGCGATAGGGTGCGGGCATGACAGCGGACCCATTCCAAGCGATGGCGCAGGCCCTGGCGGGCACCTTTGTGGTCTTCGACGGCCCGGACGGGGCGGGCAAGAGCACCCAGTTGGGCCTCTTGGCTGAGAAACTGGAATCGGCGGGCGTGACCATCTGCCGCCTGCGCGACCCCGGCGGGACGGCCATCGGCGATCGCGTCCGCGAGATCCTGCTGGACCGAGCCCACGAGCACATGAGCGTGGAGTGCGAAATGCTGCTGTACATGGCCAGCCGGGCGCAATTGGCCTACGAATTCATCCGCCCGGCCCTGGCTCGGGGCGAATGCGTGCTGTGCGACCGGTTCATTTCCTCGACCGTCGCCTACCAAGGCGCCGGCGGGGCCGACGTCCAAACCATCCGTCAGGTCGGCCACACCGCCGTGGGCGACGCCTGGCCGGACCTAACCGTCATTCTCGACGTCGACAGCGCCGAAGGCCTATCCCGCATCGACTCGGCCCCGGACCGGATCGAATCCAAGGCCTTGGACTTCCATCAGCGCGTCCGCGAGCTGTTCCTCCAGCAGGCGGCCGACGAGCCGGACACCTTCATCGTGGTTCCCACCACCGGAACCGTCGAGCGAACGCACGGGCAAATCGTCCAGGCCCTGGCGGCTTGGCTGGATTCGAGGATGGACTGACCGTGCCTGCCCTGCTGGACATTCTGGGTCAAGACCGCGCCATTGCCGGTCTCCAACGACTGCTGACCGGCGCCCGCCGGCCGCACGCACTGATCTTTGAAGGCCCGCGCGGCGTCGGCCGACGCACCACCGCCGAAGCTTTGGCTGCCGTCCTGCTGTGCGGCCAGCCCGTCCGCAAGCCCAATGGCCGCTTGGCCGACGTCGCCGAAACGATCGAGGCGTGCGGCACGTGCGAGGACTGTCGCATGACCGCGGCCGGCGGCCATCCGGACTTCCACACGGTCACCAAGGAGATGGCGGCCTATCACGACAGCTCGGCCGTCCGCAATCGCGTAATGCAGGAGCTCGGCATTGAGGTCGTCCGTCAATTCCTGATCGCTCCGGCCAACCAAGCCGCCGCCCGCGGACATGGCAAGGTGTTCGTCGTCCGCGAAGCCGAGCTGATGAGCATCCCGGCCCAGAACGCCCTGCTGAAAACGCTGGAGGAGCCCCCCCCCGGCGTGACCATCATTCTGCTAACCCGCAGCGCCCAACTGCTGCTGCCGACCACCCTCAGCCGTTGCGCCTTGGTCCGGTTCGGGCCCCTCCCGGTGGCAATCGTGACCGATAGACTCATCGCCAACGGCCTAGACCCGGCCGAGGCCGCCTTCTGGGCCACCTTCACCGATGGCTCGATCGGCCGGGCCATGGACCTGGCCGCCCAGGAGATGTATCCGGTCAAGCAGGACCTCCTGCAGCGACTGGCCGAACTCCAGCGCGGGGGCGATGAAGATCTGGCCGAGCACTTGGTCAAGCTGACCGACACCTTCGCCGAGGGCCTCGTCTCGGCCAGCCGCAAGGCAGACGGCCCGACACTGTCGAAGAATCTGGCCACCCGCCAGGCCACCGGCACACTGCTGCAACTGATCGGATCGGTCTACCGGGACGCCCTGACACTCACCGCCGAAATCGACCGCCCCCTCTGCCACGACGACCAGCCCGAGAGCATCCGGGCCGTCGCCGGGCGCTTCAGTCCGACCCAACTGGCCGAGATCATCGAGCAACTCAGCGCCTTCGAGCAGATGCTCTGGCGGAATGTCAACGCCAAGCTTGTTTGGGACAACGCCGTCATCACGTGCGCGTCCGCGGCCCCGCTTCGGGCCTAGCGCGGGGCCGCTTGTGCGTTGACCTCGGGCGGCGCACCCCCTATAACAAGACGCTTCAATCCCACCGGCAAAGGCCGCTATGCAGAACTTCCGCCGTTCACTCAAATACTTATGGCCCTATCGCTTCCGTTTGGGCGTGTCGATCGTGTGCGTGATCCTGATCGCCGTGCTCTGGGGCGGCGGTCTGGGCATGATGCTGCCCGGGTTGAAGGTGCTCTTCAGCCAGGAGGGTCTGCACGGCTGGGCGTGGACCACGCTGACCGAAGACCGGCTGGAAGCCACCATCGTCCAGCGAATGGTGCCCGCTCAGATCCGCATCGAAGGCCAGGCCGCTTCACTCGTCGTCGACGTTATCGACGTCAAGGCCGACAGTAACGCCGCGGCCATCGGCCTCAAGAAGAACGACTGGATCATTGGCCTCGACGACGGCAACGCCGACCACCGTTTGCTGCGGGCCGACGCGCTGACCCGGGCCCTGGCCAACGCACCGGTCGACCAACCCGTTCGCCTCCGCGTGTACGATCAGTTCACCGATACCGTCCGGACCATGCCGGTTGAACTGCCGGAGGCCCGCTCGTCCGCTTGGCTGCTGGGAAGACTCGCCGGCATGCTGCCCGAGCCCCGGACCCGCCCGGATCGGTGGATCTTGCTGCTGTGGTTGTCGCTGATCACGGTGGGCCTAACCTGGCTGCGCGACGTCCTGCGGTTCAGCCAGGAGTATCTGGTGACGTCCACGGCTCTGTTGGGGCTTCAAGACCTCCGCTGCGCCAACTACGACGTGGTCCTGCGCCTGCCCACCACGTTCTTCGCCCGCAAAGGCACCAGCGACACCGTCAGTCGGTTCATCACCGACGCCGGTGAGCTGACGGCCGGGCAAATCACGCTGCTGGGCAAGACCCTGGTCGAGCCGGCCAAGGCGGCGGCGGCGATAGCCCTGGCCATGATTTTGTCCTGGAAGCTGACGCTGATGACCCTGGTGGTAGGCCCGCCGGCCTATTTCTTGATCCGCGGGTTCGGCAAGGTCATGAAGCGCACGAGCAAGCGCGCCCTCGAAAGCGGCGCCCTGCTGCTGGCGGTGCTGAATGAGACCCTCCGCGGCATCCGGGTGGTCAAGGCCTACACCATGGAGACCACCGAGCGCAAGCGCTTCCGCCGCATCCACCGGCAGGTGGTCAAGCAGCGTCGCCGTATGGCCCGGATTGAAGCGGCCACCGCCCCGAGCATCGAGGCGATGGGCATCACCGCCGGCAGCGGCGCCATTCTGGTGGCCGGCTGGTGGGTGCTGACGGGCAAGATGTCGGCCGAGCTGTTCATGACGTGGGTGGCCTGTCTGGCGGCCATGTTCGACCCGGTTCGCAAGCTGGCCAAGGTGGCCACGCGGTTCCAACGCGCCGAGGCGGCCGCGACCCGGATCTTCGAGCTGCAGGACATGGAGCAAGAGAAGATCGCGCCCAACGCGTCCACGCTGCCTCGCCACGCCGAGTCCATCGAGTTCCGCAACGTTACCTACCGTTACCCCGGCGCCGAGGTCGACGCGGTCAAGGCCGTCAACCTGACGATCCGCCGCAACGAATCGATCGCCGTGGTCGGCCCCAACGGCAGCGGCAAGACCACCCTGGTCAGCCTGATCCCACGGCTAATCGATTCGACCGACGGGAGGATCCTGATCGACGGCCAGGACATCACCCAGGTGTCGATGCGGTCGCTGCGCCGTCAGGTGGGCCTGGTAACGCAGGAGACCGTCGTCTTCAACGCCACCATCGGTGAGAACATCTCCTACGGCCTGCGATCGGCGAATGAAGAAGCGGTTTTGTCGGCGGCCAAGCGCGCCTACGTGGACGAGTTCGTTCCCGACCTGCCGGAGGCCTACGACACCATGGTGGGCGAGCAGGGCGCGACGCTCTCGGGCGGGCAGCGGCAACGGATTACGATCGCCCGGGCGATTCTCCGCGATCCGGCGATCTTGATCTTCGATGAGGCCACCAGCCAAATCGACGCCGACAGCGAACACCGCATCCATCAGGCGATGGACGAGTTCATGCGGGATCGGACCACCATCATGATCGCGCACCGATTCGCCACGGTCATGTCGGCCGACCGCATTGTGGTCATGGACGCCGGCGCCATCGTCGACGTCGGCAGCCACGACGAGTTGATCGACCGGTGCACGCTCTACGCTCATCTGTACAACACGCAGTTCTCCGATACGGGCGGCTAGACCGGTGACCGACACACGCGACGATCTCGAGCGCACGATTCCATCCATGACGGTCGTCATTGCGGCGGTCGTTATCGCGGCGCTCCTCTTGATATACGTCACGGGCCACTGGCGCCCGGCGGCGAACGCCCTGATCACCGCCGTCGCCGAGGGTGGATTGGCCCTGTTCATCTTCGTAGCGGCGGCCGGCTTCGGTCGACCTCTGATCCGATGGGTCGCGCCGGCGGATACTTCCCCCGGGCTGATCACCGCGACCGGATGCGGGCTGGGCTTATGGGGGCTATCAACGCTCGTCCTGGCGGTCGGTTCGATCGGCGGGGGCCTGCTGAGCGGGTGGGTCTTGTGGCCCGTTGTCGCGGCGGGCCTGGGCCTGGCAGCCTGGCAGATTCGTCAGAGCGGCCTGCAATTCACCTGGCCCCAACGCGTGCCCGGCGGCGCACTGCTGTGGGTCCTGGTCGCCGCGGTCGGCGCGTTGTGGTTGTCCGCGGCCACCTGTCCGCCGGGGCTGCCCGGCCTGGGTGACGATTCCCACAGCGTGCTGGCCCGCCACCTGCAATTGCCACGCGATTACCTCGATGCCGGCCGGATCCATGCCACCGAACACAACGTCTACGGGTTCTTCCCCGGCGGGGTGGACATGCTTTACCTGCTGGCGATGGTCCTTCGCGGCGGCGCCTACGCGGGGGGCTACGCGGCCAAGTTCGTGCACGGCCTGTTCGGCGTTCTGGCCGTCGTCGCGGTGATGACTGCCTGGCCCGGGCGCGATCAGGGGCGCGGCCGATTATCCGGGGTGCTGCTGGCGAGCACGCCGTTCGTGATCTACCTGAGCTGGCTGGCCCTGGCGGACCTGGCCGCCATCTGCTACCTGACGCTCGCCCTACTCTGGTTGCGACAGTGGGTCAATCGGCCGTCACTGGCCGCTGCGTGCCTCATCGGCGCCGTCATCGGCGCCGCTTGCAGCACCGGTTATCGGGCGGCCCTGTTTGTCGCAGCGCCCACGCTGGGCGCCATGGTCCTCAGCTCTCTGCTGACGGTGGGCAAGTTCCGAGCGATTTGGCAGATCGCCCCGGCGACACTCATGGCTGTGGTTCTGCTGGCGCCGTGGCCCGCCCGCAACGCGGCCCTGACCGGCAACCCGCTGTTCCCGCTGGCAACCCAGCAACTGGGCCGCGGCCATTGGTCGGCGGAATCCCAGCAGCGGTGGATCGACGCTCACGCGCCCGAGGCGGGCCAGCCCGTCCCTCGCCCGGCCGACTGGGAGCCCCCCCCTCGCCCCGGCCGACTGAAGATGGTTTTCACCAACTTCATCGGCGTCGAGATGTTTGGACGAATCGGCATGGTACTGGCGGCGATCGCGCTGTGCGTGCTGGTCGCCACGCGGGGCCGAACCGACCCGTGGGACTGGGCCCTGGTCTCCGTCTGCGCGGCGCAAGTGGCGGCATGGATCCTGCTGACCCACCAGATGCCCCCTCAAGCTCTCGCTCCCATCGTGGCGCCCCTGGCCCTGCTGGGTGGCGGCCTGCTCGACCGCGTTTCCCGGATGGCGGGCAATCCGTTCAACCCCTCTTCGACCGCCGAGGCCAAGCCGTGGGGCGCCCCGGCCGCCGGCATCGTCTTCGTGATAGCCGTTACGGTAAACATATTCACCGCGGCCGGGGCCGGACGATTTGTCGCCAGAGGGTTGGGCTGGAACGGTTTGCCCACCCAGGCCGTGGCGGACGCCCGGTTGATCTTCTTCGGCCTGGACGCCGACGACCGGCCCATGCTGGTCGGCGAGACCCAAGCCTTCTACATGCCCGCCGGTGCCGTCTACGCCACCGCCTTCGACACCCATCCCCTGGCGGACATGATTCAGCGAGGGCTGTCCCCCCCCCAGGCCTTGGCGGAACTGAAGGCGTTGGGGGTCACGCATATCATTGTGAATTGGCCTGACGTCGTGCGTCTGGCCGACACGTGCGGATACCCGGCCGTGCTGGCCGAGCAACCCCTGGCCAGTTACGAAGGCGTTTGGCCGACCGGCCGCTTCCGCGAAGAGCCCCGCCTGGCGTTCTTGGACGACCTGGTAGCCCAAGGCGCCCAGAAGCGGCGGCCGCCTTCGATCGAGCCGTCCCCGACGACCGCGCCTGCCGATGACCCCGAGGCCGCCGACGCCCGGCGTCAACTGGAGATGACCTTCAGCATTTATGTCATGCCCTGGGCGGTCACGGCCCCGTCGACGGCCCCCGCCGACGAGCTTGTCGGCCCGCCCGCGGAACAGTAAGATTCACTGCCTGAAATGGGTCTTCACGAAGGAGATGTCTGATGGGTAACGCAATTGGCTGGACTGTTTCGGCCGTTCTGCTCGTGCTAACGGTGCTACTGGTGGCCTTGCCGATGGCGTGTCCGTCACACTCCGAGGCGGCCAAGGCGCTCAAGACCGGATTCTGCGACACCTACGTCGTGGACCAACCCATTAGCAATCTCGTGGACGTCGAGCCCTCCGGCGGGGGCAACGCCGGAGACGACTACGCCCGGGCGATTGACATCTACCGCGCCAACGAGGACGAGTTGGAGGCGTGGATGAAGAACCCCGAGGGGGAAACGCCCGCGTCCGCCCTGAAGATTGTCGAAATCGCTCGGGAAGCCACCACCAACGCTTCCATGAAGTTCCTGACCAAGTCTCTTCCCAGTAACCTGCAAGTTTCCCCCTTCCACCAGGCCGCCAGTGACATCAACACCGTCGCCACGATCGTCCAGACCATGGGCGCGGTCTATCGCAAAGCCAACCAGCCGGACCAGTACGTCGAGATGCTCAAGATTATGGCCATCATCGGCTGGCACATGACCAATGAGCGCGCCCTGATCGCCATGACCCAGTTCGGGCTGGAAATCCAAATGGCGGCCGCCAAGCAGTTGGAAACCCACTACACGCATAATGAGCAGGCCGCTCTGGCCGAAGCCGCCAAGGCCTACCTGGACTCCGTCAACGACGTCCTCGATCGATTCCACGCCAAGCGGGACCTGGTCTGGAACACGCGGCCGCAAGCGGGCGAGATCTTCTACATCGCCGAAAACGACAAGGACCGGGCCTGGCGTGTGCAGGCCATCATGACGCTCGGTATCCTCAAGTTCAGCACCGAGGGTGGTGACCGCCGCTACAACAAGAAGCTGATCAAGAAGTTCCTCAACGACGGCGACCCCTGGATCAAGGCCGCAGCAACGGCCGCTCGCCACCTGCGGCGGTCGGACTACAACCGATTGGGGTCGGTGGCCCCGTAAGCAACGGTGGGACTCCTATGTCATCGGATCGCATCGTCTACCCGAGTCGCCCCGCTACGTGTCGGATCGAGCCGATCGAGTCGGCCTCTCGACCGGGCGCGTTGCTGGCTGCCCTGGACGGCCAGTCCGATCCGGTCGTGCTGGACTCGGCCGCCTTCGATGAAACGTCTGGCCGATTCACCGTGCTGGCCTGCAATCCCATCGACGTGCTGACCGTCACCAACGGCCGACTGGACTGTCGCCGACATGGCACGCTCGCCGACAATGACAATGCCGCCATCTGGGCCGCCCTGCGCCAGGCGTTCGAATCCACCCAGACCCCTCACGATGAAGCCGTCCCCTTCGCCCCCGGGTGGATCGGTTATATCGGCTACGAAATGGGGCGCCATATCGAGCGCCTACCTGGCCGGGCCGTCCGCGACACCGCCCTGCCCGACTTGCGATTGGGCTTCTATGACGCCGTGGCCGTCTTCGACGCCATTCAAGCGTCGTGGTTCCTGTACTCGCTGGTGTTCGACGAACCGCCCCCCGGCGCCGGCGAGGCCTCCGGGCTCCTGCGGCACATGCTGACCGAGACCCCCGCCGAGGCGGGCGAATACCGCCCGGTCCGCACCGAACAAGCCGACGCCGCCATGCGACCGGCCGCTGACGCCCGCAGCCCCTTCGCACCCGAGGTCTACCAGGATACCGTCGCCAAGTGCGTCGACTACATCGCCGCGGGGGATATCTTCCAGGTCAATCTGTCCCAGCGGTTCACCGCCCCGCTCGCGGCCGACCCGCTCGACATCTACCGCATTCTGCGACGCCGCAACCCCGCCTGGTACGCCGCCTACCTGCGATTCGAATCGCAGGGGCAGCCCTGTGCGGTGCTGTCCAGTTCGCCGGAGCTGTTCCTGTCGCTACGAGGTCGCCGTGTGATCACGCGCCCGATCAAAGGCACACGCCGCCGGACCGGGCGAGACGACGTCGACGCCCGCGCCGCCGCCGACCTACTGGCAAGCGGCAAGGACAACGCGGAACTCGCCATGATCATCGACTTGCTCCGCAATGATCTCGGCCGCGTCTGCAAGTACAACACCGTCCGCGTGACCGACCCCTGCCGTCTGGAAACCCACCCCACCGTCTTCCACCTGGTCGGAACGGTCGAGGGCGAGCTCTGCGATGATGTCGGACAGGTAGAGCTGTTACGGGCGACGTTCCCCGGCGGGTCGATTACGGGCGCCCCCAAGATCCGCTCGATGGAAATCATCGACGAACTCGAACCCACCGCCCGCGGCGTCTATACCGGTGGAATCGGCCATGTCGGAACGGATGGCCAGGCCACCTGGAACATCGCCATCCGCACCATGGTCTGCGACGGCCAATCGGCCCACGTGCAGGTCGGCGGGGGCATCGTCGCGGACAGCGACCCGGTCGCCGAATATCAGGAAACGCTCGATAAGGCCCGGGCCCTTCTGGAGGCCCTGGCCGAGGCCGAAACGCTCAGCCGTCAGCCCTCCGGCCAGCCGGCCAGGCGCCCGTCTAGATCACGCTGAACGGGTCGGCGTCGGCTCCCGAGACGTCGATGTGGAGCTTCGGCAGGGCCTTGGCCAATCGATCCGCCAGGCGCGACAGCACCGGCCGCTCGGTGTTGGAATGCCCGGCGCAGACGACCGTCAGGCCCGCCGCCGTGGCCGCCAACGCGTCGTGGTGACGCATCTCTCCGGTCAGGTAGAACGTTGCTCCGCCCGCGATAGCCGATCGCCACAGGCCGCCCGATGAACCGGCGCTGCACGCGGCCACGTTAACCTCGGCCCCTTCGTCCCACCCTTCCGGCCGAGCGATCCACAGGCGCTTGACGCCCAGCACTTCCTTGATACGTCCGATCAGGGCGCCTTCGGTTTCCGGGAGTCTCAACCGCCCGATGCGGCCCAGCCCGCACGCGTCGGGCACTTTCTCCAGCCGATAGACATCCACCGCGGGCACTTCGTAGCTGTGCGCGGCGCGAATGGCTGTGACCACGTCCGCTGACCGAGCCAACGGCGCGACCACTTCCAGCCGCACCTCCTCGACCGCCTCGTGCTGGCCCTGCACTCCGTAGGCCGGACGGGTCTCGGGTCCGCCCATGAACGTGCCGATCCCGTGCGTGAAGAACGAACAGTCGTGGTAGTCGCCCACCTGCCCGGCCCCCGCGGCGAAGGCGGCATGGGCCACGTTGATTAGGTCGGCCGTCGGCACGAACACCACAATCTTGCACTGGTCGAGGTCCTTGGCCGGTTCCATGGGCCTGGTCCCCACCAGGCCAATCGCCTCGGCCAGCACATCATTCGTGCCGCCGGGCGCCGCGTCCAACGCGGTGTGCAGCGAGTAAACGGCGATGCCTTTCCGGGCCGCGGCGTGGGCAATGGGCGTCGCCTCAGCCGTCAGTCGTGTGATGGGTTTGAAGATCACCGGATGGTAGGCCATCACCATTTGAGCTTTGGTGTGAACGGCTTCAGCGAGGACCGCCTCGGTCAGGTCGATG
This sequence comes from uncultured Planctomycetaceae bacterium, assembly GCA_964428895.1. Classification (GTDB taxonomy): domain Bacteria; phylum Planctomycetota; class Phycisphaerae; order SM23-33; family SM23-33; genus HyVt-337. Next base: position 78,501 of record CAYRZU010000003.1, read on the forward strand.
CACAGTAACAACCGGCGAGCCCGAGCGCCCTTGTCGCCGACCAGCAATCCCACGTTGTCCCAATCCGCCGCCAGACGGACCGGCGCAACGTTTTCCAGTTCCTTGATGATGTCCCGTACATTCATGGCCACACTGCCTTCCCGTTTTCAATTCGCCCGCTCACGTGGCGCACTCGGCCTCCAGTAGCGCCCCATAGGCCGCCATCAGCCGCTGCGTGACCACCCCCGGCGTTTCGTCGCCCACCGCGTGGCGTTCCACGCGAACCACCGGACGAACGCCCATGGTGGAGCTGGTCAGGAACATCTCCTCCGCCGACAGCATGTCGCGCACCGTCAAGGGGGTCTGATCGCCGCAATCGATCTTGAGGTCCTCGCACAATTCGATCACCGCCGCCCGGACCACGCCCGGCAACACCGGCGTATCACGCGGCGGCGTGGCCACCACGCCGTCGGTTACCAGGAACACGTTGCAGAAGCATGCTTCCGCCAGGCGATTGTCGGGGGTGAACCACAAGGCCTCTTCGGCGCCCTTTTGCATCGCTTCCTGGCGTGCCAGCACGCGGGGGAAGTAGCAACCGGTCTTGTAACCGTAGGTCGGGGCGCCCACGTTCTGCTTGAAGGAAGAGATCACCGCCGCGATGCCGTCGTCGTACCACCCGCTGGGGTAATCCGGAAGCGGCTCAGCGGTGACGACCGTGGTGGGCTCGTCGCCTTTGGTGCTTCCGGGGCTGAGCGTGATGCGCATACGCGCTTCGGTCAGGTCGTTGGCGGCCAGGACCTCCGAAACGGCTCTCACCAGCATCTCGCGGGTCACGGCCGTTCGAATGCCCAGCAGCGTCACCGTGTCCATCAGCCGATCCAAGTGCTCGCCCAGGCGAAATACCACGCCGTTGTGGGCCAACATCGTGGTAAAGGTCGTGCCCCCGTGGAGGAAACCCGTATCGAACACACTGACCGTCGCCTGGCTGGCGGGGACCAACTGACCGTTGAGATGCACGGTTAACTCGGACATGTTCGGCATGGTAGTTTCGGGCCGCTCGGGCCGCAATGGCATTCGCCCGCGCGGCCTACCCGCCCCAGCCTTGGGCCAGACGAACCATCGTCTCGTAGTTGGCCTGGACCTGCGGGGCGATCGTTCGGCCATAGGGGCAGGAAGACGGCATGAGCACGAAACCCCTGCCCTCGCCGGCCGTTCCCTGCTCCAAGGCCTGAAGGACCTTCTTCTCGAATTCGGCCGGCGCGAGGTTCTCGATATCGGATGACTCAATGTTACCGAACAGCACCATGTCCTGACCGGCGGCCTGGCGAATCTCGGCGAGGGTCATGTCGCCCTGCGGGGGGGGCTCGCATGGATCCATCCCCAGCGCGCCCATCTCGACGATGTGAGGCAAGATGCCCTTTAGTCTTCCATGGCTATGGATGCGGGCGATTCCGCCGTGGGCTTGGATCATCTCGACCATCGGTCCGGTGTAGCGGGTGACGTATTCGCGGTAGAGCCTCGGCGGCAGATACGGCTCAGAGGCATACTCCGACCCGCAGATGCGCCACAGGTGACCGGGAAACTGCTCGGCGATCACACGGGTCCGGGCGTAGATGCCCTCGGCCAGACGCTGCAGGAGTTGATGAAACAGCTTCGGCTCGGTCATCGCCACGACGGTGTAGTCGGCCATCGAAAACAGGTCGGCTGCATGACAAATCGGATCGCCGGCGTCCACCATAACGATGCCGGCCTCGCCCAACTCCCGCTCGACCGCCTCCATCGCCTCGACGTCCAGCTCGCCGGCCCATTCCTCGGAAGGCAGTTTGAGGTACGCCTGGAGGTCATCGGCGCTCTTGAGGAGATGCTCGATGGTCCACGTGGTCATGGTGTCGGCGTCGCGACGGGACACGCTGGTCAACTCGCGATCGTGCAGCTTGAGTCGAGTCCGAGTGACCCGCGAACGCCCTTCCAGCGAGGTCTCGTGGGTCCACTGCCCGATGCCTCGGTCGGCCTGGGCAATGCAGGCCGCGCCGCCGTCGGCTTGCCCTTTCCAGATTGCCACCTGCATGCGGATGAGGTCGGTCTCCTGCTCGGCCAGCTCCGCCAGCGGACGCCACGACGGGCCGTTGTAAACGTTGAACTCGTCGGGGTCGTCACAGGCCGCCAGGATATCCCAGCCGCCGATTTCGTAGAAGCTCACGGGCGGCCGATCCACCGGCTTGCCCGCCAGCGTGGCCATTAGGCGTTCGCGTCGCGTCATCATCACCCATCTCCAGTTTGGGACCAGCGAGTCTAGCTGGTCACACCGGGCCGGGCAAGTTAGCGACGGTGGTAGTAGTAGACATACCGCAGATCGTCGTGGTGATAGGCCCTCATGCCGGCCCGCTCGAAGAACGGATGGAAGCGCCCCATCACAGCCAAGGCCTCGACCACCGGGGCCGGCGAGGTCCGCAGGATGTGCCGGACCAGCCGCACCGACAGCCCCTGGCTGCGATAGATCGGGTGCACGATCACGCGGGAGATCGTCTCGACCTCCCGATTAAGGCGGGCGGTGGACCGGCTTCGCGGATGACGACAGTATCGGCCTTCGGTCACGATGTTCCTCGCTCGGACCTGGAGCACCGGCGGGCTGACGACCGCCACCGCCGCGGCCGCCGGCCCGCCGTGCCGACGATGCACGCGGGGGGCGGCGATCACATAGACACGTTTGTGGGCAGCCGGTGGGCCGGTAAGGTAGTGAAATCTCCCCAGCGTTCGGTAGTCGTGGATGTTGCCGCGGCGGATGGTCCATCGGCTGGGCGCTTGCCATTGCGGCGGCAGCCACGGACGACTCGCCAGGTCGCGCGGGGGCTCGCCCAGTGGCTTGACGATGGTTCGGCCCGGCTGAAGGTCGTCGAGTAAGTCCCAGCGATGCGTCGCCGCCAGCAGGCACAGCCCGTAGCGGCTGACCAGCCGCCGGATCTGGCGGCACAACACGCTGCCGGTGGGCCAGTCCAATGAGGCGCCGAACTCGTCGGCCGCGACAACGACGGGGCGCCCTCCCTTGCGCCGTTGCGCTCGCCACAGCACGCGGGCCAGCGCCAGCCGATAGCGTTGTCCGGCCGAGAGGCGCCCCGCCGGCGTGATCAGCGCCGCCGGCTCGGCTAGGCCGCAGCGGGCGAGCATTGCCATGCGGTCGGCCAGTTCGGCCGGATCGCCGCGGTGGTCGGTATTGGCCAAAACGGAGATCGCCGGCGCGTCGCTTTCGGCCAGGCTGTCCGCATCCAGCCACAGCCCTCCCGGACAGTCGCGCATGACGGCCCGGAGCAACACACTCTTGCCCGCTCCGGAGGGACCGAGGATCGCGGTGATGCAGCCCGGATCGAGGGGGACGTCGAAATCGTCATACAGCGTCTCCGTCAGGCCGCCTTCCAGGCCGAAGACGGCCGCCAGTCGTCGGGCGTCGGGCGTCCTCGGGCGAGGCCGGCGAATCCGGGCATTGACACGGGCGATCTGCGGTGCGCTACTGCTCACGGGAGGCCCCCTATGCTCCTGATGAAGAAGGAGTTCTTCGACGCAATCCGGTCCGGGCAGAAGACCACCACCCTCCGCTACTGGCGGCGAGCGATGGTCAAGCCCGGCAGCCGTCACAATGTCCGCGGCCTGGGCGTGCTGGATATCATCACCGTCGAAACCGTCGAGCCGGACGCCCTGACCGACGCGGACGCGAGGGCGGACGGCTTCGCCACAACTCGCGACCTGCTGGCCGAACTTGCGCAGTTGTACCCGCCGGATTGCCGCTCCGGTCGAACGCTGTATCGCGTCCGGTTCACCTATCCCGGAGAATCCTAGCAGCCCTGCCCCCCCCGGCCACCGGAGGCCGACCCGGCCGAATCGGGCTGGGCCGATTTCTGCCCTTTGCCAAAGCGCTTAGAACGGTTTACCATCATCGATCTTATGACCAAGGTGTTACATCTGATCGGCCGGGACACCCCCGCGGACATGCTGGGACAGTTGGTCCGCCTGGCCGGGCCCGAAGACAGCGTTGTGTCCGTCGGTCCGCCGCCGGAAGCCGAGGACCGACTCCCCCTTGAGACCGTCCACATTCCCTTGGGAGTGGCGCGATTGGCGGCCCCCCGCGTGGCCAAGCTGCTGCCGGAGGCGCCCGTCATCCACGCTTGGTCGAGCGTCGCCTACCAGGCCGCCGAAGCCGTCACCTACGGCCGAACCGCAACGGTGGTCTACTCTCTGCCCACGGCGCCCACGGGCGGGGCCTTTCGCCAGTGGCGCCGCCGTCACCGGCGTTTGCGCACCATCTGGACCGTACCGACCGCCTCGTCCCGCCAGCGTTTGATCGCTGCCGGCGGCGACGCCGAACTGATCCACGTTCTCCCCCCCTCGGCCGAGCCGATCGACAACCACCCCGCTCGGCGTCGACAGGCCCGGGAGGAACTAGGATTGGCCCCGGACGACTTCGCCTTGCTGGCCCCCGGCGAGATGATCCGAGAGGTCAATCACAAGATGGCCTGCTGGGTCCACGCCATCATTCGCCATGTGGCGCCACGGGTACGGCTGGTCCTGCCGAACCCGGGGCCGCTGAAGGACAGTATCTACTATTTCGCCAGCGGAGCCGGATCCACCGAGGAGATCCTGGGCCCCTGGCCGCCATCGCACCGCGCCGACATCCTGGCCGCCGGGGATGCCGCTGTATTCTTCGCCCAGCGCGACTGCGGCGTAACGGCGTTGGTCGAAGCTTTGGCCGCCGGCCTGCCCGTGGTCGCCTTCGAAACACCCGACCTCGTCGAATGCGCCGGCCCGGCCGCGCTGCTCGCAGAGGCCTGCACCCCTCGGGCCGGATCCAAGGCCGTGCTGTCGCTACTGGAGACCCCCGGCCTGGCCGATGACGTCGGCCAAGCGGGCCGAAGCCGAGCGGCGGAACAGTTCACCGTTTCCCTAGCCAAGGATGCCCTGGCCGGCGCGTACGAAGCCGCTCTGGTCGGCGCCGGTTGATGCTAGCACCGACGCGACGGTATAATCCGCCCAATCATTGCGCCCCCTCGGCACGTACCTACAACTATGATGGATCGCTCTAACACCACCGCAATCGAACGCCGCGGCGACGTGGTCTTTGCCGACTCGGCAACCGCCGAGCAACTGGGCCCCCATCTGGACGCCATCCTGGACCCGCTGTCGGCCGGCTTGGAGAGGGTCAAGAAGAACGCGTCCCGGTCGGTCTTTCGAGGCGTTATCAACGGTCAGTCGGTCTACATCAAGCACTACCACAGCCGCTCGCTGTGGCACCGAATCGGGCGCGTGTTCGGCCGGTACGATGCCAAGCACGAGGTTGCGTTTTCACGGCACCTGACTGACTCCGGTGTTACCACCCCCCGGGCCCTGGCGGCCCAGTGGACGGGGGGCCACCAATGGCTGGTCACGTCCGCGGTCAGTCCGGCCGTGGCGGCCGATATCTGGCACGACCAGCAATTGCTCGAAGGGCCCGTCGGGCGACGCCGCATCCGCCAGGTAACCGTCTCCCTGGCCCAATTGGTCGGCCGAATGCACGCCGCCGGCGTGATCCATGGCGACCTGCACTGCGGCAATATCCTGATCCGGGCCGATACGCCCGAGTTGGAGCTGGTCCTGACCGACTTGCACCGCACGCGTCGGGCCCGACGGATTTCTCGCCGCGCCCGGGCGGCCAACCTGGCGCACCTGTTCCATGATCGCCTCGACTTCACCACCCGCACCGAACGATTCCGATTCCTCAAGCACTACTTTCGGGCCAGCGGCGCCGAAGGAACGCTTCGCGGGTGGCAACTCATGGTCGAGCATTTCGCGATGCGCCACCGCAGCCGCCTGTTCAATCAGCGCGACCGGCGTATTCAGAGCAACAACCTCTACTTCGCCCGCTTGCGCCTGCCCCACAAGTGGCGCGGGCACGTGGTCCTCGCCTCGAAGCGCCGTCTGGGCGGATCCCGCGCTGCCGAAGAGATATTCACCGTCGCCCAATGGAAGGAACTCCTGACCGACCCCTCGGCCCTACTCAATGGCGACGGGGGGGATATCTTCAAGGAATCGCGCTCATCCCTGGTTGTCCGGCGGACCATTCGCCTCGGCGAGGTCGACGTGGAGGTCTACGTCAAGCGTCATCGGCGCAAGCGACGCTGGAAGGCGCTGCTGGACTGCTTCCGAACATCTCGCGCCTTGCGAGCATTCCGTTTGGGCCATGCGCTTCTGACCCGCCGCATCCCCACCGCCCTGCCGCTGGCGGCGTTGGAGCGACGCGTCGGGCCCTTCCTGGTCGAGAACATCCTAATCACCGAGGCGATCGCCTGGCCTCGCTTGGACCATTTCCTGTCGACGTGGCTAGCGCCACGACCGACGGGCAATTCCCGACTGTCCGTCGAGCAACAGCACCAGCTCGCCCAGGAGGTCCTCTGGCAAATGGGCCGCCTGCTGCAGCGCCTCCATGACTGCGATTTTGCTCACCGGGACCTCAAGGCCTCGAACATGTTCGTTCGCTGGCGGCTGGGGCTGTCGCCGGAGATCATTCTGATTGACCTGGACGGCCTGCGCCGCGTGCGGCGCATCTCCACGCGACAACGCTTCCAAGGCCTGATGCGGCTGAACGTATCGTTGCTGAAGTGCCCGGCCGTCAACAATCCGGGACAGTTGCGGATGCTGCTGGGATATCTGCGCCGGCCCGGAAGCGGACGGATTGACTTCAAAGCCTACTGGCGCGTGCTGGAGACCTGGTCGGCCCGGAAGCTCAAGCAGCAGATTCGATCCCGCCGCAACACCCAGTTCGCTCGGCGTCAGCAGGCTACACGGAGCGCCACGACATGATCTCGCACCGGGCCAAGCACATCGTCCCTCGTCGGGTGCTGATCGTCAAACCCAGCGCCCTGGGAGATGTGGTGACGGCCATTCCTGTGCTGCGGGCGTTGAAGCGGACCTTCCCGGCGGCCCAGACCAGTTGGTTGCTCAGCGATGCCTGTGCGCCCTTGGTCGCTCACGACAGCCAACTGAACGAAGTGGTCCCCTTCGAACGAAAACGCCTGGGCAAGGCGTGGCGATCCCGTTCGGCGGCGGCACGCCTCTATTGGCTGATGAAGACACTGCGACGCGGCGACTACGATTGGGTCATCGATCTGCAGGGCTTGCTGCGAAGCGGCCTCTTTGCTGCGGTCACTGGGGCGCCGTTACGGGTGGGCTTCGCCGATGCCCGCGAGTTTGCCTGGGTCTTCTACGACCGGCCGGTCAGCGTTACCACCATGCATACGGTGGACCGGAACATCGCCCTGGCCCAGGAGATCGGCCTCGACGCACGCGGTGAGGACATGTCCCTGGAAGTGGCTCCCACCGCCAAGGATTTCACCGACGCGTTCTGCCTGGAAGCGGGCCTGGACACCAAGGGCTATCTGGTGTGCGTGCCGCCCACGCGGTGGCAGTCCAAGCAGTATCCGGTTCGTCACTGGCGGCGTGTGGTTCGGCAATTGGGCCAACTCCTGCCCGTGCTGGTTCTCGGCGGACCCAGCGACGAGGCCTTGTGCGCCGACATCGTCGATGGCATCGACAGCGGCGTGATCAACCTGGCCGGGCGGACCTCCGTCCCGGAAATGGTGGGCCTGATCGCCGATTCGGCGGGGGTCGTCTGCTGTGATTCTGCGGCCAAGTTCATCGCCCCGGCAGTCGGCGTCAACGTGGTCACCCTGATCGGGCCCACGCGATTGGAGCGGACCGGCCCGTACCGATTGGGCAGCGCGATCGTCGCCGGCGTGCACTGTCAGGGCTGTCTGAAGCGCAGGTGTCACCCCGCGATCTGCATGGAAGTGATCGACCCGGACGAAGTCGTTTCGGCGGTGCGAAACATGTTGGACCCATCGGAGCAATCCCATGCCGGCTAAGGCTGCACTGGACTGGCTGAAGCGGTTCATCAAGTACCGCGTGTTGCACATCAACGACACACCCCATCGAATTGCGCTGGGGCTGGCGATCGGTATCTTCGCGGCGTGGACACCGGCGATCGGGCTTCAGATGGCCTTGGTGGTATTGCTGTGCTGGCTGTTCCGGGCGAACAAGATCGTCGGCCTGCCGTTGGTGTGGATCTCCAATCCCGCCACCGTCGTCCCCATCTACATGCCCAACTTCATCATCGGCCAGTGGCTGCTAGGTACCGAGAAGGAACTGGACTTCGGCCCTTTCGGGACGGGCTTCCAGGGCAGTTGGATTGAACGGGTCCGAGGCTGGTGGGAGCTGACCATCGACGTCTTCTGGCCCCTGTGGGTGGGCAGCCTTCTGGTCGGACTGGTCTTGGCGGTGGGGGTCTATTTCTCGACCTACCACGCCGTCATTTACTACCGCAAGAAACGCCCCCACCTGAAGCTCAAGCTGCCTCTCCGCCACTTGCGGCAAGCTCGACAGGCCCGCAAAGCCGCCGCCCAAGCCAAGGCTGACCGGGCCTCCCGAACCGGCCCCGACGACACCTCACCCCCCGCAGGCCCGGGCGCCGCCTGATTGCCTATCTGCTCGCCGCGGTTGTGACCCCCACGGATGCGGCTATAATGGGCCACGTAACGTCGTACTACTCTTTGAGAGAACTCGGTGAGCCCTGAGCAACAACAAGCCGTCGCCTCGTTGAGGTACTTCCTATACGATCGGCCGCTCCATCCGGAGCTGTTTACGATCCACGCGGAAGACCACCTCTGCCGCAAGGCCTACGAGGCCCGCCTGTGGGTCACCGGTTGCAGCCACGTGATATCCGTCAAGGCCAATGATCGCTGTCTGACGGAAGTCCTGGCCGACACTCACCGTGACCTTCCGGATCGCGGGCGCCTGGTGGAAATGGCCCTTCGCGGCGAGAAGGAACACGAGGGCGGCGAGGACCGTCTGCGATACACCATGAATTTCCAACTCGAGCAAATGAGCGAACGCGTGTTCGCCAATACGCACGCCGAGCTGGCCCGACTTGGCCAAACGAGGGGCCTGTTCGTGCCCTTCCCGGACTGGATGAGTCGGCCGCCGCTGTCACCGTTTTCGTATTTGGACTACGAAGCAAGGGCCCGCCACCTGCACGTATTCGCGTACCACGCCTTTCCGGCTGATCAGACGCTGATCAAGGTGCAGTGCATTTTCGACGTCGCGTAGGTGGCCCGGGCAACCGACAAGGACACTGACACATGGGGTTGGTCATTTCAGAATCGTTAGGCGTCACCGTCGCCTTCATTGAAGACACCTCCCTGCTCGACCCCGTCGCCATCGAGAGCATTCGCGCCCGGCTCGTGCAACTGGTCGACGAAGAGGATCGCCGCAAACTGGTGGTCGACTTCCGGCGGGTCCAGCACCTGTCCAGCCAGATGATCGGAGCCGTCATCGAACTGCATAAGAAGAGCCTGGCCATCAAGGGCAAGCTAGTCTTGTGCGGCATGCGAGACCCGGTCCGCGAGGGCTTCAAGATCACCAAACTCGACAAGCTGCTGACGATCGTGGGCGACGAGAAAGACGCCGTCGGCAAGCTGACGGGCCTCTAAGGCAGCCGGGGCTTACGCTTCCGGCGGCACGGGGTAGGTGTTGCCGCCGGCCGGGAAGACGATCACCCGCTGGGGATCGTCGCCCAGGAGCTTGGTAGTCAGCGCCACGGCATCCTGGAAGTCGGCAAATAGCTCAATGCCGGGGAACTTGCCCCCCGTGGCGTGCAGAATGGGGGAGACCATCAGAATCGGATTCCGGTAGAGGGCCTGGGTGGCCAACCGCACGAAGAACGCCGCATCGCCGGCCAATCGCGGAACCAGACGCGTAATCAGGGAGCTGAACGTCTCGGCGCCCAGCCAGCGGATGATCTTTCGCATCATGCCCGGGCTGAGCGGCCAGGGCGGCACGCGCATGCCCTGCATGGCCGCCTCGCAGCGGGTCAGGCAGATAACCACCCCACCCTCCCGCAAGGCCCAGCCGGTGTTGGCGACGGCCTTGAACGACTGCCACAAGTCGAAATCGCGCGGATACGCGTTGGCGATCACAATGTCGGCCGGGCTCTCGACCATGACCCCGTTGGCCACCGAACACTGCTTGGCCAACATGGTTTGGGAGGCCACCACGTCGCCGGCGGCGATGAAACACGGCAGGTTCTCATCATCCAGCAGGTACTGAACGGCGAAGGTCGCCCCGTGGGCCTGATCGATCAGCCGCCCACCGCCGTCAATGACCCGCCGCATGGCGTTGTCTTCGGCCCGCGTGCCGACCAGTTGCTCGCCGCTATCGACCCCCAGCCGGTGCAACTGGCGAATCGTGTCCAGGGACGCACAGCCGGGCAGGAACATCTTGTACCCACCGCCAAAACCCGCCTGCATGTGAATGCTGACCGACGAAATGATGATCCGCAGGTCCGACCGCAGGACGTCGGCGTCGATGGCGATCTTGTTATTGCCCACGCGTCCGACGTATTCGTAGGCCCGTTCATCTTGCCACGGATTGCAGCGCCAGCGCAGCCGGGCCAATTCCGGGCCGAGCTTGGCGACCACTTCCCGTGGCGTCATGGCCGGGTGCATGCCGCAGGCGAAGACAATCTCCACGCGGTCACGGCTGATGCCGGCGTGGTCGATCTCCCGCAGGATAATGGGCAAGATCTCAGGGAGCGGGCTGTGACGGGTGGTGTCTTCGACGATCAGGGAAACCCGTCCCTGTTTGGCCTCGGCCAGCAGAGCCGTCAGGCTCGGGCCGGAGTTCGGCTCGGCCAAGACGCGGGCCATCTGATCCTTCCAGTCATCGGTAGCCGGCCAGACGGTAGACTGGGCGGTCTGCTGGATCGACCAGTTCTCGGGCAGCGAGATCGTTAGCGCCTCGTCGCCCCAAGGGACGGAGATGTCAGCCATGGACGGTTCCTTCCGCGGCGAATCACCCAAGCCGTCTGCCGACCATGACGTGGTAGACGCCCAAGGGTTCGGCGACAGCTTCAAAAAGTCCGAAGCCGGCTTGGCCTAGCAATCCTTGCAGGTGTTCAACGCTTCGGTGGTTGATATGAAGGCCGAACACGCGGCGGAAGAAACGGTCCGTCCCATGGGCCTTCGAGATGCTGTTGAAAACGATCGGGGAGCGCGAGGGCATAACGCCCGCAGCCGCCTCGGCAATTTCCACGATCTGCTCGTCGGTAAGGTACTCACAAATACCGATCATGGTAACCAGATCGGGCGGGGTCTCGAGCAGTTCGTCGATATCCCGCACGTCGCCCAGGACGTATCGGACACGGTCGACCACGCCCTTTTCAGCCGCCAGCGTGCAGCCATAATCGAAGGCGTCCGGGCTGATATCCACCAACGTGGCGTGGGCGGGCTTGGTCGCTTCGGTCAGGGCGTCGATCACGGTGATACCGGGGCCGGCCGCCAGGCACAGCACGTGGGCGTCGTCGGCGTCGGCGCTGTCGATCAGGCCCGCCAGAAGTCGCCCCGTCAGCCGGCGGCGGTTCCGAAGGGCCGTCGGCACCGAGCCGGCCCCGACCAGTAGCTTGTCGGCAAACTGCTTGGGCTTGCCCTCGTAGCTGATCACCATCGACCGCCACCCACCCGGATCCGACCAATTGGCCGCCGCCAATTGGCTCTCCGTCAGCCTCAACAGCCCCCGGATCATGCCCGCGGGCATGTAGTTGGCAAAGGGGTTGAACAGGGCCGCCTTCAGCAGGCGCCGGACCGGGCCGTGGCGTTCGAACTCAACGTCACTGACCCACCCGGCGATCTCGGACTGGACTTCCGTAGCCATAATAGCGTGAGAGTATACCGCGATTTTCTGCGTCTGGCGACCACTATTCCGCTTTTGAAACCTAAAGCCATCCGACCCCAATGTCCGATAACTGTAGTGGCCCATAAGGATCGACGGGCCCTTAAGTCATTAATTTAGCCAAGGATGGCGACATGACCAAACGTCAGCTTATCGACCACATCATCGACACAAACCCTTCCGCCGAGCCCGGCTTCCTCTCCCAGTTCGAGCAAGGCGATCTGCTCGACTACCTGCGGAAGCTTAACTGCATGACAGCGCCAAGGTTAAGCGGCGGCACGGGCCATTGGCGCCAACCCAACGCCCAGCCGGCCGTCAATGCCGAGGTGATGGTCATGGCCTCCCCTTGTCCGGCCGCCCACCAAGGCCGAGAGTACGAGACGCTCCATCTCAGCCGCTCTCTGGTCGACATGGTCGACCCCTTCCAAGAGCCTGTGCCCGAGCCGGACCAGACCGTCGAAGCCGACCAGGTCGAGATCGGCGTCTACGAACCGGTCGCCGCTCGGGACTACCCCGACGACCTCGATCTCAATGCCAACGTGGACGTCCCCGTTCCCGAGGTCGAGCCGGCCCAGGAGATGGTCCTGGTCGGCGGGCCCAACGACGAGCAGGAGAGTTGGCTGTTCTAGCCCTATAGACTGGACTCCTAGCCCGCTCGGCCGCCGCCGGGCGGGCCTTTTTTTTCGCCGGGCTGAATGCGGGTTGACACTGAGGCGATAGAATAGATATACTTCGCGACCCTGTTGACGGCTCCGGCCGTCAAGTCATGGGGCCGTAGCTCAATTGGTTAGAGCACCGGACTGTCGATCCGGAGGTTGCGGGTTCGAATCCCGTCGGT